>JBMOOW010000029.1:0-15622 GCA_049323195.1 Pseudomonadota bacterium | reverse complement strand
AGGCCTGCCGCCAGCGTTCACTCTGAGCCAGGATCAAACTCTTCACTTAAGTTTTGCAACCAATCCCGAAGGATCAGCTAAAGCTTCAAGTGCAGAGCCCGTCCAGGCACCAAAACTCAGCTTGCATTTGCATGCTTGAATCTTTGTGCTTGATACGAGACAACTGCGATGGACAGTCATCCACCACCAGACGCCCGCACAAGTCACCTGCGCACACTGTCAAAGATCGCAAGGTCCGGCCTCAGCGCCTTCCCTTTCTTCCCTCACCCCGCCGAACCTTCAGTCCGTCCGAGTGAGCCGCCCATCTTACAGCAGTTTCGATCACTGTCAACACCTTGCGATCGAGATTTTTTGCCGCGTCCCCGCCGTTTGATTTCATGGCCGCCGAGGGCGGCGGCGTCATCAGCTGGGTCGACCATTATGTCGGCACTCGCCGCCGTTGTGAAGCCCCTGTGAGCGAAATTTTCGAAAGATTCAGCCGACGAGCCGGATCCGGGCGAAGTTCCGCTTGCCGACCGCGAGCACGCCCTCGAAACCGGCGGTAAAGACGCGCTGGGCGTCCTCGAAGACCTCACCGTCCACGCGCACGGCGCGCTCCTTGAGCTTGCGGCTGGCCGCGGAGTTGCTGGGCGTGAGGCCGGCCGCGGTCAGCAGCGCGGCGATGCGCAGGCCTTCGACCGGTACCGCCACCTCGGTCAGCGGCAACTGCGAGATGTCGCCCTCGCCGCGGACCGCGGCGTTCCAGCCGGCGACGGCCTGCTCGGCAGCCGCGGCACCGTGGAAGCGTGCGGCCAGCTCACGGGCGAGGCGAAGCTTGAGATCGCGCGGATTGAGGACGCCTGAATCGATGTCGGCGCGCAGGCGCTGCGCTTCGGCGATCGTGATCTCGAAGCTCAGCAGCTCGATCCAGCGCCACATGAGCTCGTCGCCGATCTTCATGGCCTTGGTGACGATGTCGATCGCCGGCTCGTTGATGCCGATGTAGTTGCCGAGCGACTTGCTCATCTTCTGGACGCCGTCCAGGCCTTCGAGCAGGGGCATGGTCAGCACGATCTGCGGCGGCTGGCCGTAGTGTTCCTGCAGGCCGCGACCCATCAGCAGGTTGAACTTCTGGTCGGTGCCGCCGAGCTCGACGTCGGCCTTCAGCGCGACCGAGTCATAGCCCTGGACGAGCGGATAGAGGAACTCGTGGATGGCGATGGACTGGTGCGCCGCGAAGCGCCTGGAGAAGTCGTCGCGCTCGAGCATGCGCGCCACGGTGTGCTGCGCGGCGAGCCTGACCATGTCGGCGGCCGACATCTGCCCGAACCACTCGGAGTTGAAGCGCACCTCGGTGCGTTCGCGGTCGAGCACCTTGAAGACCTGGTCGGCGTAGGTTTCGGCATTGGCCAGCACGTCCTCGCGCGTGAGCGGCTTGCGCGTGGCGTTCTTGCCGGTGGGGTCGCCGATCATTCCGGTGAAGTCGCCGATTAGGAAGATCACCTGGTGGCCCAGGTCCTGGAACTGCCGCATCTTGTTGAGCAGCACGGTATGGCCCAGGTGCAGGTCCGGGGCGGTCGGGTCGAAGCCGGCCTTGACCCGCAGCGGGCGGCCCGATTCCAGCCGCTTGGCCAGTTCTTCGGGCTTGAGGATCTCGTCCGCGCCGCGCGCGATGAGGTCGATCAGGTCGTTCTGGGACATGTCGTGTCTCGCGACCCTGCGCGACTCGCGACCCGGGTCGTCAAATAAGTTAAACGAACGTAAAAAACGCCTTGACGAAAAAAACTAGGCGCATCAATGGTTTGACGCACAGAGTTGGCGTGACTATTTTACGGTCGTGACGGGGCCTGCACGGCCTTCCGGGGGAACCAGCATGACAGACACCGCCTCGGCGCGCCGCGCGCGCCTGGATGCCCTTCGCGAAGCCGCGCTGCATCGGCCGGTCGCGGCGCAGGAGGGTACGGGGTTCAACGGGCGCTGGACGCGTCGGCAGTGGGCGCATGCCAGCCTGTTCGCGATGGGCGCGATGCTCGTCGCCGCGATCGTGCCGGGCTTCGACCGGCCGGTGGTCACCCGCGACAACGTGCCGGTGCCGCGCCATTCGATGGCGCTGACGCTGCCGCCGCTGCCGATCGCGCGCACGCAGGGCGCCAATGGCGAGAACTGGCAGATCGTGACGGTCAGCCGCGGCGACACCCTGGCCTCGATCTTCGACGAGTTCGACATCCCGGCCGACATGCGCGAGAAGGTGCTCGCGCATCCGAGCGTGAAGCAGGACCTGCGTCGCCTCAAGCCGGGCATGGAGCTGGCCTTCGACCTCGCCGCGAACGGGCAGCTGCGTACCTTCCGCTTCGACCGCGACGACAGCCACCGCATCGAACTCGTGGTCGCCGGCGAGAGCATCAAGGAGAAGGTGACGGTGCGCCCGGTGGAGACGCGCACCGTCGTCATCAGCGGCAAGGTGGGCAGCTCGCTGTACCGCTCGGCGCGCAAGCTCGGGCTGACGAGCCAGCACGTCAACACGCTGACCGACGAGATGTTCAAGTACGACATCGACTTCAACGACGACGTCGGCGCGAACGACCGCTTCTCGGTCGTGGTCGAGCAGACCTGGCGCGAGGGTGAGCTGGTACGCACCGGTCCGGTGCTGGCCGCGACCTTCACCACCGGCGACAAGCTGCACTCGGCCTTCCGCTTCACCCGCAATGGCAAGCCGGAGTTCTTCACCGCCGACGGACGCTCGCTGAAGAAGAGCTTCATCCGCATGCCGATCCCGTACGCGCGCCTGACCTCGGGCTTCGGCGCGCGCCGCCACCCGGTTCTGGGCCGCATGCGCATGCACAAGGGCGTGGACTACGGCGCCGGCACCGGCACGCCGATCATGGCCGCCGGCGATGCGCGGGTGAAGTTCGTCGGCTGGAAGGGCGGCTACGGCCGCGCGGTGATGCTCGACCATGGCCGCGGCTACACCACGCTGTATGCGCACATGTCGCGCTTCGGCAGCGTCAGGCCGGGCCAGCGCATCGCGCAGGGCACGGTGATCGGCTACGTGGGTTCGTCGGGCATGTCGACCGGCCCGCACCTGCACTACGAATTCCAGATCAACGGCGTGCACCGCAATCCGCTGAGCGTGACCATGCCGCCGCCGGAGCCGCTGTCGGGCGTGGCGCTGGCGCAGTTCCGCCAGCAGACGCGCGTGGCGCTGGCGCGCATCCGCCAGGTCGAGAACATCATCTACGCCGCCGACGAGCTGCCCGCCAGCCGCAACGTCGCCAAGGCGGACGGCAAGAAGACCGTGCGCAACCGCTCCTGATGGGAGGCCAGGCGCGGGCCGACGGGCTCTACGTCGGCCTGATCTCCGGAACGAGCGCGGACGGGATCGACGCCGCGCTCGTTCGCTTTTCCGAGCACGACGCGCACACCCGTTGCGAGGTGCTGCACGCGTTGACGCATCCCTGGCAGCCGGCGCTGCGTGCGCGGCTGGTCGAGCTGGGCCAAGGCGGGGAAGCGACCTCGCTGGACGAGATCGGCACGCTGGACGTGCTGGTGGCCGAAACCTTCGCCGAAGCGACGCGCGTGCTGCTGCACGCCGCGGGCATCGGCGCGGGCGAGGTGCAGGCGATCGGTTCGCACGGACAGACGGTGCGCCATCGCCCCGCCGGCGCGGCCGGCGACGGACGCGCGCCCTTCTCCTGGCAGCTGGGCGATCCGAGCGTGCTCGTCGAGCGCACCGGCATCACCACCGTGGCCGACTTCCGGCGGCGCGACATCGCCGCGGGCGGCCATGGCGCGCCGCTGGTGCCGGCCTTCCATGCCGCGGTGCTGCGCGAGGCCGGCGAGGACCGCGCGGTGCTCAACCTCGGCGGCATCGCCAACTACACGCTGCTGCCCTCGCACGGCCCCGTGCGCGGCTTCGACACGGGGCCGGCGAACGCGTTGATGGACGCCTGGTGCCTGCGCCATACCGGCGCGCCCTTCGACTGCGACGGCGCGCTCGCCGCGCAGGGTGAAGTGGACGAGGCCCTGCTCGCACGCCTGCTGGCCGAACCCTGGTTCGCGCTGCCGCCGCCCAAGAGCAGCGGGCGCGAGCAGTTCCATCTGGGCTGGGTCGATGCGCACCTGGCCGGCGACGAACGCGTCGAGGACGTGCAGGCGACGCTGCTGGAACTCACCGCGCGCACGGTGGTCGATGCGCTGCTGGCGCAGCAGCCGTCGACCTCGCGTGCGCTGCTCTGCGGTGGCGGCGTGCGCAACGCGGCGCTGGTGGCCCGCATCGGCCAGCTCCTGCCCCACTGCCGCATCGAGTCGACCGACGCACACGGCCTGGACGCGGACTTCGTGGAAGCCGCGGCCTTCGCATGGCTCGCGCGGCAGACGCTGCTGGGGCGGCCGGGCAACCTGCCGTCGGCGACCGGCGCGGCGGGATGGCGGGTGTTGGGGGCGGTGTATCCGGTCTGATCGCAGCGGCGATGCCCGGGTACATGCCGCGCTGGAGTATCGAGCGCCATTGGCGGCTCTTGTGAAGCAGGTCGCCCAGTACTGGCGTTTCCTGGCGCCACCTAGCCCGCATCCCGCCCGTCTCCCGGAGGGAGCGAGGCCTGGAGCGCGCCTCCCGGCGTGGCGGCAGGCTCCGGCCGCTATGCGGCGGCGGCCGGTGCCGGAACCGCGTCGGGCGTTTCCTCGCGGATCCGCCGCCACAGCCAGGCCAGCAGCAGCAGCGTGGGGATCACGGTCAGCGCGCTCATCGCGAAGAAGGCGCTGTAGCTCGTCGCCTCGACGATGTAGCCGGAGACGCCTCCGACGAACTTGCCCGGCAGGTTGGCGAGCGAGACCAGCAGTGCGAACTGGGTCGCGGTGAACGCGCGGTCGGTCAGTGAGGACATGAAGGCCGTGAGCACGACGCCGGCGAAGCCCTGCGAGAGGTTGTCGGCGGTGATCGCCGCATAGAAGGCCCAGATCTCGGAAGGGTTCTGCGCCATCAGCAGGAAGGCGAGGTTCGACAGCGCCACCGCGATCGCCGCGATCAGCAGCATGCGCCGATACCCGAAGGCCGCGACGGCGATGCCGCCGAGGAACGCGCCGACGATGCCCGTCCATACACCGTAGAGCTTGGATACGGTGGCGATGTCGGCCTTGGTATAGCCCGAGTCCAGGTAGAACGGGCCGGCCATCACCCCGATCACCTGGTCCGGGAACTTGTAGAGGCCGACGAACAGCAGCAGCACGAGCGCGAGCGCGACACCGTTGTTGCGGAAGAAGCTGGTGAAGGGCTGCCAGAATGCGCCGAGGACATCGATGCGGCGGATGACCGTGGTCTCCGGCGCGACCGGTTCACGCGACAGCAGCGTCGCGCCGATGGGCAGCAGCATCAGCGCGGCCATGGCGAGGTAGGCCAACGTCCAGTCACGGAATTCGGCGATGTAAAGCGCGCCCGCGCCGCCCAGGATCAGGCCGAAGCGGTAGCCCAGCGTGTAGGTGGCGGCGAGCGCGGCCTGCGCATGCACCGGCGCGATCTCGATGCGGTAGGCGTCGACCGCCGCGTCCTGCGTGGCGCCGGCAAAGGAGGCGACCAGCACCCATGCCACCAGGCCGCTGACGCCCAGCTCGGGCCGCGTGTATGCCAGTCCGACCAGGCCGATGGCGACCACCACCTGCGCGGCGAACAGCCACGAGCGGCGGCGCCCCAGGAAGGCCGTGACCGGCAGCGCGTAGCGGTCCATCAGCGGCGCCCACACGAACTTCAGCAGATAGAAGAAGCTCGCCAGCGAGATCAGGCCGATCTGGCCCAGCTCGAGGCCGACGTCACGCAGGCGCGTGGACAGCGTGGCCGAGGCGATCAGCAGGAAGGGCAGGCCGCTGCCGAAGCCCAGCATCAGCATGGTCAGCGCCGAAGGCGTGCCGAAGGCGCGGCGGATTCCGCGCCATCCCTTGTAGCTCACGGGTTGCGGGGCGCCTTCGGTCATCGGGTCCAGTCCTTCAGGTCGTAGTCGACGATGTAGGGGGCGTGGTCGGAGAAGCGCGGTTCGCGGTGCGTCTCGCAATGGACGATCGCGTCGCGCAGGTTCGGCGTGACCAGCTGGTAATCGATGCGCCAGCCTACGTTCTTCGCGCGCGCCTGTCCGCGATTGCTCCACCAGGTGTACTCGGCGCATTCATCGGGCTTGGCGACGCGGAAGCTGTCGAGCCAGCCGAGGTCGCCGGCGCAGGGCGAGCCGTCGCCGTGGGGGTCGGCGATCAGGCCGTTGAGCCAGGCGCGCTCGTGCGGCAGGCAGCCGGTCTGCTTCTGGTTGGAGGTCCAGTTGGTGATGTCGCGGCGGGAACGCACGATGTTCCAGTCACCGCAGACGATGTAGCGGCGACCGCTGGCCAGCCACTCGCGCAGGATGGGCTGGAACCAGGCCATCACCGATTCCTTGAAGCCCTGCCGCAGCTCGCCCGTGGTGCCGGAGGGCACGTAGACCGAGACGACCGAGAGGTCACCGAAGCGCGCCTCGATGAAGCGGCCCTCCTCGTCGAAGGCGTCCCAGCCCAGGCCGGAGCGGATCTCGTCCGGCTCGCGACGGGTGTAGATGGCGACCCCGCTGTAGCCCTTCTTGGTGCTGGCGTCGCGGAAGTAGGCATGGAAGCCGTCGGGCAGCAGCGCGGGCAGGCGCAGCTGGTCCTCCTGGGCCTTGGTCTCCTGCACGCAGAGCACGTCGGCGTCGCGTTCGTGCAGCCAGTCGAGGAAGCCCTTGCGGGCGGCGGAACGCCAGCCGTTGGCGTTGAAGCTGATGACACGCATCGGGTCGGGATTCGGGATTCGGGATTCGGAACAACGCGGTCCGGCGGCAAGGCCGCGGGCTGCCGGCGAGCCGCGATCGCGGACGGGCTACCCTATCCGCGGCGCGCCGCTTTGGCGAATCCCGAATCCCGAATCCCGACTCTCTGCCCTCATGACTTACCGCACCCGTTTCCTCGAGCTCGCGCTGCGCGTGGACGCCCTGCGCTTCGGCGAGTTCACGCTCAAGTCCGGGCGCGTGAGCCCCTACTTCTTCAACGCCGGGCGCTTCGATTCCGGCGCCGCGCTGGCGGAGCTGGCGGGCTGCTACGCCGACGCGCTGGAGGCCGAGGGCCTCGCCTTCGACCTGCTCTTCGGCCCGGCCTACAAGGGAATTCCGCTGGCCACCGCGCTGGCCTGCGAGTTCGCGCGCCGCGGGCGCGACCTGCCCGTGGCCTTCAACCGCAAGGAAGCCAAGGCGCACGGCGAGGGCGGCGTGCTGATCGGCGCACCGCTGGCCGGGCGCCGGGTGCTGATCGTCGATGACGTCATCACCGCCGGCACCGCCGTGCGCGAGTCGCTGGCGCAGATCGCGGCCGCGGGCGGCACGGCGGCCGGCATCGTGATCGCGCTCGACCGCCAGGAGGCGGTGGACCCCGCACGCTCCCGACGCTCGGCGGCACAAACTGTCGCGCAGGAGCACGGCCTGCCGGTGATCGCGGTGGCACGGCTGGAAGACCTGCTGGCGATGGCGGCCGGCGGCGTGCTGCAGGCCGAGCGTGAGCGGCTGCTGGCATACCGTGACGCCTATGGCTGCACCTGAGTCAGACTGGCGTGATACTTGCTTGACTGCCAGCCGACCGCACCGCCGTCCGGAGCCCGCATGTCCCGCACCCGCCTGCTGACCGCCGCCCTGCTGCTGGGCCTGGCCCCGCTGGCCACGGCGCAGAAGGCCGAGGCGCCGGCCAAGAAGCTGTACTGCTGGAACGAGGGCGGCCGGAAGGTGTGCGGGGATGCGCTGCCGGCCACGGCGGTGGACTCGGCGCGGACGGAGATCAATCCGCGCAGCGGCCTGCCGACCGCGCGCGTCGACCGGGCCCTGACCCCGGAGGAACGGGCCGCCGCCGAGGCTGCCGCCCGCGCCGAGCAGGAAGAGCAAGCCGCGGCGGAGGCCGAGATGCGCCGCGTCATGGCGATGGTGCACTCGTTCGACAGCGAGGACGCCCTGCGGCGCGCCTTCGACAACCGCATCGCGCTCAACCGCGATTCGGTCAAGACCGCGCAGATGGGCATCGCCGGCATCCGGGTGATCCTGGTCGACCTGCTGCGCCGTGCCGGCGAGGCGGAGCTGGCGCAGCGCCCCGTGCCGAAGAAGCTGGCCGACGACATCCGCACGCAGCATGCGCAGCTGCGGCAGCAGCAGGCGGCGCTTGCACGGCTGCAACGAAGCGGCGAGGCGATCCGCGCGCAGCTCGAGGAAGCCGTCGCGCGCTACCGCGAACTGCGCATGCCCGGGGCCGCGCCGGTGCTGCCGGCGGGCTGAGCCCCCGCCGCGACGGCCCGGGCACCGCCCCGGCGACCGGCCGGCCGCCGGGCATTCGCGGCCCTGTACGCCCCGGTGGAAACGCGGGCGCCCGGCCCGCGGTCGCGCCGCGCGCCGAGGCCGCGTCTTAGAACGGCAGTTCGAGATCCGGCTGCAGCAGGTGGATCTGCTCGCGGAAGGCGTACTGGATGCGCGCCAGCGCGTCGGCGGAATCGGCGTCGAAGCGCATCACCAGCACCGGCGTGGTGTTGGACGCGCGCACCAGGCCCCAGCCGTCGGGGAAGTCCACGCGCAGGCCGTCGATGGTCGACAACCGCGCACCTTCGAACTTCGCGTTCTCGCGGAAGCGCTCGACGAAGGCGTGCGGGTTGCCGGCAGGCGCGTCGACCTTGATCTCCGGCGTGGACACGCCGTTGGGCAGCGCGGCCAGCGTCTCGCCCGGCGTGGCCGGGGCGGCGGCGAGGATCTCCAGCAGGCGCGCGGCGGCGTAGATGCCGTCGTCGAAGCCATACCAGCGCTCCTTGAAGAAGAAGTGGCCGCTCATCTCGCCGGCGAGCTCCGCGTCGGTCTCGCGCATCTTGGCCTTGATCAGCGAATGGCCGGTCTTCCACATCAGCGGGCTGCCGCCGTGGCGGAGGATGTGGCCCGGCAGGCGGCCGGTGCACTTGACGTCGAACAGGATCACCGCGCCCGGGTTGCGTTCGAGCACGTCGGCGGCGAACAGCATCAGCAGGCGGTCGGGGAAGATGTTCTCGCCCTCGCGCGTCACCACGCCCAGGCGGTCGCCGTCGCCATCGAAGGCGATGCCGAGGTCGGCGTCCAGGCGCTGCACCATCTGCACGAGATCCGTGAGGTTGTGCGGCTCGCTGGGGTCGGGATGGTGGTTGGGGAAGGTGCCGTCGATGTCGCAGTAGAGCGGGATGACTTCCGCGCCGATGGCCTCCAGCACGCGCGGGCCGATCTCGCCGGCCACGCCGTTGCCGGCGTCCACCACCACCTTGAGCGGGCGGTCGATCTGGATGTCGGAGGCGATGCGCTGGACGTAGTCCTCGGCGATGTCGCGCTGCTCCAGGCTGCCCGGCGACGGCGCCGTGTGCAGGCGGTCGTCGGCGATGCGCGCGTACAGGTCCATGATCGCGTCGCCCGAGAGCGTCTCGCCGCCGACGACCACCTTGAAGCCGTTGTAGTCCGGCGGGTTGTGGCTGCCGGTCACCGACACGCAGGAGCCGGCGCGCAGGTGGTAGGCGCCGAAGTAGGTGACGGGCGTGGGCGCCATGCCGATGTCGACCACGTTGCGGCCGGCGCGGCGCAGGCCGGTGACCAGGCCGTCGGTGAGCGCGGGGCCGGAGAGCCGGCCGTCGCGGCCGACCACGATGTCGCGCAGGCCCTGCTCGTGCATCACGGTGCCGATGGCCTGGCCGATCAGTTCCGCGATGCCGGCGTCCAGGCTCTGGCCGACGATGCCGCGGATGTCGTAGGCGCGGAAGATGCCGCGGTCCAGCGCCAGGCGCGCCACCACGGCTTCCGGCGTGGCCGCCGGCACCGGCGGCGGTTCGCTGGGGCGGACCACGTCGGCGAGCGTGGGCGCATGGTCGGCGGTGTCGACCGGGCCACCCGTGGCGCGGCGCGCGAGCCACTTCGGCGCCAGCAGTGCGGCGATGGCGAGGGCCAGCGAGAGCAGCGCCGCGATGGCCTGGCCCAGCGGTCCCAGGCCCAGCGGGCCGCCGGCCACGTCGGGCACCGCCGCCGCCACGCGCAGGTCGCTGCCCGGCACCGGCCGCGCCAGCGCCTCGGCGCTGCCGGCCAGCGCGGCATCACCGCGCTCGGCCAGGCTGACGCCGCCCTGGCGCAGGGCCACGTAGGTGGCGGCGCCGCCCTCGGCCTTGTCGATGCCGGCGGCGAAGGGCGCGAAGGGAAGCCGCACGAAGGCCACCGCGGGGCCGGTGGCCGCGGTCACCGGCGCGGCCAGGCCCATCCACAGCCGGCCCTGCTCGCGGATCGCGCCGGAGACGGGCTTGCCGGCGGCGAGCGCCGCTTCCATCACCGCGAGGCGACCGTAACCCGCCGCCCTGGGCTGGCCGAGCGCGGCGTAGCTGGCGTCGAGGTCGGCCGGCAGCACGACAGCGCTGTCGGGGCCCGCCCAGCCACGCGTGAGCGATGCGCCGGCATCGGCCAGGTCGCCGCGGGCCAGCGCATTGCGCACCGCCGGCGCCTGCAACTGCGCGGCGAAGCGCTTGTGCGCCGCGGCCAGCGCGTCCTGCGCGGTCCGCACCGCGGCGTCGCGCACTGCCACCACGGCGTCGCGTCGCTGGCTGTCGTTCCAGAGCCGCCAGGCGTTGAAACCGAACCAGCCGGCCAGCACCAGCCCCAGCACGGCCACGAGGGGCAGCGCCTGTTTCAGCTGCGCGGCCACGTTCGCGCGACCGCCGACCTTGTGTTCCGTCATCTCCGCCTCCCGCTCAGCGCACGCCGGTATGGCCGAAGCCACCGGCGCCGCGCTCGCTCGTTTCGAATGTGTCGACCACCTGGAAGCGCGCCCGCACGATCGGCAGCACGACCAGCTGGGCGATGCGATCCCCCGGCTCGATCGTAAAAGCCGCCTCGCCCCGGTTCCAGACGCTGACCATCAGCGGCCCCTGGTAGTCCGCGTCGATCAGCCCGGTGCCGTTGCCGAGCACGATGCCGTGCTTATGCCCGAGGCCGGATCGCGGCAGGATGACGGCGCACAGGCCGGGATCGGCGATGTGGATCGACAGGCCGGTCGGAATCAGATGCGTGGCGCGCGGCGCGATCGCCAACGGCGCATCGAGCGCCGCGCGCAGGTCGACGCCGGCGCTCGCGGGCGTGGCGTACTCGGGCAGCGCCCATTCGGCGCCATAGCGCGCGTCGAGCAGGCGGACCTCGATCGTGCGTTCGCTCATGCCAGCCTCGCCTGCACCAGGTCGAGCAGGCCGCGCGCGATGTCGGCCTTCGCGCCCGGGCCCAGCGTGGCCGCGCCCTCGGCGTCGAAGACCAGCAGCGTGTTCTGGTCGCTCTCGAAACCGGAGCCTTCGACGCCGACGCGGTTGGCGGCGATGAGGTCGAGCTTCTTGGCGGCCAGCTTGCCGCGTGCATAGCCTTCCACGTCATGCGTCTCCGCGGCGAAGCCCACCACGAGCGCAGGTCGCCGCGCATGCGCGGCCACTTCGGCGAGGATGTCGCGCGTGCGCACCAGCTCCAGCGTGAGCCCGTCCTGCCCGGCCTGCTTCTTGAGCTTGCAGGGCGAGACCGCGACCGGAGTGTAGTCGGCCACCGCCGCGGCGCCGATGTAGACGTCGCAGGGCAGCGCGGCCATCACCGCCGCATGCATCTGCGCGGCGCTGCGCACGTCGATGCGCCTCACCCCGTCGGGCGTGGGCAGGGACACCGGCCCGGCCACGAGCACTACCTCGGCACCGCGCGCGGCGGCGGCGGCGGCCACCGCGAAGCCCATCTTCCCGCTGCTGCGGTTGCCGAGAAAACGCACGGGATCGAGGTCCTCGTACGTCGGCCCCGCGCTGACCACGATGCGCCTGCCGGCGAGCGTGCTCATACGGCGTCTCCGCCAAGCGCGCGCAGGATGTCCGCGGGCTCGAGCATCCGCCCCTCGCCGCTCTCCCCGCAGGCCTGCTCGCCACGGCCGGGGCCGAGCACCAGCACGCCGCGTTCGCGCAGGGTGGCGACGTTGGCCTGCGTGGCGGCGGCGGCCCACATCACGCGGTTCATGGCCGGCGCGACGGCGATCGGCGCTTCGGTGGCCAGGCACAGGGTGGAGACGAGGTCGTCGGCGAAGCCATGCGCGAGCCTGGCGAGCGTGTTCGCCGAGGCCGGAGCGACGAGGACCGCACTCGCCCAGCGCGCCAGCTCGATGTGGCCCATCGCGGCCTCGGCGGCCTCGTCCCAGAGCGAGGTGCGCACCGGCTGGCCGGAAAGCGCCTGGAAGGTGGTGGCGCCGACGAAACGCTGCGCGTTCTCGGTCATCGCCACGCGCACCTCGGCGCCGGCCTCGCGCAGGCGACGCACCAGCTCGGCGCTCTTGTAGGCGGCGATGCCGCCGGTCACGCACAGCAGGATGCGATGGCCGGAAAGCGCGGTCACGTGGCGGAAAGTCCTACACAGGAGGCGGCCGACAGCTTACCCGAAGGCCGGAAGCGGCCCGACGGACGCGGCGCACGCTTCGCGCTGCAATGGCGGGGAAGGATCGATGCGTCCATGGAGGGACACCATGCACATCCGCGACTGGCCGGCCGCCGAGCGCCCGCGCGAGAAGCTGCTCGCCCGCGGCGCCGGCGCGCTCTCGGATGCCGAGCTGCTCGCCCTCTTCCTCGGCTCGGGCCTGCGCGGACAGGACGCGGTGGCGACCGCGCGCGACCTGCTGGCCGCGCACGGGCCGCTGCGCGTCCTGCTCGAACGCGGCGCCGAGGGCCTCGCCGCCCTGCCCGGCCTCGGCCCGGCACGCGCCTGCAAGCTGGCCGCCGCCCTCGAACTCGGGCAGCGCGTGCTCGCGGCGGAGCTCGAGCGCGGCCAGGCCCTGCACGATCCGCCGTCGGCCGGCCGCTACTTCGCCCAGCGCCTGCGCGGCCGTCCGCAGGAGGTCTTCGCCGCCATGTTCCTGGACACGCGCCATCGGGTGATCGGCTTCGAGGAGCTGTTCACCGGCACCATCGACGGCGCGGAGGTGCACCCGCGCGAGGTCGCGCGCCGCGCGCTGGCCTGCAATGCCGCGGCGGTCATCGTCGGCCACAACCATCCCAGCGGCAGCCCGGAGCCCTCGTCCGCCGACCGCGCGGTGACCGCGCGCCTGAAGCAGGCGCTGGCGCTGGTGGATGTGCGCCTGCTCGACCATTTCGTGGTCGGCGACGGGCCGGCCACCTCGATGGCCGCGCGGGGCTGGGTGTAGCGTCGCGATCACTGCAGCCCGGGTGAGTGCAGCGCATCCCCGGCTCGGCCGCGCCCGGGGCGCGACGGTGCCGCGACGGCCGGATCGTCCCGGGTGCCTTGTGCTTACCCGGGTGGTGCCCTGGCACCGACGGGGCGGACGGGCCCGCTGCCGGCGTCGCCCGGGTGCTTCCTGGGTCGGCCCCGCGGCGCGGGCGGCCACCCACCCGTTCAGGGCAGCACGACCCCCTCGCGTACAATCCCCGCCCCGTTTTTCCCACCGGTCCCGCCCGTGAAATCCACCCTCCGCGCGCTGGTCGCGCAGGCCATCGAGTCCCTGCGCGCCGCCGGCCACCTGCCCGCCGATCTCGCCACGCCCGAGTTCGTGATCGAGCGACCCAAGACCCGCGCGCAGGGCGATTTCTCGACGAATGCCGCGATGCTTCTGGCCCGGCCGGCGAAGTCGAACCCGCGCGCGATCGCGCAGTTGCTGGTCGATGCGCTGCCGGCCAACGAGGCCATCGACAAGGTGGAGATCGCCGGCCCGGGCTTCATCAACTTCCACGTGGCCGAAGCGGCCTGGCGTGGCGTGCTGCGCGAAGCGATGGCGCAGGGCGCGCGCTTCGGTCGCAACGAGTCCGGGCGCGGCCATCGCGCCGGCGTCGAGTACGTCTCGGCCAACCCCACCGGCCCGCTGCACGTGGGCCACGGCCGCGCCGCGGTGATCGGCGACTGCATCGCGCGCGTGCTCGAGGCCAACGGCTGGGACGTTGCGCGCGAGTTCTACTACAACGACGCCGGCGTGCAGATCCACAACCTCGCCATCAGCGTGCAGGCGCGCGCGCAGGGCCGCGGGCCCGACGATGCCGGCTGGCCCGAGGACGGCTACCGCGGCGACTACATCATCGACGTGGCCCAGGCCTATCTGCGCGGCGAGAGCGTGGAAGTCGAGGGCCACACCGTCACTGCCGCACGCGACCCCGGCGACCTCGACGCGATCCGTCAGTTCGCCGTGGCCTGGCTGCGCCGCGAGCAGAACCTCGACCTCGAGGCCTACGGCGTGTCCTTCGACGTCTACTTCCTCGAAAGCTCGCTCTATACCGACGGCAAGGTCGAGGAGACCGTGCGCGAGCTGATCGCCAAGGGCCATACCTACGAGGACGGCGGCGCGCTGTGGCTGCGCACCACCAACTTCGGCGACGACAAGGACCGCGTGATGCGCAAGTCCGACGGCACGTACACGTACTTCGTGCCAGACGTGGCCTATCACCTCTCCAAGTGGCAGCGCGGCTACGAGCGCGCGATCACCGAACTGGGCGCCGACCACCACGGCTCGCTCGCGCGCGTGCGCGCCGGCCTGCAGGCGCTCGATGTCGGCATCCCGCAGGGCTGGCCCGAATACGTGCTGCACCAGATGGTGACGGTGATGCGCGGCGGCGAGGAGGTGAAGCTCTCCAAGCGCGCCGGCAGCTACCTCACCCTGCGCGACCTTATCGACGAAGTCGGCCGCGACGCCACGCGCTGGTTCCTGGTCGCGCGCAAGCCCGATTCGCAGCTCACCTTCGACATCGACCTCGCGCGCAGCCAGTCGCTGGACAATCCGGTCTACTACGTGCAGGTCAGCCATGCGCGCATGTGCGGCCTGATGCGCCAGCTGAAGGAACGCGGCCTGTCGTTCGACCTCGAGGCCGGCCTGGCGCAACCGCTCGACCTCGCCGACGCGCCCACGCACGAGCTGGTGGCCGCCCTCTCGCGCTGGCCGGAAGTGGTCGAGACGGCCGGGCGCGACCTGGAACCGCACCAGATCGCCGCCTACCTGCTCGAACTCGCGCAGGCCTTCCAGTCGTATTACAACGAGCACCAGTTCCTGGTCGACGAGGCTACGACGCGGAACGCGCGCCTGGCGCTCGCTTCAGCGACGCGTCAGGTGCTGGCGAATGGACTGGGTCTGCTGGGCGTGTCCGCCCCCGAGGTGATGTGATGGCACAAGGCGGTAAGCGCGCGAAGACACAGGCGCGCCGCTCCGGCGGCAACGGTGGCGGGCTGCCCGGCTGGGCCTGGCTGGTCATCGGCGTCGCACTGACGCTGCTGGTCGTGCTGGCCGCGCCGAAGCTGTTCAAGTCCGGCGACGGCGGCTTCTTCCGCCCCACGCCCAATCCCGATGCGCAGCCGCAGCCGGTGGACGAGGAGGCGGTGGTCGATCCGGAAGCCGACGCCCCGCAGGCCGCGGCCGCGGACGACGAGGGCAAGCCCGCGAAGGCCACCGAGTACGACTTCTACCGGCTGCTGCCGGGCCAGGAGGTGCCGGTGACCGATGCCGAGCTCGCCGCCAGCGA
Organism: Pseudomonadota bacterium; assembly: GCA_049323195.1. GTDB lineage: Bacteria > Pseudomonadota > Gammaproteobacteria > Xanthomonadales > Xanthomonadaceae > Cognatilysobacter. Next base: position 111 of record JBMOOW010000029.1, on the reverse strand, counting down.
GAAGGCCGAACAGGCCGAGCGCGAGCGCGCCCAGGCGGCCGCGCAGGCCCCCGCGGAGCCGGCCGATGCCGGTGCAGCGGCGGCCGGCACGCCGCCGTCGGCCGCGCTGCC
>JBMOOW010000028.1:0-15742 GCA_049323195.1 Pseudomonadota bacterium | reverse complement strand
GCCTTCGGGTAGTGCGGCTCGATCAGCCCCAGCAGCGCCTGCCACGGCACCACCCGGTCCATCTCGGCGAGAAACGCCTCCCGCCGGGTGCGCTTGCGCTGGCCCAGGTCCTCGGCATCACCGAATGCCAGCTGCATCGATCGTCATCCCCGGAGGCGGTGCGGCATTTATCGCCGGGAAGAGGTGAGTTGTTCAGACCTTCCTTGGTACGCAATCCGCCCGGCAGGCGGCAAGGTCGATTGCCGGCGCCGGTCAATCCGCCGCCGCGGCACGCATCGTCGACACCGCCTCCCACAACCGGTCCACGCGCCGTTCGACCTCCGCATCGGGCCGGATCGGCCGCCCCCAGTCGCGGGTGGTCTCGCCGGGCCATTTGGTCGTCGCGTCCAGGCCCATCTTCGAGCCCAGCCCGGGAACGGGGCTGGCGAAGTCGAGGTAGTCGATCGGGGTGTTCTCCACCAGCAGCGTGTCGCGCGCCGGGTCCATGCGGGTGGACATGGCCCACAGCACCTGCGACCAGTCGCGCGCGTCGATGTCGTCGTCGACCACGATGACGAACTTGGTGTAGGTGAACTGCCGCAGGTAGGACCACACACCCATCATCACGCGCCGCGCATGCCCCGCGTACTGCTTGCGGATCGAGACGACGGCGATGCGGTAGGAACAGGCTTCCGGCGGCAGGTGGAAGTCCACCACCTCGGGGAAGACGCGCTGCAGGATCGGCACGAAGACCTCGTTGAGCGCGCTGGCCATCACCGAGGGCTCGTCGAAGGGCGCGCGGCCCATGTAGCTGCCGTGGTAGATCGCATCGCCGCGCAGGTGCATGCGATCAATCGTGAGTACGGGGAAGCGGTCGACCGCGTTGTAGTAACCGGTGTGGTCGCCAAAGGGGCCCTCCAGCGCGCTGTCGCCCGGGTGGATGTGGCCTTCGAGCAGGATCTCGGCGCCGGCGGGCGCGTCGAGCCCGGTGGCCGCGCTGCGCCACACGCGCGTGCGTTCGCCGCGAAGCAGCCCGGCGAATTCGTACTCCGACAACGTGTCGGGCACCGGCGCCACCGCGGCCAGCAGGGTGGCCGGGTCCGCGCCGATCGCCACCAGCACCGGGAACGGCTCGCCGGGCCGCGTGGCCTGCCAGTCGGCGAAGTCCAGCGCGCCGCCGCGGTGGGCCAGCCAGCGCATGACAACGCGGTTGGAGCCGATCACCTGCATGCGGTAGATGGCCACGTTCTGCCGCGGCTTGCGCGTTCCGCGCGTGACCACCAGCCCCAGCGTGACCAGCTTGCCCGCATCCTCCGGCCAGCAGCGCTGGATGGGCAGCCGCGCGAGGTCGACGTCGCCCCTCTCCAGCGTTTCGTCGAGGAAGGCCGCCTCGCGCACCGTGCGCGGTGCCACGTGCGCCAGCTGCGCCAGTTCCGGCCAGGTGGCCAGCGCCTGCCGCAGCCCCGATGGCCAGCGCGGCTCCTTGATGGCCGCGAGCAGTTCGCCGAGTTCGCGCAGCGAGGCCAGCGGGCGGCCGGCCAGCACGGCCTCGATGCGCCTGCGATGGCCCAGCAGGTTGCCGAGCATGCGCGCGCCGCCCGGGGCACGCATCAGCAGCGCGGGCCCCTGCGCCTTGAGTGCGCGCAGGCAGAGCGAGGTGGATTCCAGCTCGGGATCCACCGGCAGCGGCACCTGCGCCACGTCGCGGGCGCGCTCGAGGCGGGCAAGGAAGCCGCGGAGGTCGTGGTCAGCCATGCAAGAAACATCCCGGGAGCAGGCGCGAAGCATGCTGCGCGCGTGCATGGGGCGCGATGACGCAGGTCAAGCGGCACCGCATGCTCGCGCGGCGCGCAAGGACACCGACCGCCCGGCGCTTCAAACGCGACGCTGCCACGCGCCCGGTCTTCCCATCCGGTGTCCCGATCTGCACGATGACTGTCCGGGATTGCAATCGGGCGCGACCCGCCGCTCGGCGGATTCGAGGCGGGGTCGACTCCCGCCGATCGACGCGCCTCCCATGCGCGCACCGTGGCCCCCGGCCCGTGCAGTCGCCCCACGGCAGGACATGAGCATGCGTCTTTCCATCCTCTTCGCCGTCTCACTGCTCCTGGCCACTTCGCCGCACGTGAGGGCTCGCGACTGGCGCGTGCCGGCGGAGACCGGCGTGATCGGCGTCGAGGCCGCGCAGCTCGATCCCGACTACTGGGTGGCGCGGCTGACGACGCCGGATCGCGTCGTTCTCGGCGCAGGCGCCATCGCAGCGCAGAACGCGCGGCTCGCTGCGCTGGACCGGAGCGTCCACGACCTCGACGCGCTGCCGTCCACGTTGCCCCGCGAACGCATCGCGCAGTGGATGGGCCGCCTGTCGTCGCCGCCCACGCGCCCGCTGTTCGACGCCGACGGCCGCGCGGTTCCGCGCGCCACGCGCGACGCCATCGTCGCCAATGCCGCGCTCGACCGCATTGCCGACCGGCCTACGCGCTACGGGCTTGTAGTGCATCGCGCCGCGCTGCGCAGCTTCCCCACGGCGCTGCGCGTGTTCAGCGCGCCCGACGACCACGACATCGACCGCTTCCAGGAGAGCGCCCTGTTTCCCGGCGACCCGGTGGCGATCGCGCACGAAAGCCGCGACGGCCAGTGGTGGTTCGTGGTGAGCCCGCGCTACGCGGCCTGGATCGAGAAGCGCTTCGTCGCCATGGGCACGAAGGACGCCGTGCTGGGCTATACGCGCAAGGCGCCCTATCGCGTGGTGACCGGCGCCGAGGTGCATACGGTCTACACGCCCGAGGAGCCGCGGGTGTCGGAGCTGCAGCTGGACATGGGCCTGCGCGTGCCGGTGCTGGCCGAGTGGCCGGTGTCGGAGCCGGTGAACGGCCAGCATGGCTACACCTCGCACGTGATCGAGCTGCCGGTGCGCAACGACGATGGCTCGCTGGCCTTCGCGCCCGCCCTGCTGCCGCGCATCGAACCCTCCGCCGCGGACTATCTGCCGCTGACGCAGGCCAACCTGATCCGCCAGGCCTTCCGCTTCCTCGGCGAGCGCTACGGCTGGGGCCACGGCTACAACGGGCGCGACTGCAGCGGTTTCGTCTCCGAGGTCTATCGCAGCATGGGCGTGGAGCTTCCGCGCAATACCGGCGACCAGGCGGTCAGCCCGGCGCTCAACCGCATCGCGCTGACCGAGCGCGACGGACGCGAGCGACGCATGGCGCTGATGCGCGAGCTGCAGCCCGGCGATCTGGTCTACATCCCCGGCCACGTGGTGATGGTGATCGGCCAGCTGGACGGCGAGCCCTACGTGATCCACGACACCACCGGCCTGAGCTGGCGTGACGGCGGCGGCGCCATGCACCGCGCCAAGACCAACGGCGTCACTGTCTCGCCGCTGACGCCGCTGATGTTCAACGCGACGCAGGGCTACGTGGACCGGATCACCAACATCCAGCGCATCCGCCCGTAACCACGCCGCCGCCTTCCTGTTTTCCGGACACCGAATGAAGATCACCGACATCCGCTACGGCCTGCTGAAGGTTCCGCTGAAGACGCCCTTCAAGACCGCGCTGCGCACCGTGGAGGCCGTGGAGGACATCGTGGTCCAGGTGCATACCGACACCGGCCACGTCGGCTGGGGCGAGGCGCCGGCCACCGCGGTGATCACGGGCGATACGCACGGCTCCATCCTCGAGGCCATCCGCCGCTTCATCGCGCCACGGCTGATCGGGCAGGACATCGCCAACCTCAACCGCATCACCCAGCTCGTGCAGACGGCGCTGGAGAAGAACACCAGTGCCAAGGCCGCGGTGGAGATCGCCGTCTACGACCTGTTCGGCCAGCTCTACGGCGTGCCGCTGTACAAGATGCTCGGCGGGGGCGATTCGGTGATCACCACCGACATCACCATCAGCGTCGACTACATCGACAAGATGGTGGCCGATTCGCTGGGCGCGGTGGACCGCGGCTTCGAATCGCTCAAGATCAAGGTCGGCAAGGACATCGGCCTCGACATCGAGCGCGTCAAGGCGATCCATGCGGCCGTCGAAGGCCGCGCGCTGCTGCGCCTGGACGCCAACCAGGGCTGGACCGCCAAGCAGGCGGTGTCGGCGATCAGCCTGCTCGAGGACGCGGGCGTGCGGCTCGAACTGGTCGAGCAGCCGGTGAAGGCGCGCGACCTCGAGGGCATGCGCTACGTCACCGAGCGCGTGCACACGCCCATCATGGCCGACGAGAGCGTGTTCGGCCCCACCGAGGTCATCGACCTCATCCGCATGCGCGCGGCCGACATCATCAACATCAAGCTGATGAAGACCGGCGGCTTGTCGAACGCCATCCGCATCGCCGACATCGCCGCGCTGTACGGCGTGGAGTGCATGATCGGCTGCATGCTCGAATCCAGCATCAGCGTGGCCGCGGCGGCGCACCTGGCGGTGGCCAAGTCCGACGCCATCACCAAGGTCGACCTCGACGGCCCCTCGCTCTGCGCCTGGAACCCGGTGGAGGGCGGGGTGATCTTCAACGAGTCGGAGATCTCGGTCACCGACGCGCCGGGGCTGGGCATCCGCCGCATCGAAGCGCTGGAGCCGGTCGGGGCCTGGGCATGAACGCGCCTCACGCAGGCAGGCCGCGGCCATGGCAGCGCTGCTGAGGATCCGCGCCGAGCGCGACCGCATGTCCGCGATCGAGCGCCGGATCGCGGACTTCCTGCTCGCCGACGCGCACCTGCTGGGCGACTACTCCTCGCAGCAGTTCGCCGACGCGCTGGGCCGCAGGCGGCCACAGAGGTGCAGCCGGAAGCCAGGCCTGCGCCGCCTGCAACGTGCGCCGCATGCCCTCGACCGGAACCTCGGCCCCATGCAGGATCTGCTAGATGCCTGATCCACCGGATGCCATGCCGATGTCCAGTGCCCACGTGACGCCCTCCCACCGCGCCCTGCCCGCCCTGCTGGCCGGCCTGTTCGCGCTCGCCCTCGCCGCGTGTGCCGGCGGCACGCTGCCGCGGCCTGCGCAGGCCCATGCCTGGGCCGATGCCGAGCAGATGATCGTCGTCACCGCGTCGGGCTGGGATGCCGACCACGGCCTGCTGCGCCGCTTCGAACGCGCACCCGGCGCGGATGCGCGCTGGACGCAGGTGGGCCAGGCCGCTCCCGTGATGCTGGGTCGCGCGGGCAGCGCATGGGGACTCGGGCTGCATCCGCAGGCCGCGTCGGGGCCGACCAAGCGCGAGGGCGACGGCCGCGCGCCGGCCGGCGTGTTCGCCCTCGGCACCGCATTCGGCTATGCCGAGCGCGCCGCCACGCGCCTGCCCTACCGCGGCATGACGGCGAGCGACTACTGCATCGACGTGCCGGCATCCCCGCTTTACAACCGCATCGTGGATGCGCGCGTGGTCGGCGAGGCGGCGGTGGCGGGCTCCACCGAGCCCATGCGCCGCGACCTGCACGCGAATGGCGATCCGCGCTATCGCCTGGGCTTCGTCATCGAGCACAACCGCGAGGCCCGGCCCGGCGCAGGCAGCTGCATCTTCGCGCACCTGACGCGGCGCGCCGGCGAGCCCACCGCGGGCTGCACGGCCATGGCGGACGCGGTCATGGACCAGACGCTGGCCTGGCTCGATCCCGCCCGCAGGCCCGTCTTCGTGCTGCTGCCCGATGCCGAGTACCGCCGCCTGCAGGCCGACTGGGGCCTGCCGGAACTGCCTGGCGCCGCGCGCTGAGGCGCATTCCTTTCTCTTCTTACGGAACCGCCCGTGTCCACGACTGCGCGCGTACTGCTCGGCCTCCTGCTCGGCGCCGTCATCGGCCTGGCACTCGCCGCCTCGGACGCCGCGCTCGCCGCGCGCGTGGCCGATGCCGTACAACCCATCGGCCGGCTCTGGCTCAATGCCCTGCAGATGACGGTGGTGCCGCTGGTCGCGGCGCTGCTGATCCTCGGCGTGAACACGGCGCGCGACGCTGCTGCCTCGGGGCGCACCGCCCGACGCGCGATCGCCTGCTTCCTCGTGCTGCTCTCGCTTGGCGCGGCGCTCGCGGCGTTCGCGGCGCCGCTGCTGCTTTCGTTGCTGCCGCGCCCTGCTGGCCTGGCCGAATCGCTCGGCGCCGCGGAGGCCGGCGCGGCCGGGCTCGCGGTGCCGGCCTCGTTCGGCGAATGGTTCACCGGAATCATCCCCAGCAATGCGCTGGCCGCCGCCGCCGCGAGCGCGATGCTTCCGCTGGTGGTGTTCGCGCTGTTCTTCGGCTTCGCGCTGGCGCGCATCGACGCCGTGCGCCGCGAGCGCCTGCTCGAGCTGGTGCAGGCCATCGCCGACGTGATGATCGTGATCGTGCGCTGGGTGCTGTGGGCCGCGCCGCTGGGCGTGTTCGCGCTCGTGCTCGCCGTCTGCGCCCGCGTGGGCGGCGGCATGCTCGGCGTGTTCGGCACCTACATCGGCCTGCAGGTGGTGCTGTACCTGGCGATGACGCTGCTGCTCTACCCGATCGCCGTCGTGGCCGGACGCGAGCGCCTGGGCCGCTTCGCCGCCGCCATCCTGCCGGCGCAGACGATCGCGGCGAGCACGCAGTCCTCGCTGGCCTCGCTGCCCGCGATGCTCGAGAGCGCGGGCACGCGCCTGGGCTATCCGCTGCCGGTCACCTCGCTGGTGCTGCCGATGGCGGTCTCGCTGTTCCGTATCACCAGCCCCATGCAGTACGTGGGCGTGGCGGCGTTCATCGCCTGGGCGCACGGCGTGGACCTCACCGCCGCGCAGCTCATCGCCGGTGCCGCGCTGGCCGTGGTGATCAGCATGGGCTCGGTGGGCCTGCCGGGACAGGTCAGCTTCATGGCGACGAACATGCCGGTCACCCAGGCCATGGGCCTGCCGGTCGAACCGCTGGGCGTGCTGCTGGCGCTGGACACGATTCCCGATGTCTTCGCCACCGTCGGCAACGTCACCGCCGACCTGGCCGCCACCAGCGTGGTGGCGGGCGGACAGCGGACCGCGGGCGATGCGGCGAACGCCGATGAAGGCCCCAGTCCGAACGTGTGACCCCCCCGGCCTTCGCGTGCTCGCGAAGCGGCTCGCCGGCTGCGCCGCGGGCACCGCGTCAGCCGTCCGGCTGGAATTCATCCGCATGAGATGGACTTCCATGCCCACGTACCCCCGACGCCGGATCCGCTGCCACAGGCATGAGGATGTTGCATGGCCGCTAGGCCGAAGCGTTCGCGGGTCGCCGTACGGCATGCCGGGACACGGGCTACGCCCGTGTCATGCCACCGCGGGCGCAGCGTCATTGCGACCTCGATTCGGTCGAGGCTCCGACAGCCGTCTTATGACAACGCGTGGGTAGACTGCGCAGGTGAACGCAGCGTCCCCCTCCCTCCGCTCGTCCCTGCTCGCCCGGGCACTGGCGCATCCGGCACGCGTGATTCCGTTGTCCTTCCTCGCCGCCATTCTCGTGGGCATGGGGGTCCTGATGCTCCCGGTCTCCGCATCAGGTAGCGAGGGGGCGCCCGCCCTGGTCGCGCTCTTCACCGCGGTATCGGCGGTGTGTGTCACCGGGTTGGCGGTCGTGGACACCGCGACGTACTGGTCCGGCTTCGGGCAGCTCGTCATCCTGCTGCTGTTCCAGTTCGGCGGCTTCGGCTTCATGACCGCCGCGACCCTGGTCAGCCTGCTCGTGAGCCGCAGCCTCCCGCTCAACCGCAGGCTGGTCGCGCAGGCCGAAACCCGCAGCGTCACGCTGGGCGACGTCGGCCGCATCCTGCGACTGGTCCTGCGGGTCACGCTCGTCACCGAGGGCATCATCGCCGCCGTACTGACGCTGCGGTTCGCCGTCGTGGATGCGCTGCCATGGGGACGATCGCTCTGGCTCGGCGTGTTCCACTCGGTCTCCTCGTTCAACAACGCAGGCTTCGCCCTGTTCTCCGACGGCCTCATGGGCTTCGCGTCGGACGCCTGGGTGCTCGTGCCCGTCATCGTGGGCGTGATCGTCGGCGGAATCGGCTTCCCGGTGATCGCCGATCTCGCCCGCGCATGCACCCGGCCGTCGACCTGGTCCCTGCACACGCGGCTTACCCTGCTGGGCTATGCCGTGCTTCTGGTCGCCGGCACCGTGCTCGTCGCACTGGCGGAGTGGAACAACCCGGGCACCTTCGGCCGGATGGACGCCGCCGTGAAAGTCCTGAATGCGACCTTCCATTCCGTCGTCGCGCGCACCGCGGGTTTCAATGCGGTCGACATCGGCCAGCTCACCACCGAGTCGCTCTCGCTGAGCTACTTCCTGATGTTCGTCGGCGGCGGCAGCGCCGGGACGGCGGGCGGCGTCAAGGTCGCGACCGTCATGGTGCTGCTCGTCGCCGTTGCAGCCGAGGCACGCGGCGAGAAGGACACGGTCGCGTTCCGCCGGCGCATCCCGACCGCCGCCATCCGTCAGGCCGTCGCGGTGATCGTGATGGGGCTCGCGTGCATCCTCACCGGAACCTTCGCATTGCTCGCCATCACGGAGCTGGACATGGATGTCGTGATGTTCGAGGCCGTGTCCGCGTTCGCGACGGTGGGGCTATCGACGGGGATCACCCCCGGATTGCCATCGCCGGCCCTCTGGGTGCTGATGGGCCTGATGTACATCGGGCGCGTGGGCACCATCGGCCTGGCGACCGCCCTGGCATTGAAGCGGCTGCCGACCTTGCATCGGTACCCTGAAGAACGCCCCATCATCGGTTGAGGAACCCGCATGGATCTGATCGTGGTCATCGGCCTCGGCCGATTCGGAAGCGCCGTAGCCCACTCCCTGGCCCAGCTCGGTCACGACGTCCTGGCGGCAGACGAGGACATGGATCGCGTGGAGGAGTGGGCGGGTCGGCTCAACCACGTGGTCCAGGTCGATTCGACCAACATCGACGCGCTCCGCGGCCTCGGCGTGCAGGACGCCCGCCATGCCGTCGTGGGAATCGGCACGAACCTGGAGGCCAGTGTGCTGACCGTGCTCGCACTCAGCGAGCTGGGCGTCCCCGACATCTGGGCCAAGGCCGTGACCCGGAAGCACGGCAAGATCCTCGAGCGCACGGGCGCACACCACGTCATCTATCCCGAGGCCGCCATGGGCGAGCGCGTGGCCCACCTGGTCACGGGAAAGATGATCGACTTCATCGAATTCGACGACGGCTTCGCCATCGCCAAGACGTGCGCTCCGCAGGAGGCCTGGGGTCGCACCCTGGCCGAGGCGAACATACGCCAGCGGCATGGCATCACGGTCGTCGGAGTGAAGCGCCCCAACGAGGACTTCGTCCATGCCCGGCCCGAGACCGGCATCAAGCAGGGCGATCTTCTGATCGTTTCCGGTGCGACCCGCCGGGTCGAGCGCTTCGCGTCCCTGACCAGCGCATAGGTGCGAATGTCCGCGGCTGGCCGGAAGCACACATGTGCTTGCTGCCGACCGCCGCGTCGCCGCGCGACCGCGTGTCGTGGTCGGGCCCGCTGCTGGCGCGGTCAGCGCGATCGGCGCCTTGTCGAACCCAGCAGAACGGTCACACCCAGTACGACCGCCACGGCGCTCAACATCAGGGTGACTGCCCACAAGACCAGTCCCTGAGATACGCCGTCCATCGCCACGAAGGGAACGGCGCCGGCAAGGACGAGCACACCGCCGATGCGTCGCAAATGAACCGTTCCCGGATACCGTTTGCCCGGTTCCACGAGTGCGGTGTTCAGAGGGCTACTTGCAAGAGCCAGGGCGACCCAGCCCGCGAGTAGCATCAGGAGTCCGGCCACGAGCATTTCAGCGGCCCTCGACCGTCGCGACCTGGAGAGGTACGGGTTGCACGCGCCCCGACCGCTGCCACGCGGCCATGCCCAGAAAGGCGCCAGCGAATCCGATGGCTGACAGGTCCACGGCCGCAAGCGCCCACTCGCCGCGGCGCAGCGTCGCCAGCAGGTGGCTGGCATCGGTGGTAGCGAAATTGACCACCGGAACCGCCGCGAACGCGGCCGCCGCGGCGACAAACAGGTCGCGCCAGCCGCGCCCGACGCGGTTGCGCCATGCGCCCCACAGGGCCGCGGCGATCCACGCCGAAAGAAACACGACGATCTCCGCGCGGGCGCGTTCCGGCAGCGTAGCCGGAAGCAGCCGGTTGGCGAGCAGCATCGCGGCGACCGCCAGCGGCATGCCGCCGACGACACCCACGTTGAGCCCGAGCACGATGCCGTAGCCGCTCAGTGCACCCGCGTCGGCGATGCGTCGCTCGCGCTTGCGCACCCATACCTGCATGCCGCTGGCGAGCATGACGCAGCCCGTGAGCCCCAGAAGGAAGTACAGCCCCCGCAGGAGGCTGCCACCGAACTGCACCATGTGCAGCCCGCCGAGAAACGAGTAGCTGAGGTAGCCCGGAGTAGGAGGCGCGTTGTGGTGCACGAACGCGCCGGTTGCCGCGTCGTACTGCACCTGCTGCATGTCCCAGGCGACACGGCGCGCGTGATCGGTCCCGAACACGATCAGTGCGCCCGCATCGCCCGGGTGTTCCACGGAGGCGCAGTCCACCCGGGCGCCCATCCGGCGTTCCGCGTCCGCGACGAGGGCATCGATCGAATGCAGGCGGGCGAGCGGTCGACCCGCTTCCTCGCGCTCGTGGAAGCCGCCCGCCTCGGCGAAGTAGCGCTCGATGTCGCCCTTGTAGGCCGTGTCGAGGCCACCGGTGATGTAGCTGGTCGCGAAGATGATCACGCCGGTGTACGCGATGAGCAGGTGGAACGGCAACGCGAGCACGCCGGTGACGTTGTGCCCGTCGAGCCACGCCCGCTGGCCGCCGGCCCAGGGGCGGAAGGTGAACAAGTCCCTGAAGATCCGCTTGTGGGTCATCACCCCGGCGATCAGCGCCACGAGCATCAGCATGCCCGCGATGCCGACGACGTACATGCCGATCGTGCCGGCGTGCAGGTTCCAGTGCAGCTCGAAGAAGAATTCCCCGCCCGCCGTCTCGGGGGCGGGCATGGCATCACGCGGATCGAGTGTGAGCTTGCCCCGGGTGCCGTCGTCGAGCATCCAGTAGGCCTCCATCGCGCGCTCGCGCGCGTGCGGCGCGTGGGCCCACCACACGTGGGCATCCGGCGCGCGCTCGCGCAGCTGCGCCATCGCGGCATCGAACTTCGGCGCAGGGGTGCGCTCTATCGCATGCAACGAGGGCCGCATCCAGTCATCGAGCTCACGGTCGAAGCAGGCGAGGGTCCCGCCGACGAAGATCACGAACAGCAGCCAGCCGGCCAGCAGGCCCGACCAGGTGTGCAGCCAAGCCATGGATTGGCGAAGGGAGTTCTTCATGGGTACGTCCTTCGCATCAGGGCCTCGAGCCCGCATCGGGGAAGGCGAGCGCGACCGCCATCGGCACCGCTGCCAGCAGTGCCGTCCGCCAAACCGCGCTCCATGTCGAGCGTGCGGCAAAGGCGTGCAGCGCAACGAAGACCCACACGAGGAATGACAGCAGCGTCCCCGCGGTGACGCGGTCGGGCCGGGCGAACGGCAGTACGACCGTGGCGCCCGCGGCGAATGCGTGGGCGGCCCAGTAGCCGCCGATCGTTGCCAGCCCGGTGCGAACGGCGACCGCCGCGGCACGCCGGAGCCGTTCGGGCGATCGCATCGTCGTGGCCATGGGTGCGAGCTCCGTCAGAACCGGTAGCCGACCGACAGCGAGACGTTGCGAGGGGGCGCGTAGTACCCCTGCGCCCAGTACAGGCTCGGGATGTACTTCTCGTCGGTGACGTTGTCCACGTTGAGCACCGCGTCCCAGCGGTCGGCGAATCGATAGCCGGCCATCAGCCCGACCACCGTGTAGGCGTCCTGCCGGGTGACGATGGGCGTGCCGTCAGCGCGGGCGCCCTGCGTGCGCTCGATGTCGTCCTGCCAGCGGACGGAGACACCCAGACGCAGGCCATCGACCGCCCGCACCGTCCACACGCTCGAAAGGCGCAGCATGTTTCGCGGCACGTAGGTGCGCGCCTGCGCACCGTCGGCATCCTCGACATCGAGGTGCGTGAAGCCGCCCGAGAGCGACCAGCCGGCGCCGATCTGGCCCGAGACGTCGAATTCGATGCCCCGGGATGTCGCGTCGCGGCCGGCGTAGTACGAACGGGCGGTGACGGGATCGAAACCGGCGTACTCCGCAAGGTTCTCCTGCTCGACCCGGAACACCGCCGCCGACGCATTCAACCGCCCGCCGAGCCACTCACCCTTGGCGCCGACTTCGGCATTGCTGCCCAGGATCATTCCCACCGGGCGGCCGTCGATGTCGAGCTTGGACTGCTGCGCGAAGATCTCCCCGTAGCTCGCGTACAGCGACACTGCTGGCGCGATGTCCCAGACGGCGCCCAGGAACGGCGAAGTACGCGTCTCTTCGGACGCCGCGGGCTCGCCGTAGCCGACGCCGGTGGTGCGCACGCGCGCGGCGTTGGCGCCGGTGATCAGCTTGACCGTGTCGGCCAGGTTCCAGCGTGCGGTCGCGTACAGGCTGTCGCGGCGATAGTCGAAATCCGAGCCGTCGGAGAACGCGTCGAACACCGGCTTCGGATAGCTGCCGTTCCAGTGCTGAAGCGGCGCAGGAAGCGGTGTGCCGATGTCGTCGCCATACCAGGAGATCTCGCGCATGTCACCACGGCTCATGCCCGCACCGATGACCAGGTCGTGGCTGCGGCCGGCGAGCTGGAGGACGCCGCTTGCGCGCACGTCGAACTGGTGTGCGGTGAAGCCGCCGACGTACTGCGATGGATACGCGTAGAGGCCCTCGCCGGTCGCCCGATCGGGCGTGCCGTAGACGTAGAAGAGCTCGGTATCCTCGCTCGACTTCTCGTAGTTGTAGGCGGCACGAAGTTTCCAGTCGGCGCCGAGCATCCGCGCGTACTCCAGGAAGCCGCGCGTCTCTTCGGTATCCCAGAAAGACCAGTCGGCCGCCGTGCTGGTGCTGCGGTCGTAATCGGTCGGCGTGCCGTCGCTGTAGTAGAGCGGCAGTGCGCCCCAAAGCGGGCTGTCGGCATCGTTTCGCTGGTACGACAGCCCTGCTGTCAGGCGCGCAGTCGCACCGAGGTCGGTCTCGATGACGCCGTAGCCGACCGCCTTCTCGTGCGAATAGCGATCGAGATAGCTGTCCGAGCGCTCCCAGGCTGCGACCGCACGGCCGCGCACGGCGCCCGATGCACCGAGCGGTCCCGATACATCGCCATCGAGACGCAGGCGATCCCAGCTGCCGATGCCCGCGCGCGCACTGGCCTGCCAGGTCTGCGTTGGCCGCTTGCGCACGAAGTTGACGGTCGCGGACGGATTGCCCGTGGCCGACATCAGGCCGTTCGCGCCGCGCAGCACTTCGATGCGCTCGTAGAGCGCGGTGTCGACGTCGCCATTCTGGATGCCGTACGGCAGCGGGACGCCCAGGCCATCGCGCTGGAAATTGGTGATGTCGAACCCGCGCGCGGTGTAGTACGTGCGCCCTGTCTCGACGCGCTCGACGTTTACGCCAGTGGTCGACTCCAGTACCTCGTTGATGCTGTCGAGGCCGAAGTCGTCCATCTGCTCGCGGCCGACCGTGCTGATCGACTGCGGCGTCTCGCGCGGGCTGAGCACCAGCCCGGTCGGCCCGGCGGTCGGGCCGGGTGCGTAGGCCCCCGCCCTGGTTCCGGAGACGACGACGCGGTCCAGTTCGGCCGCTGCATCAGCCGGGACCCCGGCGAGAACGACGGCGGGCATCAACGTCGACAGAACGGCCAGGGCGAGCTGGTTCAAGCGCAGCTCGACACGGCGGACGGGCGTGGCGGTCACACGGCACTCCGGTATCGCGAGGAAGGCCGCCATCGTAATGCAAATGCGAATCGGTCGCATCTGACGCGGAATCAGACGAGCCATCTACCCGCTGCGTGCCGGACCTTTCGGACGACAAGCCTGGGACCACCGTTCCGTCGGCGCCATCGTCACATGCGTATTGCGTCAGGGACCGCGACGAACGGCGCGACGCGAAGTCGGCTTCCGATGGCGGCTTCATTCGATCGACGCAACACGTGGCCCGCTGCGGAGGTTGCGGGTGTATCGCGTCGGTCGTATGAAACCACCCATGAAAGGCGACATTTCTGCCGCTCGGCACGGTCACGGAACGCTCGGGTGGGGCGGAGAAGCAGAGGGACGATGATGTGGGCCGCATGAGCCGCGCCGTGGCCCGCGATCTGGCCGGGAGCGTCCGCGATGGACCTCTCCGGCATCAGCCACGCCGCGCGCGCTATGGCTCGGATCTGCTCGGCGAGTTCGCGGACCGTTCCTTCCGCGGCCATGTGACATCCAGGCCGCCCGGTCGCCCGTCGCGGAGCTTGCACCGCTGCTTCATCACGCGCATGGGCGGTCCGATGCGATGACCAGCTTCAGGCGGGCGATGCGGAACATGGCGCGCCACACGTGGATCAGGCGCGCCGCACTTTCCTCCAGTACCGATGGCCGCTGGCCACGACTGGCAGTCGGCTGGCCACGCTCCACCACGGTCTGCGTTCAACCCGATTCGCACATGTGCAACCTCCCGCGCGCCCTAGGCATCAGCAGGCTGACTGGTCGCCTTCGCCGATGCCACCTTCGCGAGCTCGTCAGCCACCGCCGTGCGCACGGCGCCATCCTCCTCGAACTTCTTGCGCAGCGGACAGAGCACCTGCATGTAGTCGGCGTCGAAGTTGAGGCGCTCGACGAGGAAGTCGACGAATGCGCGCACCTTCGGCGACTGCACGCGGCCCTTCGGGAACACCGCATTGCAGTCGAGCTCCGGGCCGACCCAGCCGGCGAGCACGCGCTGCACCATGCCCTGCTCGACATAGGCCTTGGCGGTGATGTCGCTGGTCAGCATCAGGCCTTCGCCGCAGATCAGGGCGCCGGTGAGGAAGCCCGGGTCGTTGGCGACGAGCACGGGATCGACGCGGTAGTCCATCGTGCGCTCGCCGTCCGACAGCGCCCACCAGTAGGCGCCGTTGCGGCGGTACTTGGGGAAGGTGAGCGCGCGGTGGTGCTGGAGGTCGTCGGGATGCAGCGGCTCGCCGTGGCGCGCGATGTAGGACGGGCTGGCGTACACCTGCGAGCGGAAGGTGCCGAGCCGGCGGGCGACGAGCGTCGAGTCGGGCAGGTTCCCCAGGCGCAGGGCGACGTCGATCTCCTTGCCGATGAGGTCAAGCGCCTCGTTGGTCAGCACCATCTGCACGCGTACTTCCGGATGCAGCGCATGGAAATCGCCGAGCAGCGGCTCGATCCAGGTGATGCCGATCGAATAGGGCGCAGTGACGCGCAGCCAACCGCGCGGGCCGCCCTGCAGCTGGGTCACCGCGCTCTCGGCCTCGTCGAGCTCGCGGGCGATGCGCTGGCAGTGCTCGAAGTAGACGTTGCCGGCTTCGGTGAGGCCCAGCTTGCGCGTGGTGCGATGGAGAAGCTGCGCGCCCAGGCGCGTCTCGAGATCCTGCACCTTGCGGCTGACCGTGGTCTTGGGGAGTCGCAATGCGCGCGCGGCGGAGATGAAGCTGCCGTGTTCGACCACCTTGACGAAGACGAGGGTGTCGTTGAGATCGCGGGACATGGCGGAGCTCCTGGTGGGACGGGCGCAGGATCGCACGGCCACGTTACGCCGTTTGTCCCGGTGACGGGATAATGTCTCCCCGATCTCCCGGCTAGGGCGTGTTCACACTATTTGATCCATGCGCGATACTTCGCGCATGGAGATTACTGCAGAGCAATTTTCGGTAGTTGAGCATTGCTTGCCACGGCAGCGCGGCAACGTGAGTTTGTCCAATCTG
>JBMOOW010000027.1:0-15980 GCA_049323195.1 Pseudomonadota bacterium | reverse complement strand
GTGCTGCTGCGCGGCGACATGGACGCCCTGCCACTCGACGAGCAGGTCGACGTCCACTACCGCTCGCAGGTGGACGGCGCGATGCACGCCTGCGGTCACGACCAGCACACGACGATGCTGGCGGGCGCGGCGCGACTGCTCGCCGCGCGCCGCGACGAGCTGCCCGGCGACGTGGTGTTCATGTTCCAGCCCGGCGAGGAGGGCTTCGACGGCGCCGGCGTGATGATCGCCGAAGGCGTGCTGGACGCCGCCGGGGGTAGGAGCGCGGCTGCCGACCACCGCGATCGACGGGCGCCACAGCAGGCTCGCGTCGCCGGCGACGAACAGCGCCAGCGGCGGGCTGGGCGCCTGCGCGAGCGCCGGCGGGTAGTCGGCGCCGGTGCAGGCCAGCACCGCATGGCCGGGTTCGGCGAGCCAGGCCGCAAGGCGGTCGGCGAGCCCCTCCGGTGGCGCACGCAGGAAGGCGGCCTGTGCGGAGGTGAGCTGGCAGGCGCGCCAGAGCGCGCGGTCGGCGAGCGCCGCGGTCGGGTCGGGCGCCTGTGCCAGCAGGCGCCGGCGCGGGGCGACGGGGCCACCCGTGGCGGCGAGCAGGGCGAGGGCGAGCATGGGATCCATGCCGCCAGCGTCGCGCGCAAACGACGACGGCGCCCTCGGGCGCCGTCGCGTGGAGCGGTCGGAAAAAGCCCGATGGCTCAGTAGGCCGCGTCCGGATGCTTGAGTTCGTAGCCGATGCGGGTGGGGCGGATGCCGTCCATCACCAGGGCATAGCTGACCTTGTCGAAGGTGCGGAACACCATCAGGTGGCCGGCGAACTCGTCCGGCAGGCGCACGCGATGCGCGCGGCCGACGCTGGTCGGGTCGCGCTCGCCGCCGACCTTGACCGTATCGGCCGCCGTCTGGCCCATGCGCCAGGCCGAGAACACCGTCCCGTTGTCGATGCCGTCGCGCGCGCCCACCGACAGCGCCACGACGTCGCGCGGCCCGCCGGCGGTGAGCATGTCGGTCACGGCGATCACGCGGGCGCGGCCGTAGTCGAACTGCGCCTTGGGCGGGTGCGGGAAGAACTGCAGGTCGTAGGGCTGGGCCTCGACCGGGACCAGGCGGTCACCCACGCGGATCTCGCGGCCGAAACCGTCCATCACCAGCGTCGCGGCCTCGATGCCGCCCACCGCGCCGCGGCTGATCGTGCCCACGCCCTGCTGCATGAGCTCGTAGCCCAGGATCTCGCTGCCCTTGCGCGGCACCAGCATGCTGGCCCAGAGCGGGTCGACACCGGCCACCGCGTCGAGGTTCGTGCCGGCGATGCGGCCGCCGCGGAAGTCGAGGTCGGCCTTGGTGAAGATGTCGCAGCACTGCGTGCGGTCGATGCGGCCGTAGCGGACGGTGGGGCGCACCACCGCGTAGCGGGTGCCGGGCTGTGCGTTGTCCAGGCCCTTGACGTAGACGACCTGGCCGCCGGTGGCGCGCAGGCGGTCCTCCTCGAGGCCGACCACGTGCGGCAGCTGCTCGAAGGAATCGACCACGCGCAGGTTCTTCAGGAAGGGCTCGACGTCCGACAGCGGCACGCCGGTCACCGGCGCCTCGGTGCGCGGGCCCGGCTGCAGGGCGACGCGGTCGAGGTAGGCCAGCGAGATCACGTCGCCGGGGTAGATCAGGTGCGGGTTGCGGATCTGCGGATTGGCCTGCCAGATCTCCGGCCACAGCCACGGGCGCTTGAGGAAGCGGCCGGCGATGTCCCAGAGCGTGTCGCCACGCTTGACCGTGTAGGTATCCGGATGGCCGTCGCGGAAGTCCTGCGAGACGGCGTAGGCGGCGACGGTCAGCAGCGCGGCGGCCGCGACCGCGCGGAGCGGTTTCATCATGTCCATGGACCTGGTTCCCCGACAGGCGGGCCCAACAGAGGGGCTGGGGCACTATAGCCCACGCTCCGCCGACGATGGCAACGCCCCCCGGGCGGTAGAATGCCGGCCCGTCTTGCGGTTGTGACGGCTGCCCCCATTTCCTTTCGCATGCCGCACGGGCATGCCCGCCGCCGTCCGCGCGCGGCACTCTCTGGTGATCCGCCATGGCCCAGCTCGAAATCCTCGAATTCCCCGATCCCCGCCTGCGGACGGTCGCCAGGCCGGTCGACCCGGCGCAGGTGGCCACGCCGGAGTTCCAGGCGCTCGTCGACGACATGTTCGAGACGATGTACGAGGCCCCGGGCATCGGCCTGGCCGCGAGCCAGGTGGACGTGCACCAGCGCTTCATGGTGATCGACGTGTCCGAGGACCGCAGCCAGCCGCTGCTGTTCGTGAACCCCGAGATCCTCGAGCGCGACGGTGAGCAGGTCTACCAGGAGGGCTGCCTCTCGGTGCCGGGGATCTTCGCCGACGTCACCCGCGCCAACTCGATCCGGGTGCGGGCGGTCGGCCGCGACGGTGCGCCGTTCGAGATGCAGGCGGACGGGCTGCTGGCGGTCTGCATCCAGCACGAGATGGACCACCTGGCGGGCAAGCTGTTCGTCGACTACCTCTCGCCGCTCAAGCGCGAGATGGTGCGCAAGAAGCTGGCGAAGCGGCAGCGGCAGTCGGCGTGAAGCCGGGATTCGGGATCCGGGATCGGGGATGCGTTGAGGCCCGCGGCGCCGGTGTCCGGATCTCGAGGCAGCTCCCCTGCGCTCTTGCGAATCCCCAATCCCCAATCCCGAATCCCTCCCGATGAGAATCGTCTTCGCCGGCACCCCCGAATTCGCCGTGCCCTGCCTGCGCGCCGCGTCCAACGTCGGCGAGGTCGTGGCCGTGTACACGCAGCCGGACCGGCCCGCGGGCCGCGGTCGCGGGCTGACGCCGTCGCCGGTCAAGAAGGAAGCGCTGCTGCGCGGCTTTCCGGTCCTGCAGCCGGAGAACTTCCGTTCGCGCGAGTCGAAGGCCGTGCTGCGGGCGCTGGCGCCCGACGTGATGGTCGTGGTGGCCTACGGGCTGATCCTGCCGCAGTCGGTGCTCGACATCCCGGTGGAAGGCTGCTGGAACGTGCATGCCTCGCTGTTGCCGCGCTGGCGCGGTGCCGCGCCGATCCAGCGCGCGATCGAGGCGGGCGATGCCGAAACCGGCGTCTGCCTGATGCGGATGGAGAAGGGCCTGGACACCGGCCCGGTGATTCTCTCGCAGTCCACGCCCATCGCCCCCGACGAGACCGGCGGCCAGCTGCACGATCGCCTGGCCGTGCTCGGCGCGCGGGTGCTCGCCGATGGCCTGGGCCTGCTGCGTGCGGGGATCCGCCCGCTGCCGCGGCCGCAGCCGCAGGAAGGCGTCACCTACGCGCACAAGCTGGAAAAGCACGAGGCGCGGCTGGACTGGTCGCAGCCGGCCAGCGTGCTCGCCAACCGCGTGCGCGCCTTCAATCCCTGGCCCATGGCCGAGGCGCAGCTCGCCGGCGAGCGCGTGCGCGTGCACGCTGCGGTCGCGCTGGAGGAGGCGCACGACGCGACCCCCGGCAGCGTGCTGCGCGCCGGGCGCGCGGGCATCGACATCGCCTGCGGAAGCGGCGTGCTGCGCGTGCGCGTGCTGCAGCGCGAGGGCGGGCGCGCGATCACCGCCGCCGATTTCCTCAATGCGCGGCAGGACCTGCGTGTCGCCTGACGCCGCCGCCGTTGCCGCCTTGGCCCGGGCGAGCGAAGGGCACCTTGGACGACGCTGCCATCGTCGTCGCCATGGCGCGCATGAGCCGAACGGGGTGTCCGCCTTCGCTCGCGGTTGCCGGAGGCGGCCGCGGGTGCGCTCCGCCTGGCCGGGCCGCGGGGCGTGCATCGCCCCTGCAGCAGCGTGCGCCGCGACCCCGTGGCGCGGCAGGCTGGGGCAATGAAGCCCGTACACCGAGCCAAGCGGGCCGCCGCAACCGGTCCCGCCGCAGCGGGCGCCGCCGCGCGCGCCGCGGCCGCGCGCGTGGTCGATGCGGTGCTGCACCAGGGCCGCTCGCTGCGCGCCGAACTCGCCCCGGCGCTGGCGGCCTTTGCCGATCCGCGCGATCGTGCGCTGGTCGAGGCCATGGTCTTCGCGGTGCTGCGCGCCCCGGCGCGCCCGGCCGCGGCACTGGATGCCTGGATGCCGCGCGCCCTGCCGCGCCGTGATGCGCGCGTGCGCGCGCTGCTGATGGTGGGCCTGGTGCAGCTCGATCCGCTGGGCCTGCCGCCGCATGCGGCCGTGGCCGCCACGGTCGACGCCGCGAGGTTGCTGGACGCGCCGCACCATGCCCGGCTGGTCAATGCCCTGTTGCGTCGTGCGCTGCGCGAGGGCCTGCCGGAGGCCGACGCGGGCGCGCACAGGCCTGCGTGGTTGCGCGCGCGCCTGGCTGCCGACTGGCCCGGCGAGGCCGACGCGATCATCGCCGCGCATGCGCAGCCGCCGCCGCTGTGGCTGCGCGTCAACCGCCAGCGCGGCACGCGCGAGGCGTATTTGCACCGCCTGTCGGAGGCGGGGCTCGACGCCCATGCCGACGTCGATGCGCCCGATGCGCTGCGCCTGGACACGCCCGTGCCGGTGGCCACGCTGCCGGGCTTCGCCGAGGGCGATGTCTCGGTGCAGGACGCCTCCGCGCAGGCGGTCGCCGACGCGCTCGCCCCGCCCGCGGCCGGGCGCATCCTCGATGCCTGCGCCGCGCCCGGCGGCAAGACGGCGCACCTGCTCGAGCGCGATGCTGCCGCACGCGTGATCGCGCTCGACATCGACCCGGCCCGGCTGGCGCAGGTCGACGATGCGCTGCGGCGCCTGCACCTTCGCGAGCGCGCGGGCCTGGCGGCCGCGGACGCCGCGGATCTCGATGCCTGGTGGGATGGCACGCGCTTTGACGCCGTGCTGCTCGACGCGCCGTGCTCGGCCACCGGCATCGTGCGCCGGCAGCCGGACGTCGTGCTGCATCGTCGCGAATCGGACCTCGGCGCGCTCGTTGCCCTGCAGGCGCGCCTGCTCGATGCGCTGTGGACGACGCTCGCGCCGGGCGGCGTGTTCGTCTACGCCACCTGCTCGGTGCTGAAGGAAGAGAACGCGCGCCAGGTCGATGCCTTCCTCGCGCGCACGCCGGACGCGGTCGCCGAGCCGCTGGATGCGCGCTTCGGCCGCGAAAGCGGAGCCGGCCGCCAGGTGCTGCCCGGCGAGCGCGGGCGCGACGGGTTCTTCTACGCGAGGTTGCGCAAGCGCTAGCGGCGGCCTCGCGTGATCGGCCGCCGCGGAGCGCGCGCGTCACCTGCACGCCCCCGCAGACGCCGACAGCGGCGCCGACGGGCAGCGGCGCAGGCCACGACCGACCTGCACGTCCGACCCTTGCCGCGATACGCATCTGCGCGGGCACCGCGCAGCGGTCGCGCCGCTATCATCCCGCGATGCCCATTCCCGCCGAATCCCGCGAGCGCTGGCTGTTCTGGCTGCTGGCCATCCTCGTGCTGGCCACGGGCCTGGGCCTGCGTGATCCCTGGCCGGCCGACGAGCCGCGCTTCGCGCTCGTCGCGCGGCAGATGGTCGAAAGCGGGCAGTGGCTGTTCCCGATGCGCGGCGACGAGCTGTACTCGGACAAGCCGCCGCTGTTCATGTGGCTGCAGGCCGCCTGCATCGCGCTCACCGGCAGCCTGCGCGTGGGCTTCCTGCTGCCCTCGCTGCTGGCATCGCTCGGCACGCTCTGGCTGGTGCGCGACCTCGGCGCGCGGCTGTTCTCGCGCGAGGCCGGCGCGCATGCGGGCTGGGCGCTGCTGTTCGCCGTGCAGTTCACCTTCCAGGCGCGGCGGGCGCAGATCGATCCGGTGCTCGTCTTCTTCGTCACGCTCTCGGCCTACGGCCTGCTGCGCCACGTGCTGCTCGGTCCGGACTGGCGCATGTGGATGCTCGGCTGGTTCGCCGCCGGGCTCGGCGTGATCAGCAAGGGAGTGGGCGTTATCGCGCTGCTGGTGCTGGTGCCGGCGGGCGTCGCGATCCTGCGCGGCTGGCCGGGCGCGGGCGGCATGCACTGGCGCGACGCGCGCGCCTGGCTCGGCCCCGTGGCGCTGTTCGTGCCGGTGCTGGCCTGGCTCGTGCCGATGCTGCTCGCGGTGCGCGCAAGCGGCGATCCGGCACTGCAGGCCTATGCCGACGACATCCTGCTGCGGCAGACCGCCAAGCGCTATGCCGACCCCTGGCATCACCACCAGCCTGCCTGGTACTTCCTCGAAGTGATCGCCACGCAGTGGCTGCCGACGTCGCTGGCACTGCTCTGGGCCTGGCGGCCCTGGCGCGATGCGCTGCGCGCGCGCGATGCGCGCCTGGTCGTGCTGCTCGGCGGCGCCGCGCTGATCGTGCTGTTCTTCAGCCTCAGCCCCGGCAAGCGCGAGGTCTACATCCTGCCGGCGCTCCCGCTGCTCTGCGTGGCGCTGGGCCCGTGGCTCGCGGGCATCGTCGCGCGGACCGCCGTGCGTCGTACCGCCTTCGCCTTCGCCGCGGCCCTCGCCGCGCTGTTGACGGTCGCCGGCGCGGCCGTGCTGCTCGGCGAACCCGGTTTCGAGCGCCGCCTGGCCGAGGCGCGCGGGCTCGCGCAGGGTGCCGATGCCCTGGGCGCGCTGCTGCTGGCGATCGGCGCCGCGGGCGTCGCCATGCTGCTCGCGTTCGGCCCGCGCCGCGGCGTGGGCGCGCTGCTCGGCACGCTGGCCGCGCTGTGGGTAGCCGTCGGCCTGGCAGGTGCGCCGCTGCTCAACGATGCGAGTTCCGCGCGCGGCCTGATGGAGCGCGTCGCGGCGCGGCTCAGGCCCGAGGACGAGCTCGCGCTGGTGGCCTGGAAGGAGCAGGCGCTGCTCATGGCCGACCGCCCGGCGCGCACCTTCGGCTTCAAGCGCCCTGCCACCGACCAGCTTCGCGACGCCGTCGCCTGGCAGCGACAGCGCCCATCGCACCGCTGGATCCTGATGGAGCAGACCGCGCTGGCACCCTGCATCGACCGCCGCCACGCCGTCGACGTCGGCCGCAGCAACCGCCGCGGGTGGTGGCTGGTGCCTGCCATGGCGACCTCGCGCTGCGGCGCGCCCTAGTCCATGGACGTGCAAGCGCCTCGCCGCCGCGAGCCCTGGCTCAGCATTCTTGTCGCCGCATGCAACGTCGCGCCCTACATCGACGCCGCGATGCGGTCCGTGCTTTCACAGGCGGACGCCGGCGTGGAGCTCGTGGTGGTCGACGACGCGTCTTCGGATGGAACCGCCGAGCGCATCGATCGCATGGCGCGGGCCGATAGCCGCGTACGCGTCCTGCATCATCCATGCAACCTGGGAGTCGCCGCCACGCGCACGGAGCTTGTGCACGCCGCGCGCGGCGAGTACCTCTGGTTCGTCGACGGCGACGACATGCTGGTTCCCGGCGCCATCGACCGGCTGCGCGCGACCCTTGAGCGTCATCCGGTCGAGCTCGTCGTCTGCGACTTCTGGACGTGGGAGGCCCTGCCGTGGCGCCGACGTCGGCGGGTTTCGTACGCCGGGGGCGCGCCGGCCGGCGACAGGGAAGCGCTGGTGGCCGGCTCGCTCCAGGCGGGCCAGTTCCACGTCTGGTCGAAGATCGCTCGACGCGAGCTGTGGATGCAGGCGCCGTTCCCGGCGCGAACGCGATTCGAGGACATGTCGGCGGTCGCCCGGTTGCTGGTGCTGGCGCGCAGCTGGCATCACGCTGCCGAGCCCTGGGTCCTGTATCGCCGCCGTGCGGGGAGTCTGGTGCAGGCGCTGCCGGCGACCGCCCTGAGGGAGCACGCCGACGCGCTGGACGAGATGGCGATCGTTCTCGGTCCGCGCATGGCCGACGGCGCGGCGCGCGAGACGCTGGACTATTTCCTGCTGCGCGGGCACGCATCCATCGCCCGGCGCCTGCAGCGCATGCGCATCGAAGACGCAGGGATCGCCTCGGCCTGCCGCCTGCGCTTCGAGGCCGCATTCCCCGATGGCGGTCGCGCGGCGCTGGCCGCCTGCCATCGCCGCGGCTGGTGGCTGCGCGCGTGGCGCATCGCGCGAACGCTCGATCGGGCCGGCTGGCGGCCGCTCAACCGCGGCTGACCGACGCCTCGCGCAGCAACCGGTACTTCAGTGCCGCATAGCGCGCGTGCAGCCAGTGGAACCGCAGGCCCGCGATGCCATCGCGAAGCCCGCCGCGCACCACGAGGTTCTTCACGAGGTAGGTCAGCGCCGACAGCGGGCCGCGCCACGCCGCCGGCCGCCGGCCAGCGGTGCGCGAGGTCGCCCACAAATGCGCGTACCGCTGCAGCTTCCCCCAGTACTCGCCCTCGCTGCGCGCCGTGTCGTGTTCGAGCACGATGTCGGAGCGACGCACGCGCGCGCCTGCGACGTCCAGGTATTCGTGCACGGGCACCAGGCCATGGCGCAGGTGCGAACGGAACAGGCGGTGGACGGGCTCGCGCGCGAACGAGCCCGCGCGCATGGCGTGGCCGAGGAAATGCGTGCGACGCAGCAGCAGCCAGCAGTCGGCCTGCTCGAGCTCCCCCGCGAACAGCGCACGCAGGCGTTGCCCTGCGTCGGGCGCCAGCCACTCGTCCGCGTCGAGCAGCAGCACCCAGGGGTGGCGTGCGCGCTCGATCGCCGCGTTCTTCTGGCGCGCGAAGCCGTCCCAGTCGCGATGCTCCACGCGCGCGCCCAGCGAGCGGGCGATGTCCACCGTGCCGTCGGTGGAGCCCGAGTCCAGCACCAGCACGTCCTCGCACAGCCTGCGCATCGAGGCCACGCAGCGGGCGATGCGGTCGGCTTCGTTGAGGGTGATGACGACACCGGACAGCGGCAGCGGTTCGCTCATGCGCGCAGGGCTCGTGGGTCAGCCGCGAGTATAGGCGCCGGCGTCGCGTACCCTTGCGCGGACCGCCGACGCCGACGCCGCATGCACCCGACCGCTCCCCGCCCGCGCGTGATCCATTTCGTGACCGGAGGCTTCTCCGGCGGCGCCACGCAGGTGGCGATCGCGCTGGTCAATGCCGCGCGCGAGGCGGGGCGCATGGAGCCGCTGCTGGTGCTGCGCCGCAAGCGACGCACGGATCCCGCGCGCATCGACGAGCTGCGCGCGGCCGGCGTTCCGGTGCGGGTGGTGGCGGGCTGGTCGCATGCGGCCACCATCCTGGCGCTGGCCCGGCTGTGCCGCGCGTGGAAGCCCGACGTGCTGGTCGCGCACGGCTTCTCCGAGCACCTCTGGGGACGCTATGCCGGACTTCTGGCCAAGGTGCCGGCGCTGGTGCACGTCGAACACAACACGCGCGAGCGCTACACACGCTGGCGGCTCGCGCAGACGCGCTGGCTGGCGCGGCGCACCGCACGCATCGTGGGCTGTTCGGAGGGCGTGCGGCGCGTCCTGCTGGCCATGGGCATGCCGCCGGCGCGCACCGTCGCCATCTCCAATGGCATCCGCATCGCGCCCTTCGCCGATGCGATGGCGCAGCCGGCCGACGCTCGCGAGCCGGGCATCGTGATGGTGGCGCGGTTCTCCAGGCAGAAGGATCACGCGACGCTGGTGCGCGCGCTGGGTCTGCTGCGCGAGCGCGGGCTGCAGCCACCGCTGCTCTTCGCCGGCGCGGGCAAGCCGCTGCACCGGCGGCCGGTCGAGAAGCTGGTCGAAGAGCTCGGCCTGCAGGGGCAGGTGCGCTTCCTGGGCCTGCACCGTGAAGTGCCCGCGCTGCTCATGCGCCATCGCATCGGCGTGCTGAGCACGCATTACGAGGGCATGCCGCTGGCGCTGATCGAGGCGATGGCCGCCGGCTGCGCGGTGGTCGGCAGTGCGGTGCCGGGCGTGCGGGAAGTGATCCGCGACGGCGAGGATGGCCTGCTGGTGCCGGAGAACGATGCCATCGCCCTGGCCGACGCGCTCGAGCGCCTGCTGCGCGACGACGCGCTCGCGGCGCGGCTGGGCGCGGCCGCGCATGCGCGTGCGACCACCCACTTCAGCCGCGAACGAATGAACGCCGATTACGAGCGCCTTCTGCTCGACGTGGCCGCCGAGGCCGCGCGCGGCGCCTCAGCCACGTAGCGGGCGGCGCGCGATCTCCGCCGCCAGCAGCGCGTGCAGGGCCTGCGCCTGCGCGAGCGGAAGGAAGGGAATGCGCAGCGGCGGCGAGCCCATCCCGCCACCGGAGGTATCGAGCAGCAGCGAGGCGGTGCCGCAGCGGCGATCCAGCGGCGAGCGCTGCAGCGCGAGCACGTGCACCTTGGCGATCTCGGCGAAACGCCAGCGTCGCGACCACCAGCCATCGCGCACCGCCACCAGCACGTCGTTGCGCGCATGCGCGGCCGCCGCGATGCGCCGCCGCGCGAGCCAGGCCGCCCAGGGCAGCCACAGCAGCGCGAGCAGCCCGGGCGCGCCGAAGCGCGCCACCAGCACGAGCGTGGCGATCGTCGCGAACGCCACGTCCGAGAGCATCAGGCGCCACCAGGCGCTGCGTGCGAACGGCGTCCATTGAAGCGTCGACCAGCCCGCACGCGGCAGCAGGTGCTCCACCAGTGCATCGCAGGCGGCCGGGGGCGCGACGGGCGCGAGTTCATGCACCGGCCGCTGGCCGGAGGAGGGGTCGGCGCCGGTAGCGATGTCGACCTGCAGCGTGCGCCGCCGGAACAGGCGATGCAGCACGCCCTCGCGCAGCGTCCAGGCCTGGATGCGCCGGCGCGGCACGCTGGTGCGCCAGCGCGCGGCGAGCCCGCGCTCGACGGTGAGGCGGCGGCCCTGCTCGGTCAGGGTGAAGTTCCAGTACTGCAGCAGCGCCAGTACCACCGAGAGCAGGCGCAGTGCCACCGCGGCCAGGCCGAGCAGGGCCAGCGCGGCCAGCAGGTAGTCGGTCCGGTCGAAGCCGTGCGCGCCGCCGTAGCCGACCAGCCGCTCGCCGGCCGCGCTCATCATGCTTTGCATGAAGCGCGGCCCCATGTCCTGTGGCCCGATCTGCATCAGGCCGGCGAAACCGGCCGCCACCACCACCAGCCCGCGATTGGAGATCAGGCCCAGCCGTACGACCTCGCCCGGCGGCAGGTGGAGCAGGCGCTGCGGCTCGGGCACGGCGTCCACGGCCTCCATGCCGGCGGCGCCGGGCGCGGGCTGCCCGCGGCGGCGCACCAGGGCTTCGAGCGCGAGTGCATCGTCGAGCGCGAGCACGCGCATCTCGGCCTCGGGCCGCTTGCCGCCGGCCGATTCGAGCTTCACCTCGGCCACGCGGAACACCCGGTGCAGCAGCGACTGCTGCAGGGCCACGTTGTGGATGCGCGCGAACGGGATGATGCGCGCGCTGCGCTCCAGCAGCCCGCTGCGCACCACGATGCGATCGTCCTGCACCGCGTAGCGGTAGGTGAAGTAGCGCCAGACGGAGGTGACGACCAGCACGCCCACGCCGACCAGCGGCCAGAGCTCGTTGCGGTCGCCATGGCCGAAGAAGACCAGCGCGATGAGCGGCAGGACGAACTGCTTGAGCTGCTGCAGCAGCACGAACAGCCAGGACATCGGATGCAGCCGGCGCTCGGCCCCATCGGTGCCCTGCAGCGCGGCCGGGTCAGTCGTCGACATCGTGGATCTGCCGCGAGAGCGCGTCGCGCAGGCGTTCGGCGTCGCCGGCGTCCAGGTGCGGCACGGTGACCGTGGACAGGCGGGTGCCGGCGGTGTGCACCACCAGGGTGGCGAGGTCGCGCCCGCGCTGCAGCGGGCCGCGGCGGATGTCGAGGTGCTGCACGCGTGAGGCGGGCACGCGCGTCTCGCTGCGCCAGAGCGTGCCGCGGCGCACCGCCAGGCCGTCCGCGTCCACCCGCCAGGCGAAGCAGGCGTGCTGCCGCGCGCCACGCCAGGCACCGAAGGCCAGCGCCGCCACCAGCGCCGCCGCGCCCGCAGCCATGCCGGGTACGAGGTCGGTGGCGTTCGCCAGGATCGCCGCCGCCGGCACCGCCGGCAGGCCGAGCGAGGCCGTGGCGAGCATCATCAGCAGGCGCGCGCGGCGGGGCAGCGGCTGCCAGCCGGCCTCGGGCGGCATGGGGGCGGGCGGGGCGCCATCCAGCGCGTCGGTCTGCATGCGGAGTCCTTCAGTAGCAGTCGGGCCAGTAGGGATTCTGCCCGTCGGGCTGGATGGAGAAGCGCTTGTACGTCCACTGGTACTGCGCGGGATCGCGGCGCGCCACGTGTTCCACGGCGCGGTTGAGCGCGGCGGCCGCCGCCACCGGGTCGGGATCGGCCACGCCGGCCGGCGCCGGTTCGACGTGCAGGGCAAAGCGCGGGCCGGTGGGGGTATCGGCGATGCGCTCGCACCAGGCCAGCAGCACCGTGGCACCGGTGCGCGCGGCCAGCCGGCCGAGCAGGCTCATGGTGAGCGCGGGGCGGCCGAAGAACGGCGCGAAGTCGCCGTCGCCCTGCTTGGGCTGCTGGTCGGGCAGGATGCCGACCACTCCGCCGCGCTGCAGCCACTTGAGCAGCTGCCGAACGCCGGCCGCCTCGGCGCGGATCTGCGTGACGCGCCCGGCCTGGTCCTGCGTGGCGCGCACGCGGTTGAGGAAGGCATCGCCCACCTTCGATTCCGGCGGCGCGTAGAGGATCGCGATCTCGGTGCGCGATGCCAGCCACTGGTTGAGGAGCTCCCAGTTGCCGTGGTGCGGCGCGGCGACGATGACCCCGCGCCCACCCGCGATCGCCTCGTCGAGCCGCCCGGCGCCGATCACCTCGTCAATGGCGGCGAGGTTCTCGGAGGAGGGCCGCGTCCACAGCCGCAGGGTTTCCAGGGTCTGCCGCGCGGCGCTGCGCAGGATGGCGCGCAGGGTCTCGTCGCGCTCGGCGGGCAGCAGGTCGGGGTAGGCGAGCTCGAGGTTGCGGCGCGCCACGCGGGCCATGCGCGCGTTCCGGCGCAGCGCGCGCGCGGCCAGCAGATCGGCGGTCGCGCGCAGCCAGGGCCAGGGCAGCCGCGTGGCGACGGTGGCGAGCATCACGAGCAGGCGGGCGAGCAGGGCGTGCATCTTGGCAGTCTAGCCGCAGGGCTCTGCTAGGCTGGCCGGCATGCCATGCGCCCGCCGTCCATGCTCGCCCTGATCCAGCGCGTCGCGCAGGCGCGGGTCGACGTGGGCGGCGAAACGGTGGGTGCGATCGGCCCTGGGCTGCTGGCCCTGGTGGGCATCGAGCCGGGCGACGGCGAACCCCAGGTGGCGCGCATGGCCCAGCGCCTGCTGGGCTACCGCGTGTTCGACGACGGCCAGGGGCGGATGAACCTTTCCCTGGCGCAGACCGGCGGCGGGCTGCTGCTGGTCAGCCAGTTCACCCTGGCCGCGGACACGGCCTCGGGCATGCGCGCCGGCTTCCAGACCGCGGCCCCGCCCGAGCGGGCTGAACCGCTTTTCAACCGCCTCGTCGAGGCCTGCCGCGCGGGGCATCCGGTGGTGGAAACGGGCCGTTTCGGCGCCCATATGGTGGTCAGCCTGGCCAACGACGGCCCGGTGACCTTCCTGCTGCGGGCCTGACCCGCCCGGCCTCCCGCCCGGTCGCGACCGGCCGTGAGAGGGTCGCTGGTATAATAGAAGGTTCCCTTGATCCCCTTTTACCGGTGGCATAGCCCATGGCCAACGAACGTCAGACCCAGGTGTCGGACATCAAGCAACTCATCAGCAAGGGTCTGGAGCAGGGCTACCTCACCTATGCCGAGGTGAACGACCACCTGCCCGACGACGTCGTCGATCCCGAACAGATCGAAGACATCATCGGCATGATCAACGGCATGGGCATCCAGGTGCACGAGATCGCGCCGGATGCCGAGACCCTGCTGCTGGCCGGCGAGGCCAGCGGCAACCGCGAGGTCGACGAGACCGCCGCGGAGGAAGCCGCCGCCGCCCTGACTTCCCTCGACACCGAGGGTGGCCGCACCACCGACCCGGTGCGCATGTACATGCGCGAGATGGGCACGGTGGAGCTGCTCACCCGCGAGGGCGAGATCGCGATCGCCAAGCGCATCGAGGAGGGCCTGTCGCAGGTCCAGGCCTCGCTCGCCTCCTTCCCGGGAACGATCGCGCAGATCCTGGCCGACTACGAACTGCACAAGGCCGGCAAGAAGCGTCTGGCCGAAGTCGTGGTCGGCTTCAACGACCTGGTCGAGGAGGTGCCGGAGCCGGCGCCCGTGGTGGACGTCGATGCCGACGCGGATGCCGGGGAGGAGGACGACGACGTCGATGGCGACGACGACGCGGCCGAGGAGGCCGGCCCGACCGGCCCGGATCCGGCCGAGGTCGCCAACCGCATGGGCGCGCTGGGCGAGCTCTACGCCAAGTTCGAGAAGTCGCACGCCAAGAACGGCCCCGACCACAAGATCACCAAGAAGCTGCGCGAGGAGATGGCGGAGATCTTCGTCAGCCTCAAGCTGCCGCTGAACCTCACCGACGCGCTGGTGAGGAACCTGCGCGAGTCGGTGGCGAAGGTGAAGGAGCACGAGCGCCGCATCCTCGACCTGTCCGTGCGCGTGGCCAAGATGCCGCGCAAGGACTTCATCCGCGCCTGGGATGGCAACCAGACCAACCTGGAGTGGGTGGACGAGCTTCTCAAGCGCAAGCAGAAGTGGTCCTCGGGCCTGCGCGAGGTCAAGGACCGCATCGTCTTCGAGCAGCAGGCGACGATCGACGAAGAACAGCGCATGAAGATCACGCTGGCCGATCTCAAGGAGATCAGCCGCGCGATGGCCTATGGCGAGGCGAAGGCGCGCAAGGCCAAGAAGGAGATGGTCGAGGCGAACCTGCGCCTGGTGATCTCCATCGCCAAGAAGTACACCAACCGCGGCCTGCAGTTCCTCGACCTGATCCAGGAAGGCAACATCGGCCTGATGAAGGCGGTGGACAAGTTCGAGTACCGCCGCGGCTACAAGTTCTCGACCTACGCCACCTGGTGGATCCGCCAGGCGATCACCCGCTCGATCGCCGACCAGGCGCGCACGATCCGCATCCCGGTGCACATGATCGAGACGATCAACAAGCTCAACCGCATCTCCCGCCAGATGCTCCAGCAGTACGGCCGCGAGCCGACGCCGGAGGAGCTGGCCAAGGAGATGGACATGCCGGAGGACAAGATCCGGAAGGTCATGAAGATCGCGAAGGAGCCCATCTCGATGGAGACTCCGATCGGCGACGACGAGGACTCGCACCTGGGCGACTTCATCGAGGACACGAACGTCATGTCCCCGATCGACGCGACCACCGACATCAACCTCTCGGAGACGGTGCGCGACGTGCTCGCCAGCCTGACGCCGCGCGAGGCGAAGGTGCTGCGCATGCGCTTTGGCATCGACATGAACACCGACCACACCCTGGAAGAGGTCGGCAAGCAGTTCGACGTGACGCGCGAGCGCATCCGCCAGATCGAGGCCAAGGCGCTGCGCAAGCTCCGCCATCCCTCGCGCAGCGAGCAGCTGCGCTCGTTCCTCGACATCGACTGACCGCTCGCATCGCCGCGCAACGCACGGGCCCGCCTTCATGGCGGGCCCGTCGTTTGTGCAGTCGCTACAATCGCTTCGCTGCGGGCCTATAGCTCAACGGTTAGAGCAGGGGACTCATAATCCCTTGGTTCCAGGTTCGAATCCTGGTGGGCCCAGTTCCGCCCGCTGCCGCATCGACGCCCTGTTCTGGAAACCATAGGTTGGCCCGTATGGCCAAGCGATCATTTCCGGAAAGCATAAGACGGCCGGGCGCCAGCAGACCGACCTAACGCGTTCGGCAGGGTGGTCAGCTGAACAGACTGCCGGGCAGCTGTTTAGGATTTGCCCGTGATATGTGATTCCAGACCGGTGCACTCAGGTGTCCACAGGCACAGGCACAGGCTAGCGGGCTAATTGGCGTGAGCGCAGCTCCCGTGGGAAGTCCGCTAGGGGTCTATTCCGTTGAAAAACTCGCTACGCGCGGAGGTGCTCTGAAAAGTGAGCCACGAGAGTTCAGTTCTGAGGAATTTTTAGGTGAAATTGCCTCAGAAAGTGCCTCTATCGCAGGTGTCCTGAGCGCCGCCGGAGTTTTTCAACGGAATAGG
>JBMOOW010000026.1:0-16197 GCA_049323195.1 Pseudomonadota bacterium | reverse complement strand
CGCGCGATACGCAATGGCGGCCGTCACCGTCACTTTCACCGTCCCCGGGTGCGCTGCGCTTACCCGGGCTACGGCTGCGCGGGTTTGGCTGTGGCGGGGCGCACAGGCGGCTGTCGCGCCACGCCGCCCATCGGCCGGTGCTTGCGGTGATCGCGGGCCTGTCTGCTAGGCTGCGTGCGTCGCGGATTCCCATGCCAGCCGGCCCCGTCTCCCGACCCGCAGGACGCACCGCGTCCACGCACCATGTTCGACCGCATCACCGTCGCAGCGCCCCTCGTGCGCGAGGCCGACGGCCGGCTGGCAGGGCATCCGCGCTTCCCTCACCCAAGGAGCGCGAACGATGCGAGTGCTGGCATGCGATGGAATCCACGAAGACGGGCTCGAGATGTTCCGCCAGGCCGGCTGGGACGTCGTCGTCGCGCCCGAGCCCATCAAGGACCCGGCGCTGCTGGCCGATGCGCTGGCGGACTTCGACGCCGTGCTGGTGCGCTCGGCGACGAAGGTACCCGGGGAGGCGCTGGCCAGGGCCGCGCGCCTGAAGGTGATCGGCCGCGCGGGAGCAGGCGTCGACACCATCGACGTCGATGCGGCCACCGCGCGCGGCATCGCGGTCATGAACGCACCCGACGGCAATACGCTGGCCGCCGCCGAGCACGCCATCGCGCTGCTGTTCGCGCTGGCACGCCGCGTGCCGAAGGCCGATGCCGGCATGAAGGCGGGGCAGTGGCCGAAGGCGGGCCTGACGGGCTTCGAGCTCGAGGGCAAGCGCCTGGGCGTGGTCGGCCTGGGCCGCATCGGCAGCACGGTGGCGCGCAAGGCGCAGGGCATCGGCATGGACGTGGCGGCGCATGATCCGTTCCTGCCCGCGGCGGCCGCAGGAAAGGGCAGCGTGCCGCTCAAATCGCTCGACGAGCTGCTGGCCTGGGCCGACATCGTGACGCTGCACATTCCGCGCACGAAGGAGACCACCAACCTGCTCTCGGAGGCGCGCATGCGCGCGATGAAGCCCGGCGCGATGCTGGTCAATGCCGCGCGCGGCGGCCTGGTCGACGAGGCCGCGCTGCTGCGTCTGCTCGACGAGGGGCACTTGGCCGGCGCCGCGCTGGACACCTTCGCGACCGAGCCGCTGCCGCCGGATTCGCCGCTGCGCACGCACCCGAACCTCGTGCTGACGCCCCACCTGGGCGCCTCGACCAGCGAGGCGCAGCAGGCCGTGAGCACCATCCTCGCGCGGCAGATCATCGATTTCGTCGCCACCGGAGCCGTGGCCGGCTGCGTCAACCTGCCGCCGCTGACGGCCGAGGCGGCCCGCGAGGTCGGGCCGTGGATGCCGCTCATGACCGCCTTGGGGCGGCTGGCCTCGCGGCTGGTGCCGGCCCCCACGCGCCTGGAGATCCGCTACGCCGGCCGCACCGAAGGCCTGGATACGCGGCCGCTCACGCGCCTGCTCGTCGCCTCGCTGCTGGGGGCCGCGTCGGGGCGCATCACGCCGGTCAATGCGCTGCACGAGGCGGCCGGGCGCGGGCTGGAGGTCAGCGAAACGGTGGGGGGCGACGGCAACGGCTTCGACCGCCTGCTGCGCATCCGCATCGAAGGCGACGACGGCGCCGGGCGCGGAGTGCACCGCGAGATCGACGCCACGCTGCACCGCGCGCCGCGCGTGGTCGCGCTCGACGGGGTGGAGATCGAGTTCGACCCGCTTGCGCACGTGCTGCTGATGCGCAACGAGGACCGGCCCGGCATGGTCGGCATGGTCGGCTCGCAGCTGGGCATGGCCGGCATCAACATCATCAACTTTGCCCTGGGCGCCGCCGGCGACGGCTATGCGCGCGCGGCGATCACGGTCGACCGCCCGCTGGAGCAGGCGCAACTCGACGTGCTGCGCGCGACGCCGGGCGTGCTCTCGCTGCAGCAGGTCTGAACGTCCGGGATTCGGGATTCGGGATTCGGGATTGGTGGGCGCGGCGACGCCGCGGTCTTCGCTGGTCGAGATGCCGGCCCATTCGTCCGCGGATCCGCATTCCATCCCCGGGCCCGAATCCCCCGACCCAATCCCCAATCCCCAATCCCGAATCCCGAATCCCGAATCCCGAATCCCGAATCCCGAATCCCGAACCATGCGAATCATCCTTGCACGCCACGGCGAAACCCCCTGGAACGCCGAGGGGCGCTACCAGGGCCAGGAAGACATCCCGCTCTCGCCGGTCGGCGAAGGGCAGGCCGCCGCCCTGGCCCAGCGCCTGCGGCACGTTCCGATCGCGCGCGCGGTCGCCTCGCCGCTGTCTCGCGCGCGCCGCACCGCCGAGATCGCCCTGGGCGACCGCGCGTGGATGCTGGCCACCGATGCCGGCTTGGCCGAGATCGCGCACGGCACGTGGGAGGGCCTGCTCGCCCACGAGATCCGCGAGCGCGATGCCGAGCGCATGCGCGCCTGGCGCGAGGCGCCGCACGAGGTGCTGATGCCCGGGGGCGAATCGCTGCAGCACGTGCTCGACCGGGCGTGGCCCGCGCTGGCCCGCGCCACGCACGGGCTGGGCGAGGCCGACACACTGCTGCTCGTCGCCCACGATGCGGTCAACCGCGTGCTCCTGTGCCGCATCCTCGGCCTGCCGCTGGCGCGCCTCTGGAGCTTCCGCCAGGCACCGACGACCATCAACCTGCTCGAAGGGCCGGATGTCGACGCGCTCGAGGTGGTCAGGCTCAACGACTGCAGCCACCACACCCCGTTCTTCGGCGAGGCGGTCCACCGCGCGCTGTAGCCCGGGCAAGCGCAGCGCGCCCGGGAGACCGCCGCGGCGCCCGCCCGGCCCGCGCCCTGCCATCGTTGCGGCGCTTCCACGTCGATCGGCGACAATTCCCGCCGCCGCAGGCTCGCGGCGTATCGAACACCGCAGAGCGACAGCGCCCGCATGAGCCCCAACCTCGCCAACTGGCTGGCCCGCCTCGAACAGCAGCATCCCAGGGCCATCGACCTGGGCCTGGACCGCGTGCGCGCCGTGCATGCACGCCTGGGCCTCGGCCGGCCGGCCAGGCACGTCGTGACCGTCGGCGGCACCAACGGCAAGGGTTCGACGGTCGCGTTCGTCGAGGCGATCGCGCGCGCGGCGGGCCATCGCGTCGGCGCCTACACCTCGCCGCACCTGCTGGCCTTCAACGAGCGCATCCGCATCGACGGCGAGGACGCCGGCGACGCGCCGATCATCGAGGCCTTCGAAGCCGTCGAGGCCGCGCGCGACGGCGTCTCGCTGACCTACTTCGAGGTCGCCACCCTGGCCGCGCTGTGGCTGTTCGCGCGCGCGGGCCTCGACCTGGCGATCCTGGAAGTCGGCCTGGGCGGGCGGCTCGACGCCACCAACATCGTCGAGCCCGACGTCGCGGTCATCACCACCGTCGATCTCGACCACCAGGACTGGCTCGGCCCCGACGTCGAGGCCATCGGCTTCGAAAAGGCCGGCATCGCACGCGCATGGAAGCCGCTGGTGCTGGGCGACGACGATCCGCCCTCCAGCGTGCTCCGGCATGCCTATGCCATCGGTGCGAAAACGCTGCGCATCGGCTGCGACTTCTTCATCGACGACGCCGACGACGAGGCCGGCTGGCGCTGGCGCGAGGTCGGCCGCGAAGTCGAGCTGCCGCTGCCGGCGCTGGCGGCGCCGGCGCAGCTTCGCAATGCCGCCGTCGCCATCGCCGCGCTGCGCGCGATCGACCTGCGCATCGACGACGAGGCCCTGCGCTGCGGGGTCGCCAGTGCGCGGCTGCCCGGGCGGCTGCAGCGCGTGGAGAGCGGCGGGGTCGACTACGTGCTCGACGTCGCCCACAACCCCCAGGCCGCACGCCAGGTGGCCGACTGGCTCGCCGCGCAGCCGGCCGTCCGCACGCAGGCGGTGTTCGCCGCGCTGGGCGACAAGGACGCAGCCGGCATCGTCGATGCGCTGGCCGCGCACGTCGATGCCTGGCACCTCGCCGGTTTGCCGGGGCAGGGCGGGCGGGCGATCGACGCCGCGGAGCTCGCCACGCGCCTGCCGGCGACGGTGGCCGACGCCGCCACCTGCTCGCCGGACGTGGCCGCCGCCATCGACCGCGCCGCGGCGCAGGCCCGCCCCGGCGAGCGTGTGCTCGTGCTGGGCTCCTTCCACACGGTGGCCGCCGGCCTGCATCGCCTGGGCGCGCAGCCGCCGCGTGCCTGAACCTTGTGGAACGCGCCGGGAGCGGCGCGGGCCGGGCCGACCCCGGTCGCTATAATCCGCGGCGACAAGGCGGGCCACTCCCGCCGCATGCGGACGCGATGGAACCTGCCCTGAAACAGCGGCTGCTCGGCGCGGCGGTGCTCGTCGCGCTGGCGGTGACCTTCCTGCCGATGCTGGTGATGGACCCGGCGCCCGAGAGCGGCGCGTCAGACGTGCCGCTCAAGCTGCCCCCCGCCCCGGCGCCCGGCATCGAGACACGCGAGCTTCCGCTGGTGGAGCCGGCCGCGCAGGGCGGCCCCGCGCTCGCCCCCGCGCAACCGCCGGCCGATGCACCGGCCGAGGCGGCGGCGCCCGCCGAGGCGAGCCCGGCCATGTTTCCCGCGCCCACGGCCGGCGGTGACTTCGCCGTGAGCTTCGGCAGCTACGCCACCGCCGCCGATGCCGCGCGCGTGGTCGGCGCGCTGCGTGCGTCCCAGCTTCCGGGCTATGCCGAGGTGGTGACCACGGGCGCCCGCGCGCTGCACCGCGTGCGCATCGGGCCCTACGCCACCCGCGCCGATGCCGAGGCCGCCCGGCTGCGCGCCGCGCACGTGCGCGACGACGTCGGAGCCCGGGTGGTGGTGCTCGACGCCGCGACGCAGGCCACTGCCACCGCATCCAATGCCGCGAAGCCGGCCACGACGCCAGCCGCGAAGCCGGCCACGACGCCAGCCGCGAAGCCGGCCGCCGATGCCAGCGCACCCGCCGCTGCGGACGGCCGCGCGGTCGCCACGGCCCCCCGCCCGGCCACGGCGGCTTCGACGCCGCCCGCACCGGCCACGCCGCCGGCGCCGCAGCCCGCTGCCGCGGCCGTGGGCTTCGCCGTGCAGCTGGGCGCGTTCTCGAATGCCGCCGATGCCCAGCGGCTGCAGGACCGCGCACGGGCGGCCGGGTTCTCCGCCTTCGTCGAGCCGGTACGCACCGAGGCCGGCACGCTGCACCGCGTGCGCCTGGGCCCCGTGGCCGACCGCGCCGCCGCCGACGCGCTGCGTTCGCAGGCCGCCGGCCGGCTGGGCGTGAGCGGCATCGTCCGTCCGCATCCGTGACCGCATGAGCGGCCTCGACGTGCTGCTGCTGGTCGTCGTGGGCGCGTCGGCGCTTTTCGGACTGATGCGCGGCTTCATCGGCGGCATCGCGTCCATCGCCGCCTGGCTGCTCGGCGGCTGGGCGGCGCTCCATGCCGGCGGCGACGTCGCGCGCTGGCTCGCCGGCGTACCCGAGCCCGACGCCGTCCACCTGCTGATGGGCTATGGCGCCTGCTTCCTCGCGGTTTCGCTGACGGTGGCCGCGGTGGCGTGGATGTCCCGGCGTGCGCTCTCGGGCATGGGGCTGGGCGGGGTCGACCGCGGCCTGGGCCTTGCCCTGGGGCTGGCGCGGGGTGCGTTCGTCGGCTGCGTGCTCGTGCTGCTGCTGGGCTTCACGCACCTGCCGCGCGATGCCGGCTGGCAAGGCTCCACCCTCGTCCCCATCTTCAAGCCGGGCGCGCGCTGGCTCGCCGGCTGGCTGCCCGACTGGGCGGCCGCGCGGCTCGACCTCGACGGTCGGGCGGAAACGTCGATCAAGTCACCGATGGCGCAGCCCGCGCCCGTCTGAAACCTTCGCAGGACATCCCACCATGTGCGGCATCATCGGAATCGTCGGCCAGAGCGACGTCGCGGCCCAGCTTTACGACGGCCTTACCGTCCTCCAGCACCGCGGGCAGGACGCCGCGGGCATCGCCACCGCCAGCGGCTCGAAGATCCGCGTGCACAAGGGCAACGGCCTGGTCAGCGACGTCTTCGACGAAGCCTCCATGCAGCTGCTGCAGGGCAATTACGGCATCGGCCACTGCCGCTACCCGACGGCGGGCAGCGCGGGGTGCGACGAGGCGCAGCCGTTCTACGTGAACTCGCCCTACGGCATCGCGCTGGCGCACAACGGCAACCTGATCAATACCGACGCGCTGCGCCGCGAGGTGTTCGAGCAGGACAAGCGCAACGTCAATACCGAATCCGATTCGGAAGTGCTGCTCAACGTCTTCGCCCACGAGCTGGACGTGCAGGGCGAGCTCTCGCCGGATGCGGTGTTCCGCGCGATCGAGGGCGTGCACCGGCGCTGCGTGGGCGGTTACGCGGTGCTCGCCACGGTGCTGGGCTTCGGCCTGGTCGCCTTCCGCGACCAGCACGGCATCCGTCCCCTGGTGATGGGCAGGCGCACGCGCGACGGCCGCGACGAGTACGCCTTCGCCTCCGAATCCGTCGCGCTGGATCTGCTCGGCTACGAGCGCATGCGCGACCTGCGGCCGGGCGAGGGCGTCGTGGTCACGGCGGACGGCCGCATGTATTCGCACCAGTGCGCCGAGGAGCGCAGCGCCACGCCGTGCATCTTCGAGTACGTCTACTTCGCGCGCCCGGACTCGATGATGGACGACGTCTCGGTGCACAAGGCGCGCATGCGCATGGGCCAGAAGCTCGGCGAGAAGATCCTGCGCCTGCGCCCGGACCACGACATCGACGTGGTGATCCCGATTCCCGACACCTCGCGCGATGCCGCGCTCGAGATCGCGAACGTGCTCGGCGTGAAGTACCGCGAGGGTTTCATCAAGAACCGCTACGTCGGCCGCACCTTCATCATGCCGGGGCAGGGCGAGCGCGCCAAATCCGTGCGCCGCAAGCTCAATCCGATCCCGCTGGAGTTCCGCAACCGCGTCGTGCTGCTGGTCGACGACTCGATCGTCCGCGGCACCACGTCGAAGCAGATCGTGCAGATGGCGCGCGAGGCCGGCGCGCGCAAGGTCTACCTGGCCTCCGCGGCGCCGGCCGTGCGCCATCCGAACATCTACGGCATCGACATGCCGTCGGCGGAAGAGCTGGTCGCGCACGGGCGCACCGATGACCAGGTGCAGGAACTGCTGGGTTGCGACTGGCTGATCTACCAGGACCTCGCGGACCTGGAAGAGGCGGTGTCCGGCCCGAAGAAGCGCATCGGGAAATTCGACTCGTCCTGCTTCTCGGGCGAGTACGTCACCGGCGTGGAGCCGGGCTATTTCGAGCGCATCAAGCAGCTGCGTTCGGATGCCGCCAAGCAGGCGCGGAAGGCGGGCTGAGATGAAGTCCCTGCAGCTGGCGATGATCCCCGACGACGAGAACGGCGCGGTGCTGCGCGCGATGGTCGAGGACGGGGATGACCTCACGATCCCGCGCGAGGTGGACTTCCATCTCGTCTTCGGCGATGAGGCCGCGGCCACCGCGTTCGCGGAGGCGGCCAGGCAGTCCACCGACCTGCTCGTCGCCGTGCCCGTCGTGGACGAGGAGGGCATCTGGCAGGTGACCGCCAGCCGCCACATGGCGCCGAGGCATGCCGACATCACCCGCGTCGAGCGGGAACTGACGGTGCTGGCCGAGTCCTTCGGCGGCTACCCGGATGGCTGGGAGTGCTCGCGCGCCGCCGGTCCCGAGGACGACGCGGAGGCCTGATGGCCGGTTGCCTGCATGCGGCCGCGCAGGACTGCCTGCGCGCCGCGACGCCGGAGGAAAAGGTCGGGCGCACGTTCGACGCCTTCGAGCGCTTCTCCCGTGGCGAACTCGCAGCGCAGGCCGATGCGCCGGCACCCGAGCCGATCGGCATGCCGGGCCGCCCGCAGCGGCCGCGCCTCGTGCACCCTCGCGACCTGCCTCGGCGCGGCTTCGGAACGCGCGAAGGGCTGGCCGCCTTCGTGCACGCGGTGGCGCACATCGAATTCAATGCGATCGACCTGGCCTGGGATGCGGTCTACCGCTATCGCGGCATGCCGGCGCGCTTCTATGCCGACTGGGCGGCGGTGGCGTTTGATGAAGCCCGGCATTTCACGATGTTGCGCGGCCGGCTGCGCGAGCTCGGGCACGACTACGGGGACTTCGACGCGCACCACGGCCTGTGGGAGATGGCCGAGAAGACGGCGCACGACGGGCTCGCACGCATGGCGCTGGTTCCGCGCGTGCTCGAGGCGCGCGGGCTCGACGTCACGCCCGGGATGATCGCGAAGCTTCGCCAGCTCGGCGACGACGCGACGGCCGACATCCTCGAGGTGATCCTGCGCGAGGAAGTGGGGCACGTCGCGGCGGGCAGCCGCTGGTTCCGCTGGCACTGCGAGCAACGCGGGCTGGAGCCGCGTTCGACCTTCAAGGCGCTGCTTGCCGAGTACGCGCGCGCAGTCCTTTACGGCCCGTTCAACCGCGCGGCCCGGCTGGAAGCGGGCTTCGACGCGGACGAGCTGGAATCGCTGGAGACGCTGGCCAACTGAGCCGCCGCGTGCGGTGTCGCTCGGTCCCGGGTTCGAGCGGCCCCGGGTGCGGCCTGTGGCCTTACCCGGGCTACGCGTCGCTGCGACCCGTCACGCAAGGCCGTAGCCCGGATAAGCGAAGCGCACCCGGGTTTACGCGTCGACCCGGCCCATGACGTACCCCGTAGCCCGGGTAAGGCCGCAGGCCGCACCCGGGGGCCACGCGATGGCGACTGTCCCTCGGCCAAGCGGCGGCGCGCGAACGCCACCCGGGTTCTGCGTCGTCAGCGCAGCGCCTGCAGCTCCGCCTTCCCGCCCTCGACCCGCAGCACCGAGCCCTGCTCGTACCAGTCCCCCAGCACGATGCGCTGCCGCGTCCGGCCGCCTGCGTCGTGCGCATGGATCGCCGGGCGGTGGGTATGGCCGTGGATCATGCGGTCCACGCCGTAGCGCACGAAGTACTGCGCGACCGTTTCCGGCGACACGTCGGTGATCGTTTCCATCGTGCCGGCGTCCCGGAGCGCCGCCTGCGCCGCCTGGCTCTGCTCGCGCGCATGGCGTGCGAAGGCCACTCGCGCCGCCAGCGGCTGCGCGAGGAACTGCGCCTGCCACGACGGATCGCGCGTCTGCGCGCGGAAGGCCATGTACCCCGTGTCGGCGGTGCAGAGCAGGTCGCCGTGCAGCAGCAGGGTCGGGGCGCCGTCGAGCAGGATCACCGCCGGGTCCGCGAGCAGGGTCATGCCGGCGCGCCGCGCGTAGGCCGGGCCGACCAGGAAATCGCGGTTGCCCCGCATGAAGTACACCGGCGTGCCGGCATCGGCCAGGGCGCGCAGGCCCTCGGCCACCGCCGTGCCCACCGGATCCGGGTCGTCGTCCCCCACCCAGGCCTCGAACAGGTCGCCGAGGATGTACAGCGCCGCCGCGCCGCGTGCGTCCTCGCGCAGGAAGCGCTGGAACAGCTCGGTCACCTGCGGGCGGGCGGCGTCGAGGTGGAGGTCGGAGATGAAGAGCGTGGTCATGGCGGCATTGTAGGCGGCGGGCCGGTATCGCCCGGCGCGCTAAAATCGCCGCTTTCCGACGTTCCGAGCTCCCCGATGACCAGCCGCACCCGCTTCGCGCCCAGCCCCACCGGCTACCTCCACATCGGAGGCGCGCGCACGGCGCTCTACTGCTGGCTGGAGGCGCGCCGCCAGAGCGGGCAGTTCATCCTGCGCATCGAGGACACCGACCAGGACCGCAGCACGCAGGCGGCGATCGACGCCATCCTCGATGCGATGGACTGGCTGGGCCTGGACTACGACGAGGGCCCGGTCTACCAGACCCACCGCCTGGATCGCTATCGCGAGGTCGCCGCGCAGCTCGTGGCCGCCGGCAAGGCCTACTACGCCTACGAGACCAAGGAAGAGCTCGAGGCCATGCGCGAGCGCGCGATGGCGGCGAACGAGAAGCCCCGCTACAACGGCGCCTACCGCGACCGCAACGAGGGCCTGCGCGACGATCCCAACCGTGTCATCCGCTTCAGGAACCCGCTCGAGGGCACGGTCGCCTGGGAGGACAAGGTCAAGGGGCGCATCGAGATCAGCAATGCCGAACTCGACGACCTGGTGATCCTGCGCTCCGACGGCTATCCCACCTACAACTTCGCGGTGGTGGTGGACGACATCGACATGCGCATCACCGACGTGGTGCGCGGCGACGACCACGTCAACAACACCCCGCGCCAGATCAACATCTACGAGGCCCTTGGCGCCCCCGTGCCGCACTTCGCGCACCTGCCGATGATCCTCGACGAGCACGGCGCGAAACTCTCCAAGCGCACCGGCGCGGCCGACGTCATGCAGTACCGCGAGATGGGCTACCTGCCGCACGCGCTGCTCAATTACCTGGTGCGGCTGGGCTGGTCGCACGGCGACCAGGAGATCTTCTCGATCGCCGAGATGACGCGCCTGTTCGACCTCAAGGACGTCAACGCCAAGGCCTCGCGCCTGGATCCGGCCAAGCTCGGCTGGCTCAACCAGCAGTACCTGAAGTCCGACGACCCCGAAGCCGTGGCCCGGCACCTCGTCTGGCATCTGGAGCGCCACGGCTACGACCTGGCGCAGGGGCCGCAGCCGGCGGACGTGGTGGTGGCCCTGCGCGACCGCGTGCAGACGCTGGCCGACATGGCCGAGCGCGCGGCGGTCTGGTACCGCCCGCTGCACCAGTACGACGATGCGGCGGTCGCCAAGCACCTCACCGCCGCCGCGCGCGCGCCGCTGACCGAAGCGCGTGCGCGCCTGGGCGAGCTGATGACGTGGTCGCCGGAGTCCGTATCGATGGTGCTGCACGACGTCGCCGCCGCCTGCGGCGTGGGCATGGGGAAGGTCGCGCAGCCGCTGCGCGTGGCCATCACCGGCACGCAGGTTTCGCCGGACATCGCGCATACGGTCTACCTGGCCGGCCGTGACGAGGCGCTTTTGCGCATCGAGGCGGCGATCGCGAAGCTGCCGGCCGAGGGTTGACGCCATGTCACGGCACGACGACCCCTGCATCGATCCGCATCACCACGTGCACAGTGGCGATGCCTTCGTGGCGGAGGTCGGACGCGCCTGCGAGGCGCGCGGGCTGCGCCTGACGCCGATCCGTGCGCATGCGCTGCGCCTGATCGCGGACGCCGGCCGCCCGCTCAAGGCCTACGAGCTGCTGGACCGCATGAAGGCCACGCACGGTGGCGCCGCGCCGCCGACGGTGTATCGCGCCCTCGACTTCCTGCTCGAGAACGGGTTCATCCACAGGCTGGCCTCGATCAACGCCTTCGTCGGCTGCCACCATCCCGGAGCCGCCCAGCACGCCGTGCCGTTCCTGATCTGCGATCGCTGCCATCTGGCGACGGAGCTGGAAGACGCGCAGATCGTCGATGCACTCGATGCACGCGCGCGTACGCTGGGTTTCGTGCCCCGCGCGCAGACGCTCGAGGTCCATGGCCTCTGCGCCGCGTGTGCCTCGGCCGAGGCCGGGGACTGAGGCGACGTGCGCGGCCTGCCGCCCGCGTCGCCGGCCCGGCCCGGGCATCGGACGTGGCCTGCGGGAGGCAGGCGCGAACGCGCACGCGGCGGATGACGGGATGCGCGGAGCGTTCGACCGGGCGTGCCCGTGGGCGGTACGGATCCTGCGCAGCCTGCGGCTGCGGCGCGGCGTGGTCGTCGAAGGCCGCATCGGCTGGTCGGGCGCCTGTGCCGACCGCCTTTCCGGGCAGGCCGACTGGACCCTGCGGCTGACGCTGCTGGATGCACGCATCGGCCGCGCCCGCCTGGGCGAACCGCTCGAACTCCACGCCCGCTGCGCGCCGGCGCGCCTGCACGGGCTGCTCTCGGCCCTCGTGCCCGATGCGCGCGTGACGGCGCGCATCGAGTTCGACCGCGGGGCCCGCATGCGGGCGCGGCTTGGCGGATTCCTCCGCATCGAGCCGCCGCGCCCGCAGCCGGATTAGGGCCTGTTAACGCGATCGGCATGGGTCGCGTGAGACCTGAGGCCGTGTCAGGCAGTTCTGCGCGGCGATGCGCCTTGCTGAAACAGGCCCTAGAAGAACGCGCGCACCCCGAACGACACGCCGCGTCCCGGCAGCGGCGCGTAGTCCTTCAGGAACGAGGTGTGCACGCGTGCCTCCTCGTCGAGCAGGTTGGTGGCGTCGACGAACAGCTCCCAGGCATTGCCGCCGCCGGTGTCCAGGTGCCAGGTCACGTGGGCGTCGACCAGCGTGTAGCCCGGGGTCGGCTCCTCGCGCTCGGCCACGCGGTCCTGCCTCGCGTAGCGGATCGCGCCCAACGAGGCGCGCAACGGGCCGCGCTCCCAGCGCACCTCGCCGCCGACGCGCGCCGGCGCGATGCGCGGCAGGTTGCCGCCGAGGGCGACCTCGGTCACGTAGTCGTGCACCTCGTCCTCGTGCGGCACGGACACGGCGATCGTGCGCGTGCCGTTGCCGTCCAGGCGCGCGCGGACGACGTCGCCGAACAGCCGCAGCCCGAAGCGGTCCTCGCCGGTGTCGAGGAAGGTCCAGTCCAGCTCGGCCTCGGCGCCGGTGAAGCGCGCATCGGCCTGCGTCCACACGCGCACCGGGGCCTCCTCCTCGATGTCCGTGCCGGCGAGGTAGATGAAGTCGTCGAAGCGCACGAGGTAGGCCGACGCACCGAGCTTGACCGGGCCGGCATGCCAGTGGACTCCGACTTCCGCCCGGTTCGCCGTCTCGACGTCCAGCGTCGGGCTGCCGATCTCGAAGCTGCGCGTGGCCACGTGCAGGCCGCTGGAGTAGAGCTCCTCGGCGGTGGGCGAGCGCTGCGCGCGGTCGAGGCCGAAGGAGACGTGCAGGTCGGGCGTCAGATCCCAGCGCAGCGCGGCCGAGACGCTGGTGGTGTCGAACTCGCGGCCGGGGCCGATCGCGGTGGCCTGGTCGACGTCGATCGCGTTGCGGTCGTGCCGCAGGCCCAGCTCGGCGGCGACGTCGCCGAAGTC
This sequence comes from Pseudomonadota bacterium, assembly GCA_049323195.1. Taxonomy (GTDB): domain Bacteria; phylum Pseudomonadota; class Gammaproteobacteria; order Xanthomonadales; family Xanthomonadaceae; genus Cognatilysobacter. The sequence goes on along the minus strand of JBMOOW010000026.1, from coordinate 3,243 downwards.
GCGGCGGCCGATCCAGAACAGGCCGGCATCGCGCGAGTGGGACGAGGGCACGAAGGCCTCGTCGCCGATGGCGGCGAAGTCGCGGCGCGACCACTGCGCACCGAGCGCGCCCTGCCAGCCGCCGAACGCGCGGTGGGCCAGTTCCAGGCGGGCCTCGGTGGTTTCGTTGTCGAAGACGGTGCCGACCTCCTCGCCCTCGAACTCGGTATGCGTGTAGTCGGTACGCGCCAGCTTCAGGCGGGCGGTGTCGAAGATGCCCACGCGGTCCAGGCCGCCGCGCACCTCGGTGCGGCGCTGGTCGAGCACGATGCGCACGCCTTCCTCTTCGTGGCCGGCTTCCGCGTCCCCCTCGGCTTCCTCGGGCCCGTGCGCCTCGCCGGGGATGCCGTAGCGCGTGTTGTACAGGCTCTGCGCAGCGCCGAGGAAGCCGCGGCTGCCGATCCACGACAGGCCCAGCGCGGCCGAGTCCGTGCGGATCGCACTGCCGGGCAGCACCCCGAAGACGGGCGCCTCCTCCTCGCCTTCCTCCTCGTGCTCCTCGCGCAGCGCGCGGCTCTCGGCGAAACCGGGGATCTCGTAGTCGCCGGTCTCGCGATGCAATGCGTCGGCGTGGAAGACGAGATTGCCGGAGGCGGCGGTGCCGTCCAGGCGGACCATACCGGTGCGCTCGTCGTTCACGGTGCCGGCGCGCAGCTCCGCCCGGCCCTGGAACGGGGCCTCGGTGGTGCGCATGGGCACGCGGCCGTCGACCACGTTGACCGCGCCGCCGATCGCGCCGCTGCCGTAGAGCAGGGTGGCCGGGCCCTTGAGCACCTCGATCTGGTCGGCGAGGAAGGGTTCGATGCTGACAGCATGGTCGACGCTGACGGTCGAGCCGTCGCCGGCCGCCAGGCCGTCGTTGAGCACCTGCACGCGCGCGCCCTCGAAACCGCGCACGATCGGGCGGCCGACGCCGGGGCCGAAATACGAGGTCTGCACGCCGGGCAGGCGCGACACGGTCTCGCCCAGCGTGGAGGCCTTGCCTCGTCCAGGGCCTCGCCCGAGAGCACCTCGACCGGCCGGGTGAGGTCCTCGGCGGTGGTCGGCAGGGGGCTGGCGCGCACGACCGCGCGGTCGAGCTCGTGCTGGTGGGCGGCATCCTGGTGAAGGCGGGGCCGGCGGCCAGGAAGGCGTGGTACAGGGCGGGGATGGGGTACGTCGACAGCGTCGTCAGGCCATGGGGGTAAACTGACCGGGCCGAAATGTTATAGTGTTTCATCCAGTCGACACGCCCTGACTTTCGTCATGCCCGAATCCGACTCCGCCCTCCGCACCGCCGACCGCGTCGGATTCGCCGCGTCGTTCCTGTGTGCGGTCCATTGCGCGGTGGTGCCGCTGCTGCTGGCGCTGGTGCCGGCGCTGGGCCTGCGCATCGGCGGCTGGGCGGACATCGACCAGGCCTTCGTGGTCTTCGCCAGCCTGCTGGGCCTGGCGACCATGAGCCTGGGGTACCGCCGCCACCGCGCCTTCCGGGCCTGGGCGCTGCTGCTGCCGGGGCTGGCGCTGATCTGGATCGGCTCGTTCACCTCCCTGCACGACCATGGCTGGGCCCATGCTCTGGTCATGACGCTGGGCGGGCTGGCGCTGGCGGCCGCGCACGGCGTCAACCTGCGCCTGAGCCACCGCGCCGCCCCCTGAGGCCGGGCCGCCGCCGCCGGGCGGCTGTGCTAGGCTGTCGCGCTTCGCGAGCCGCGTGGGTCCACCGCGTCCGCCTCGTATTCGCCGCGCACCGCGGCATCCCGCCGAATTTCTGTCAGGAGCCACACATCATGGGTAAGGGCGACCGCAAGACCGCCAAGGGCAAGCGCTACAACTCCAGCTACGGCAACGCCCGCAAGAAGACCGTCGCCGTCGCCACCGGCACCGCCGCGTCGCCGGTCGCGAAGAAGGCCACCAAGACCGTCGCCAAGGCGCCGGCCAGGAAGGTGGCGGTAAAGAAGGCGGCGAAGGAGTAACCCTCCGCGCCCCGATCGGAAAAGCCCCGCGATGCGGGGCTTTTTTGTGGATCCCGCCCGGCGGCCGCGTCGGCCGATGCCGGCGGATCAGCCGCCGCGGGGCGGCAGGGCCTCGAAGAAGGACCACATCGCGTCGTTCGCCGAAAGCGCGTTCGACGGCAGCTTGCCCCGCACCGCGCCGCCGCCGGGCCACGAGTGGCCGCCGGTGTCGGTGACGCACAGCTGCACGCGCGCGCCGCCACGGCATGGCGAGTGCAGGTCGCAGGCCACGCCCGGGCGATCCACGATGCGCCGCGGCGCGGCGGGGCAGCCGTTGCGCGCGACCCAGCGATGCACGGTCTCGGGCACGGACGTGAACGCGGTGACCTTCGCGGGATCGCGGAAGGCGTCCGGGCCCGCGCCGCCGTCGAACAGCACGTGGCTGTCGTCGCGCGCGTGCAGGTGCAGCACGGCGACCTCGCGCGCGGGCGCGCAGCCGCGCGTGACCTCCGTGCCGGCGACGGCGGCGATCGCGCGGAACAGGTCCGGTGCCTCGCAGGCGAGGCGGTAGGCCATCATCGCGCCGTTGGACATGCCCGTCGCGTACACGCGCGCGGCATCGACGGTGAGCCGGCGCGAGACATCGGCGTGCACGCGCCGCACGAAGCCGACGTCGTCGACCGCGCGATCGCGCGCATCGCCGCAGCAGTCGCCGGCGTTCCACGTCGCCAGCCTGCCACCGGGAAACCGGCTGAAGCCGTTGGGAAACACGGCGATGAAGCCGGCCTCTTCGGCCTTCGAGGGCAGCCCGTAGTTCGCGTCGTCGGCCTGCCACTGCATGTGGCCACCGCCGCCGTGGAAGGCGAACAGCAGGGGCATGGCGCGCCCGGGCCGGTACGCGGCCGGCACGTAGACCAGGTACTCGCGGTCGAGCCCATCGTGCCGCAGCCTGTAGCGGTACAGGCCGGGCATGCGGATGTCGCCCTCGGGCCCGGGCAGCGCAGCGTCCCCGGAGCCGCGCGCGTGTTGCTCCTGCAGGCGCTCGCGGATGCGTTCGCGCAGCCGGCCCTCGCGTGCATCCACCGCCACCGCCGCGAGGGCGAGCATCGCCGCCGCAGCCGCCATCCACCCGTAGCTTCGCCGCACCTGATTCCCCACATTACGCATCCAGCGTTACGAGCCGGTAGGGCAGCGGCGGCGTACGGACCGCGACATAGAGCAGGCGCGGCACCATTGCCGCCATGTCGAAGCGGCGGTTGAAGCGGTAGCA
>JBMOOW010000025.1:0-16503 GCA_049323195.1 Pseudomonadota bacterium | reverse complement strand
GTGACGTGCACGCGCGCGCCGCGCAGCGTGCGCGGCCGCCCCAGCGCCGCGGGCGGGAGGGTCAGGCGCACGCGCCGCTGCGCCGCGTCCACCTCCAGCCGGGCGCCGGGCACCACCGGCAGGCCTTCGCTGTCGGGCGCGGCGGCGTCGGGCGCGGTGAGCAGGTTCGACCAGCCGCCCACGCGCAGGCGGCGGTGCCAGCGCATCCCGTCCGGCAGCGTCGAATGCTGCAGGGGCATGTGGGTGGCGCCGTCGTCGCGGCCGGGCAGCTCGATGTAGACGGTGAACGCCACATGGTCGAAGCCGTTGGCGGGGTTCCAGGAGCGCGTCAGGCTGCGCATGGTCAGGTCCAGCCGCAGTGCGCCGCCGTCGGTCCAGGCCTCGGCGGCCTCGATGTCGGCCTGGTGGTTCGCGCCCCAGCCCGGGTCGGTGGGATAGCGGTAGGTGCCGGCAGGGCCGGTGTCGTCGCCGGTGGGATCGTCCACGCGCGCGGCTGGCCGCCACGGGCGCTGCACGCGGAACTCGCGTGCGGCCGAGACCTGCCCCGTGGACGGATCGAAGGCGACGAGCCGGTGCGGCACGGCCGGGTCGACGAGCTCGGCCGTGGGCACCTGCGCGCGCCAGCGGCCGCCTGCGTCGGCGCGCACGTCGACGGCCTGCGAGAGATCGCCGTCGACCACCAGCTGCAGGCGCGCCAGCGGCGCGGCACGCCCGCTGGCGGCAATGGGCCCGCGCGCCTCGGCCGGCACCGCATCGAGCGCCGGGCGCATCGGGCGGGGCGGCGCGGGCGTCGCCTCGTCATGCTCGAGCCGCCAGGCATAGCCCGCGCGCGGCGGCAGCACGAGCGCGGCCTGGCCTGCGGCGTCGGCGACCACCTGCGGCGCCTGCCCCTCGATGGCGAACAGCGGCACCAGGCGCGTGCGCGGGCCGATGGCGAGCGCATCCAGCAGCACCGGATGCTCGGCCGTGTTGAGCGCGACCAGCGCGCTGCCGCCCTCGCCGTCCATGCGCCAGGCCAGCGCCCCGGGGCCGGCGGCGGTGCGGGCGAGCACGGCGGGCACGCCCCGCGAGAACACGCGATGGCCGCGGCGCAGGGCGATGGCGCGCTGCAGGTAGCGGTAGCCCGGCGAGGCGGTGTCGAAATGGTCGCGGCCCCCACTGCCGTAGCCGCCGGCGAACATCGCCGCGCGTGGGGCGGCAAAGCCCTGCTCGGTGCCGTAGTAGATCGTGGGGATGCCGGGCAGCGTCATCAGCGCCAGCAGCCCCTGACGCAGCGCGGCCTCGCTGCCGCCGGCGAGGAAACGGTCGACGTCGTGGTTGTCCAGGAACGTCGGCATCAGGTGCGGCCGCGCATGCACGCGCATGACGCGCTCGATGCGGTCGGCGAGCTCCGCGGTGGGCCGGCCGCGCGCCAGCACGTCGAGCAGGCTGCCGTAGAGCGGGAAGTTGATCATCCCCGGCAGCAGGTCGCGGCCGGCCGCGTCGCGCGAATAGCTCTCGATCTTCCGCGCCTGCGCGTCATCGAAGGCGCGGTCGATGCCGAAGCCCTCGCCGAACACGTGGAAGGCCTCGCGGCCGGTGCCGCGGGCGACCTGCAGGATGCCCGGCGCGGCGGGATCGCGCGCGTGCAGGAAGTCGTCGAACAACTCCGGCGGCACGTAGAAGGCCGTGTCCACGCGGAAGGCATCGACGCCCACCTCGCGGATCCAGTGCGCGTACGAGGCACGCAGCGTGCGTCGCACCAGCGGATTCTCGGTGTCCAGATCGTCCAGCCCCGCCATCTGCCAGGTCTTTTCCTGCACGGGGTCGGCGTAGTCGCGGATGTCGGGCGTCCAGTGGTAGACGCCGGCGGCGCGATCGGCGGCACGGCGCGGATCGTTGAGGTGGAAGGGCGCCTGGGTCGGCGCGGTCTGCCCGCGCGCGTCCGGCACGATGCGCAGGCCGCGGGCGGGGTCGGCGGGGTCGACGCCGTCGGGGTAGCCGAAGTAGTCGGCGACGTGGTTCACCACCACGTCCTGCACGAGCACCATCCCGCGCCCGTGCAGGGCACCGGCCAGCGCGCGGTAGTCGTCGAGCGTGCCGAAATGCGGGTCGACGCGGGTGAAGTCGTCGGCCCAGTAGCCGTGGTAGCCGCCGTAGCCCACGCGCGTGTTCCACCACTGGTGCGCCACCGGAGGCGTGATCCACACGGCCGTCGCGCCGAGCCCCTGCACGTAGTCGAGCCGGCGCGCGAGGCCCCGCAGGTCGCCGCCGCTGTAGCGCCGGCGGTCGGCCGGGTCGTATTCGCCGGCGCCCTGGTCGTTGTTGGACGGATCGCCGTCGTCGAAACGGTCGAGCATGACGAAGTAGACGACCTGGTCCCGCCAGTCCGGCGAAGGCACGTGGCGCGGCCCTTCGGCCGCGCGCGGCGCGCCCGTCATCGCCAGCGCCAGCGCCGCACCCAGCCACCGAAGTCCCGATCCGCGCATCGTGCATCCCTCCTCTGCCGCTGCGATGGTCGCGCACGCCGTTCAGCCCGGCGGCACGCGCCGTCATGCCGCGGTCATGAATACGTTTGCAGCGCAATTTGTGCGGGGATGCCCGGTTCTACCATCGCCGGCAGCTTGGTGGACCGCCGCCCGGCCACCGCATCGAGGCGACGCCGATCGCGCCGATCCATCGCAACCACATTGCTGGGGAGTACCAGGGGATGTTGAAACTCGAACGCAACCTGTTGAGCGTCGCGCTGGCTTCGGCCGCGATGATGATGGCCACCGCCGCACAGGCGCAGGACGCGGCGCAGACCGCGACGCAGCCCGCCGCGGAGGAAGCCGAGCAGCTCGACAGCGTGGTGGTGACGGGCATCCGGCGCTCGATCGAGAAGTCGATCGACACCAAGAAGGAGGAGACCTCGATCGTCGAGGCCATTTCCGCCGAGGACATCGGCAAGCTGCCCGATACGTCGATCGCCGACTCGATCTCGCGCCTGCCCGGCCTGACCGCCCAGCGCTTCGGCGGCCGCCCGCAGGAGATCAACATCCGCGGCTTCTCGGGCGACTTCTCCACCACCACGCTCAACGGCCGCGAACAGGTGAGCCTGGGCAACAACCGCGGCGTCGAGTTTGACCAGTACCCCTCCGAGCTGATGAACCAGGTGGTGGTCTACAAGACCCAGGACGCCTCGCTCGTCGGCCAGGGCCTGTCCGGCACGGTCGACCTGCGCACGGTGCGCCCGCTCGCCTTCGAGGAGCAGGTGGTCGCGGTGAACCTGCGCGGCGACATGAACGAGCGCGGCGACAACAAGGAATACGGCAACCGCTTCAGCCTGTCCTACATCGACCAGTTCGCCGACCGCACCATCGGCCTGGCGCTGGGCTATGCCCGCCTGAACAACCCGATCCAGGGCACGCAGTTCGAGGCCTGGGGCTACGACAACGGCACCCTGGGCGGCGGCAAGATCTACCAGACCGACACCGACAACGAGCGCGACGGCTTCATGGGCGTGCTCGAGTTCAGGCCCACCGACCTGTTCACCTCGCGCCTGGACGTCTTCTACTCGAAGTTCGACAAGATCGAGACCAAGCGCGGCATGGAGTTCGGCCTGACCTGGGGGCCGGCCGGCCAGCCGGTGAGCCGCACGAACAACGACCAGGGCACCGCGGTGGAGGCGAGGTTCAACAACTTCCGCCCGGTCATCCGCAACGACTACAACGCGGCCAAGGACGACCTGTTCTCGCTGGGCTGGAACAACCAGCTCGAGTTCGGCGGCAACTGGACGCTGACCACGGACGTGAGCACCTCCAGCGCCAAGCGCGAGGAACGCCTGCTGGAGACCTATGCCGGCCTGCGCGGCGACCTCGCGGGCGACACCGTGGGCATCCGCCTCAACCCCGACGGCTACTTCGACTTCGACTTCGGCTACGACTACACCGACCCGAGCATCCTGCGCCTGACCGACGCCGGCGGCTGGGGCCAGGACGGCTACATCAAGGACTTCGAGGTCCGCGACCGCATCGATGCCGTGCGCGTCGACCTCGAGCGCAGCTTCGACGACGGCTTCCTCAGCAGCATCGAGTTCGGCGCCAACCTCACCGAGCGCACCAAGTCGCGTGCGTCGAACGAGAACTTCCTCTGCCTGCGCGCCGACTGCTCGCGCGGCGCCGAGGTTCCCATCCCGACCCAGTTCGGCAACGGCTCGGCCTTCGACTTCGCCGGCCTGGGCGGCCTGTACGGCTACGACGCGCTGCAGGCGTTCGAGGCGCTGTACTTCCGCCGCGCCAACATCAACAACGGCGACATCAACCAGAAGAACTGGGAGATCGACGAGCGCATCACCACGGCCTACGTGCAGGCCAACCTCGACTTCGACATCGGCACGGTGCGCCTGCGCGGCAACGTGGGCGTGCAGGCGGTCAACGTCGACCAGCAGTCCACGGGCGTGTCGACCTTCCAGGGCATCACCCTCGACCAGCCGGCCACGCGCGGCGCGACCTACACCGACTACCTGCCGAGCCTGAACCTCAACTTCGAGCTCCCGGGCGACCAGCTGGTCCGCTTCGGCGCCGGGCGCCAGCTGGCGCGCCCGCGCATGGACTACTTGCGCGCCAACGCCGGCTTCGGCATCAACGTCAACCAGACCAACCCCGGCTCCTGCCCCGGCCAGGCCGCGCCCTGCGTGGTGTACGAGGGCAGCGGCGGCAACCCCGAGCTGCGCCCGTGGGAGGCCAATGCCTACGACCTCTCCTACGAGAAGTACTTCCTGGGCAACCGCGGCTACGTGAGCGCGGGCGTGTTCTACAAGGACCTGCGCACGTGGGTGCTGCAGGACACGATCGCGCTCGACTACGCGCAGCTGCCGATCCCGGCCAACCTGCCGACGCTGCGCCCGCCGACGACCATCGGTTCCTACACCGCACCGGTGAACCTCGAGGGCGGCACCCTGCAGGGCTACGAGCTCGCGGTCTCGCTGCCCTTCGACATGCTCTGGGCACCGCTGGAGGGCTTCGGCTTCCAGGCCAACTACTCCTACGTCGAGAGCGAAGTGAAGCCCTTCGGCGAGGACGGCCCCACGACCATGCTGCCGGGCCTTTCGAAGTACATCTCCAACGCCACGATCTACTACGAGCGCTTCGGCTTCAGCGCGCGCCTGAGCTCGCGCCACCGCTCCGACTTCATCGGCGAGGTGCAGGGCTTCGGTGGCGACCGCTACTTCGAGGACTTCAAGGGCGAGCGCGTCAGCGACCTGCAGCTGGGCTACACCTTCCAGCAGGGGCCGCTGGAGAACCTCTCGGTGCTGCTGCAGGTCAACAACCTGGAGAACGAGCCCTTCCGCGGCGAGTTCGACGGCCGCGCCGACCGCCCGCGCAAGTACTTCGAATACGGCCGCACCTACCTGCTCGGCGTGAACTACCGCTTCTGATCGCGATGCACGCGCTGTAGCCCCCGGGCCCCTGCCGGTTCTCTCCGACGGCAGGGGCTTTCTTTTTCCGCGCGCCCGCGCGGCTGGAACGCAGGCATGTCCCACAACCTCGTGCAGGTCCTGGTCTTCCTCGCCCTCACCGCGCTGGTGGCGCTGGCCACGTGGTGGCGCTGCCGGCACACCGCCCATGCGGCGGACCGCGGCACCGACTTCTTCCTCGCCGGCGGCACGCTGTCCTGGCCCTTCATCGCGGGCAGCCTGCTGCTCACCAACCTGTCGGCCGAGCAGATCGTGGGCATGAACGGCGCGCAGGCCATGCTGGTGGCCTGGTGGGAGTTCGGCGCCATCGCCGGGCTGCTGGTGCTGGCGCACGTGCTGGTCCCGCTGTACTACAGGCACCGCTGCACGACGACCACCGAGCTGCTGGAAAAGCGCCTGGGCGACGGCGGCCTGCGTCGCACGGTCTCGGTGCTGTTCATGCTCGGCTACATGTTCATCCTGCTGCCGGTGGTGCTGTACACCGGCGCGGTGTTCATGAAGTCCATGTTCGCGCTGGACATGCCGATCTTCTCGATCGCGCTGCTGTTCGCGCTCGGCGGGTTGGCCTACGCCGCCTTCGGCGGCCTGCGCGCGATCGCGATCTCCGACACCTACAACGGCCTGGGCCTGCTGGTGATGGGCGTGGTGGTGGTGCTGTTCGCCCTGGCCGCCGTCGACTGGGACCTGTCGGGCGTGCCGGCCGAGCGCTGGACGCTGGTGGGCGACGACGCCTCCGACATCCCCTGGCACACGCTGCTCACCGGCATGGTCTTCATCCACTGCTTCTACTGGGCCACCAACATGGTCATCGCCCAGCGCGCCATGGCCGCGCCGAGCATCCGCGAGGCGCAGAAGGGCATCTATGCGGCGGCCGCGTTCAAGCTCGTGACGCCGCTCGTGGTGGTGCTGCCCGGCATCATCGCCTTCAAGCTCTACGGCGACGTGGGCGACGTCTCCTACGGCCGGCTGGTCGGCGACATCCTGCCGCCGTGGCTTTCCGGCGCGTTTGCGGCGGTGATCGCCGGCGCGGTGCTGTCGAGCTTCAACTCCTGCCTCAACTCGGCCGGCGCGCTCTACACCTGCGACATCCACCTGCCGAAGATCAACGCCTCCGCCGACCCGAAGCGCATCGGCCAGCGCGTGGCCCTGGTGTTCACGCTCGTGGCGCTGGCCATGGTGCCGCTGTACGAGAACGCCCGGAGCATCATCGCGACGCTGCAGCAGCTCAACGGCCTGTACTCGATGCCGGTACTGGCGGCCTTCATCGTGGCGATCTTCTTCGAGGGCGCCAATGCGCGCGCGGTGCGCTGGGCGCTGGTCTTCGGCAGCCTGCTGTATGCCTTCTTCACCTTCGGCTGGCCACCGTTGGCCGCACGCGGCCTGCTGGCGCCGCCGCCGCACTACATCCACCTGATGTTCGTGACGCTGCTGCTCACCGTCGCCTTCGCGCTTGCCGCGAGCCGCCTCATGGCAGTGCCGCGCACGGCGGCCGACGTGGCATGACGCGCCGCGCGGTCTACGTCAATGCGCTATGCGGTCAGCCCGTGCGCAGCGACGCCGCCTCGCGCGCGAGCGCACCGATGCGCGCCCAGTCGCGCGCGGCCAGCGCATCCGCCGGCACCATCCAGGAGCCACCCACGGTCATCACGTTGCGCAGCGCGAGGTAGCCCGGCGCCCTGGCGGCGTCGATGCCGCCGGTCGGGCAGAAGCGCACGTCCGCGAACGGCCCGGCCAAGCCCCTGAGCGCCACGATGCCTCCCGCGGCCTCGGCCGGGAAGAACTTGAATCGGCGGTAGCCCTGCTCCATGCCGGCCATCAGTTCGCTGGCGGTGGCGATCGCCGGGACGAAGGCGAGCGCGGTGAGTTCGGCCGCCTCGTAGAGCCTCGCGGTGGCGCCGGGGGCGATCGCGAACACCGCGCCGGTGTCCTCCACGGCGCGGAAGTCCTCCGCACGCAGGACCGTGCCGGCGCCGACCACCGCCCCGGGCACCTCGCGCACGATGGCCGTCATCGCGTCCAGCGCACAGGGCGTGCGCAGCGTGACCTCGAGTACCGGCAGGCCGGCGTCGACGAGGCTGCGCGCCAGCGGGACGGCGTCCTCCACGCGCTCGATGGCCAGCACCGGCAGCACCGGCGCCTGCGAAAGGATCGAATCCACGCGCGCCGCGCGGGTCTCCGGCGTCCAGATCATGGCGACGACTCCAGCTCCGAGCGCAGCGCGACCGCCGCGCCCAGCAGGCCCGGCTGCGGATGGGTGATGACGTGGATGGCCACGTTCTCGAGATAGGCGGCAAAGCGCCCCTTGGCGAGGAAACGCTCGCGGAAGGCGCTCGAGCGCAGGAAGGGCACGAAGCGCGGCACGATGCCGCCCGCGATCATCACGCTGCGTGCGCCGTGCATGAGCGCGGCGTCGCCGCAGACGCCGCCCAGGATCGCGCAGAAGCGGGCGAGCGCCCGCCGCGCGGCAACGTCGTGGCCTTGCAGCGCCAGCGCGACCACGTCCGCCGGATCGCGCAGCATGGGCGCGACGCCCGCGGGCCGGTCCGGCTGCCGGATCACCGCGTCGATCTGCGCCAGCCCGGTGCCGCAGAGCACGCGTTCGTTGGACGTGCGCCCGTGCAGAGAATCCAGCCAGCGCGCGATCAGGCGCTCTTCCTCGACCACGGGCGCGAACGTCGCATGCCCGCCTTCGGTTTCCACGACCTGCCAGCCGCGCGCCGCGCCGCCCACCAGCAGCGCGACGCCCAGGCCGGTGCCCGGCCCGATCACGGTGACCGGCGGCGCGGGCGGCAGCGTCGCCGGCCCATGCAGATGCACGGCGTCGCCGGCCTGCAGCGCGGGCACCGCCCAGGCCACGGCGCCGAAGTCGTTGAGCATGAGCAGGCGCTGCAGGCCCAGCGCACGCTCGAGCTCGCGTCGCGAGAAGGACCAGGCGCGGTTGGTCAGGCGGATCTCGTCGGTGCCGACCGGGCAGGCCACCGCGATCGCCGCATGCGCCGGGCGCAGGCCGACGAGCCGGAAGTAGTGCTCGGCCGCGTGCTGCAGGCTGGCGTACTCGGCCGCCCGCAGGGCGTGCACGTCGCGCAGGCGCGGCGTCGCGCCGTCGAACTCGGCCAGTGCGAAGCGCGCATTGGTGCCGCCGATGTCGGCCACGAGCACGGGCTGGCTCATGCGTCGAGCTCCCGGTCGCTGGCATCGAGCAGACTGCACGCGCCCTCCTCGGCGCTGCCGACCTGCGCCCGCATCAGCGCGAACAGCTCGCGGCCCATGCCGGTGCGGCTGCCCGACAGCGCGGGGCGCTGCGGCTGGCGCGCGTCCCATTCGGCCGCGTCGAGCAGCACGTCCACGGTGCCCGCATCCGAATCGATGCGCACCACGTCGCCCGCCTGCAGTCTCGCGATCGGGCCGCCGTCGGCCGCTTCGGGCGTGAGGTGGATGGCCGCCAGCACCGTGCCCGAGGCACCGGACATGCGCCCGTCGGTGAGCAGCGCCACCTTCTGGCCGCGCTCCTGCAGGACCGACAGCGTGGGCGTGAGCTTGTGCAGCTCGGGCATGCCGTTGGCCTTCGGGCCCTGCCCGCGCACGACGGCGACGAAGTCGCCCTCCAGCAGGCCCGCGCGGAAGGCATCCAGCAGCGCCTCCTGCGTTTCGAAGATGCGGGCCGGCGCGGTGATGTTGCGGCGTGCGGGAGCCACCGCCGAGACCTTGACCACCGCGCGGCCGAGGTTGCCCTGCAGGCGGCGCAGGCCGCCTTCGGCATCGAAAGGCTCGGCCAGCGGACGAACGATGGACGGATCGCGCGAGGCGGCCGGCGGATCGCGCCAGCGCAGCGTCGTGCCGTCGAGCCAGGGCTGCCGGGCCTGGTCGCGCAGCCTGCCGCCGTGCACGGCGGGAATGTCGTGCAGCAGCCCGCCGTCGAGCAGCTCGCGGATGACGAACGCGAGGCCGCCGGCGCCCTCGAACTGGTTCACGTCCGCACTGCCGTTGGGGTAGATGCGTGCGAGCAGCGGCGTGGCGCGCGAGAGCTCGTCGAGGTCGTCCCAGTCGATGCGCAGCCCGGCCGCGCGCGCGATCGCGACCAGGTGGATCGCGTGGTTGGTGGAGCCGCCGGTGGCCGCGAGGCCGACCATCGCGTTGACGATCGCGCGCTCGTCGACCTGCCGCGCCAGCGGCGCGTATGCATCGCCCAGCGCGGTGATGCGCAGCACCTGCTCGGTCGCGGCCACGGTGAGCGCATCGCGCAGGGCGGTGTTCGGGTTGACGAAGGCGGTGCCGGGCATGTGCAGGCCCATCACCTCCATCAGCATCTGGTTGGAGTTCGCCGTGCCGTAGAACGTGCAGGTGCCCGGCGAGTGGTAGCTCGCGGCCTCCGCGTCGAGCAGCTCCTCATCAGACGCCAGCCCCTGCGCATGGCGCTGGCGCACCGCGGCCTTCTCCTTGTTCGGAATGCCCGAGGGCATCGGGCCGGCCGGCACGAGGATGCACGGCAGGTGGCCGAAGGACAGCGCGCCGATCAGCAGCCCCGGCACGATCTTGTCGCAGATGCCCAGCAGCAGCATGCCGTCGAACATGTCGTGGCTGAGCGCGACGGCGGTCGACAGGGCCACCGCGTCGCGCGAGAACAGCGACAGCTCCATCCCGAAGCGCCCCTGGGTCACGCCGTCGCACATGGCCGGCACGCCGCCGGCGACCTGCGCGCTGCCGCCGTTGGCGCGCGCGATGGCGCGGATCAGCGCGGGGTACTGCTCGAACGGCTGGTGCGCCGAGAGCATGTCGTTGTAGCTGGTGACGATGGCGATGTTCGCGCCGGTCCTGCCGCGCAGGAAGGGCTTGTCGGGGCCGGTCGCGGCGAACCCGTGGGCGAGGTTGCCGCAGCCCAGCGCGGTGCGCGCCGGGCCGTCCCTGCGCATCGACTCCATCCGCGCCAGGTACGCGGCGCGCGGGATCGCGCTGCGCTCGGCGATGCGCGCGGTGACGCGCTCGATGACGGGATGCAGCGACATCTACGGGCTCCAGTGGACGTGGACGCGTGCGCCGGGCGCATGCAGGATCGCCGCGACCGGGCGGTGCATCGGGTCGGGCGATGCGTACGCCTGCTCGAGCACCGCGCGCTTGGCCTGCCCGGTCACCACCAGGTGCAGCGCGCGGCTTCGCAGCAGCCGGGCGGCGGTCAGCGAGATGCGCGGGAACGGCGCTTCGGGAGGCAGCGGGTCGGGGTCGACGCGCAGGGCCTCGAGCGTGCAGGCCGGGTCCAGCGCGGTCGCCAGCTGCCGGGCGCTCGGAAACAGCGAGGCGGTGTGCGCATCGGCGCCCATGCCGAGCACGGTGACGTCGAAAGGCGTGTCGCGGTATGCGCCCAGCATGGCGCGCGCATGCGCCTCGGAGAGGTCGGCATCGCCGTCCGGCGTCGTCAGCGACTCGATGCCGATACCCGGCGCCGCCGCGAAGAGTTCGCGCAGTTCGCGGACGTTGGACGCGGCATGGTCATGCGGCACGCAGCGGTCGTCGCCCGGCATCAGCGTCACGCGCGGCCATGGCAGCGGCTGCAGCGCCAGCTCGCGGTAGGCGGGCAGCGGCGTGCGCCCGCCTGCCAGCGACAGCAGCGCCGAGCCGCGCTGCCGGACCGCCTCCCGCGTGGCATGCACGAGCTCGGCGGCGAGCGCCCCGGCGAGCGCGCCGGCGTCGGGGTAGGTGTGCTCGATCCAGGCCATGCCCTACTCCCGCCAGCTGTGCCCGTGGCGCTCGGCCAGCGTCACCGTGCTGCCCGGGCCCCAGGTGCCCGCGGGATACGGTTTCGGCGCCAGGCCCTGCGCGCGCCAGCCGTCCTGGATCGCATCGATCCACTGCCAGGCGGCCTCGGTCTCGTCGCGGCGCACGAACAGCGTGCCATTGCCTTCGATCGCGTCCAGGTACAGGCGCTCGTAGGCGAGCCGGCGGCGATGCGTGGCGAATTCCTCGTGCATATCCAGGTCCAGCGCCACGCGCGAGAGCTGCACGCCGCCACGGTCCAGGCCCGGGGTCTTGCTCATCAGCTGCAGCTCGATGCGCTCTTCCGGCTGCAGGCGGATCACCAGCGCATTGGGCTCCACGCGCGCGCCGGGGAAGATCGAATGCGGCACGCCGCGCAGCTGCAGGTAGATCTCGGTCCAGCGCCGCGGCATGCGCTTGCCGGTGCGCAGGTAGAACGGCACGCGCGCCCAGCGCCAGTTGTCGATGTGCGCGCGGATCGCCACGAACGTTTCGGTGCGGCTGGCGCGGCCGAGTTCGTCGAGGTAGCCGGGCACCGCGCGGCCGTCGATCGCGCCCGCGGCGTACTGGCCGGCCACCGTCTCCTGCGCGACCTCGTTGCGGCCGATCGGCCGCAGCGAGCGCAGCACCTTGACCTTCTCGTTGCGCACGGCCGAGGGATCGAACTGCGAAGGCGGTTCCATCGCGGTCAGGCACAGCAGCTGCAGCAGGTGGTTCTGCAGCATGTCGCGCATGGCACCGTAGTCGTCGTAGTAGTCGCCGCGGCCCTCCACGCCAACCGTCTCGGCCACGGTGATCTGCACCTGCTCGATGTGGCGTGCGCTCCAGATCGGCTCGAACAGCGCATTGCCGAAGCGCAGCGCGAGCAGGTTCTGCACGCCTTCCTTGCCGAGGTAATGGTCGACGCGGTAGATGCGCGCCTCCTCGAACACCTGCGCCACGCCGTCGTTGATGGCGTCGGCGCTGGCGAGGTCGTGGCCGATCGGCTTTTCCAGCATCACGCGCGTGCCGGGCCCGGCGAGCCCCTGCGCGTCGAGCATGGTGCAGATGCCGCCGTACAGCCGCGGCGCGGTGGACAGGTGGTAGACCACGTCGCCGCCGCCGCGCAGCGCGCGCACGCGCTCGGCCAGGCGCCCGAACGAGGCGGCGTCGCCCAGCGCGGCGGGTACGTAGTCGAGGCGATCGAGCAGGCCGCGCAGCGCCGCCTCGTCGCGATCGGCCACGGGCATGAAGCGTTCGATGGCCTGCGCGGTGGCATCGCGGAAGCTGGCCGCGTCGATCTCGCTGCGTGCCGTGCCGAGGATGCGCAGGCCGGGCGGCAGCAGGCCGTCGCGCTGCAGGGCCAGCAGCGAGGGCAGCAGCATGCGCTGCGCGAGGTCGCCGGTGGCGCCGAAGATCGTCAGCAGCGAGGCGGGCGTGGGGCTCATGGCGGCTCGGATCGACTGGACGTCGAAGCGTACGGCGCGCGGGATGAAGATACCGCTGCATACGATTGCAGCCGCTTGGCAGTGACGTCCGCCGGCAGTCGCCGGGGTTCAGAAGCGATGTTCAGCCACGGATCGACACGGAGACACGCGGATTGGTTGCGTCGCTGCCGCAATAGCGCGCCCCATCCGTATTCATCCGTGTCGATCCGTGGCTCGAACCTTTTCCTCGGATCCCAGCCGATCGGCAGGAGGCAACGTCCAGTCCACGGGCGATGCCCCGCGCCTTGCGAGGTACTCGTTCGCCTGGGAGAAATGCCCGCAGCCGATGAAGCCGCGATGGGCCGACAGGGGCGAGGGATGCGGCGCCTTGAGCACGCGGTGCCGGCGCGGGTCGATGCGCTTGCCCTTGGCCTGCGCGTAGCTGCCCCAGAGCAGGAACACGAGGCCTTCGCGCTGGTTCGCGAGCACGTCCACCACGTGGTCGGTGAAGCCTTCCCAGCCCTTGCCCTGGTGCGAGCCTGCGCGCCCGGCCTCCACCGTCAGTACGGCATTGAGCAGGAGGACGCCACGCGCGGCCCAGGGCAGCAGGCAGCCGTGGTCGGCACGCGGGATGCCGAGGTCGCGCTGCAGCTCGGCATAGATGTTGAGCAGCGAGGGCGGCACCGGCACGCCGGGAGGGACCGAGAAGGCGAGCCCGTGGGCCTGGCCCGGGCCGTGATAGGGATCCTGGCCGAGGACCACCACCTTCACCGCGTCGAAAGGCGTGGCGTCGAAGGCGGCGAAGATCTCGCGCGCCGGCGGATACACCGGCACGCCGGTGGCACGACGCTCGCGCAGGAAGGCGGCAAGGGCCTGCATGTCCTCGCGCAGCAGGTACTCGCCGACGCGGGCCTTCCACGAGGCTTCCAGCCGGATGCGATCGTCGCTCATGCGGCGATGGTCGCAGATGGCGGTCGCCCAGTGTGCGCGTTCGCCACTGCGCAGGCGGTTCCGCCGCGAACCGGGCTACGGGATCAGGACGCCACCGCGCCGCGCTCGGGCAGGCGCGCCAGGCGCAGCTGGAACAGCGTCTTGGTCACCAGCAGGCGCTCCTCGATGGGCTTGAGCACCAGGTCATTCGCACCCGCCCGCAGCAGCTCGCTCTGGTTGTCGGGATTGGCGTCGCCGGTCATCACCAGCACCGGCAGGCGGCGCTTGCCGTAGCCGAAATGCACGCGCAGGCGGCCGAGCAGGTCGTGGCCCGACAGTTCGCCCTTGAGGTAGACGTCGGTGAGCACCAGGTCCGCGCCGACGTCGTCCTGGCCACGGTGCTGCTCCAGGTACTCCAGCGCCTCCTCGACGCCGATGAAGTGCAGCACCTTCAGCCCGTGCTTTTCCAGCATGCGCTTGGTGGCCAGCGCGACGACCTTGCTGTCCTCCACGTACAGCACGCGCGCGCCGGCGATCGGTTCGGGGTGCACGTAGCCGCGGATGAAGGCCGCCAGCGCGGCCTGGCCGAGCGACTTGTCGAAGTAGTCGGTGACGTCCTCGGTGAACAGGCGCGACTCGAGGTGCTCCTGCGCGTTGCCGGAGATCACGATCACCGGCACGTACTTCTGCCCGGATGCCGCGCGCACGGTGCGCGCCAGCGCCAGGCCGTCGCCGTCGGGCAGCGTGAGCGCGGTGGTGACGAGGTCGACCGCGCCGGCCTCCAGCGCCTGCCGCGCCTGCGCGATGCCGTCGCAGGCGACGATCTCCACGCCCGGCACCTCGCGCGCGAGCACGTCGATGATGAGCTTGCGCACCAGCTTCGACCCGTCCACCACCATGATGCGCGCCGCATCGGCGGACAGGTGGCGCAGCTCGGGGCTTTCCATGCTCACATCATCGGCCGGTGGAGCGGGTCTGGCGGAGATAGTGACCGGCCACCAGCCCCGCGCCAAGCCAGCCGATCGCCCCGGCGCCCAGAACTGCGACGGCTGCCCGCATCGCATCGAAGCCCTGCAGGCGGAATGCGCTGCCGTAGCTGCGCGCCAGCTCGGCCACCGGCTCGCGCAGCGCGAGGTCGGCCGCGGTCAGCAGGCCCAGCGCGAGCGCGCCGGCGAGCAGGCCGTAGCAGGCGCCGAGGTAGAGGAACGGGCGACGGATGAAGCCATCGGTCGCGCCGAGCAGTTGCAGCACGTCGATCTCCTCGCGCCGCGACTGGATGTCCAGCCGCACGGTATTGCCGACGACGAGCAGCGCCCCCAGCCCCAGCATGGCGGCCAGCACCCAGGCGATGCGCTGGCCCAGCGTGAGCCAGCGCGCCAGGCGCTGCCGCCACGCCGCGTCGTGCTGCACCGCATCCACGCCGGGCAGCCCTTCCAGCGATGCCGCCAGCGCCGCATCGTCGCCGCGCGGTGTCACCCGCAGCAGGTGCGGCAGCGGGTTCTCCCCCAGCGCATCCGCGGCCTCGGCCAGCCCGCCGTGGCGACGCAGCTCGGCCAGGCCCTCGTCGGCACTGCGCACGTCGACGCCGGCGACGTCGGCACGCGCACGCAACTGCCCGGCGAGCGCCTGCGCGCGCTCGAGCGGCTGCCCGGGCACGAGGTAGACGCTCACCTGGCGCGAGGCCTGCACATCGCCGGTGAACTGCGACAGGTTCTCCAGCACCGCCCAGAGCCCGAGCGGCAGCGCGAGCGCGATGGCCATGACGCCCACGGTGAGCCCGGTCGCCCAGGGCTTGCGCGCCATGCGTCCAAGGCTGGCCACGAGGCTGAAGACGTGGTGGTCGAGCCAGCTGCCCAGCCGCGAGCGCGTGCGCGGCGGCCTGGCGGCGCGCGTCCGGGCGGGCGTGCTCATGCCGCCACCTCCTCGCCCGCGATGTCGTCGGCCAGGCGCCCTTCGTGCAGCACCAGCACGCGCTTGCGCATGCGGCGCACCAGCGCGAGGTCGTGGCTGGCCACCATCACCGTGGTGCCGCGCGCGGTCAGCGACTCGAGCAGGGTCATGATCTCGGTGGACAGCGCGGGGTCGAGGTTGCCCGTGGGCTCGTCGGCCACCAGCAGCGCCGGCTCGGCCACCACCGCGCGGGCGATGCCCACGCGCTGCTGTTCGCCGGCCGAAAGCTGCGAGGGCAGCGCGCGCTCGCGGTCGGCCAGCCCGACCTTCTCCAGCGTGGAGCGCACGCGCTTGGCGATCTCCGCCCGGTGCATGCCGCGCAGCAGCAGCGGCAGGCCCACGTTGTCCGCCACGTTGCGGTCGCCCAGCAGGCGATGGTCCTGGAACACCACGCCCAGCTCGCGGCGGTGCAGCGCCACGCGGCGGCCGCGCACCTTGGCCAGGTTGCGCTCCCTGAACACCACGGTGCCGCGCGAGGGACGCTCGGTGAGGTGGACCAGGCGCAGCAGCGTGCTCTTGCCGGCGCCGGAGTGGCCGGTAACGAACAGCATCTCGCCGGCGTCGACGGAGAAGCTCACGTCGGCCAGCGCGATGCGCCCGCCATAGGTCTTGGCGACGTTGTCGAAACGCAGGACGGTCATGCGAGGCAGTATCGCAGATGGTCCACCTGCGCCCGACGCGCGACTGCAGGCCACGTGCCGGGTCGCCGACTGCCGGGTCACGTGGAGTCGCCCTTGCACGGGTCCATCGGCCTGGCGCCATTCGCCGCGACCGATCCATCGCGCGTGGCCCGCACCGCGCGGCGCGCCGGGCTGGAACGGGCGGCGCCCTGGCCTGTCGCGGAGCCGGATACGACGACGCCGCCCGCAGGCGGCGTCGCAAGCACGGCCGGCCGCGCCTCAGTGCTGGCTGCGCGGGGCCCGCGTGATCAGCGACTTCAGCCCCCGCGCGACGCGATGCAGCAGGCCGGGCCGGGCCGGTGCGGCCTGGGTGGCCTCGAGCTCGGCCTTCGCGCGCGGCGAGGTCGGCTGC
>JBMOOW010000024.1:0-16541 GCA_049323195.1 Pseudomonadota bacterium | reverse complement strand
TACCGCTTCAACCGCCGCTTCGACATGGCGGCAATGGTGCCGCGCCTGCTCTATGTCGCGGTCCGTACGCCGCCGCTGCCCTACCGGCTCGTAACGCTGGATGCGTAATGTGGGGAATCAGGTGGCCACTTGCTTGCGGTGCTTGCCACACACGAGCGGAAAACTACGACTGCGGTGGACAGACCCCGAACACCGAGCCCCCACTGCGGGCGCTAACACCTGAGTTAAGCCGCGCCGCGAAGCGGCGTCGGCTTGAATGAATTGTTAGGCCTCATTGTGCCTAATTGCGAGGTAAAGGAACAATGTTGCCCGAAATTGACTTGTCACTGGTGCTTGCGGAGGCTAGGCGGAGAAGGCTGGGCGCTACCGTCCAGCGCTGGCCATCATCTGTCAGTACCGATACAGATTTCTTGTTGTAGCGAACGATAATGCCGCGTACCGGGCCGCGCATATCCGGCTCGAACTCTACGCGGTCACCGATACTGAAACGAAGCATAGTTGCGTGTGTTCGCGCCTGCTGGATAAAGCGCAGTCTCTCAACGATACGGTGGTTGAGGTCAATGAGCTCGGATTCAGTGAGTTTGTCGATGTCGATGGGCATGAGGCCTAACACCGATTCTCTAACACAGGCGCCACGGTAACCGACTGGACATCCTTCGGGCGACTGAACACAGCAGCATCCTTGGGGAAATCAGAACGTTGCGTCAAGCGGGTTGCGTTTGCTCGATCAGGCTGCTGCTTACAGCCCCGTATGCCATGGTACGGAAATCGGGCTGCGTACATGCGTCGCGAATGCGGTAGGTTGTCTCCTACATCGCCGGCCATCAATACCTTACGGCGTCCAGTGCTTCGTTGTGGTCAATTGGCGTCTCGCCATCGGGCTGTTGGAGCGGTTAGTAGGCATGGATGCACGGGTAGCGGTTTACCGCGGTATTGGGCGGAGCCTTGGGCTGAGGTTGGGTGAGGATGCGCCCGAAGGATACGGAGTAGGGCGTCCGCGTGTCGGACCGCGGCCGGCTGCGTCCTTGCCTCCGCGCGATAGGGATGCGCACCCGCGCCGTGACGCGCCCAAAGGACAGGAGCGGCGGCAGTTGGAGGCGTCCGGCTACCAGCCGCGTGACGGCTTGGTGACTGGGGCCCCGGGGTGCGAGGCCGGGGGCAAGCGTCTGCTCGAGCAGGTGAGGGAGCGGGTACGCGTCAGGCACTACAGCCTGCGCACGGAGCGGGCGTACGTCAGCTGGGTGCGCCGCTTCATCCTCGCCAATGGCAAGCGCCATCCGCGCGAGCTCGGCGGGGTGGAGGTCGAGCGCTTCCTGACCGACCTGGCCGCGCGGGACGACGTCGCGTCCGGCACGCAGAACCAGGCCTTGGCAGCGCTGTTGTTTCTCTACCGCGAGGTTCTGGGCCTTCGGCTTCCCTGGATGCAGGACGTCGTACGGGCGAAGCGGCCCCGACGGCTGCCGGTGGTGCTGTCGCGTGGCGAGGTCGACCGGTTGCTAGGGGCGATGGAAGGATCGACGCGCCTGATGGCGGCCTTGCTCTACGGCACGGGCATGCGGCTCATGGAGTGCACGCGGCTGCGCGTCAAGGACGTGGATTTCGAGCGCGGGGAGATCCTCGTGCGCGAGGGGAAAGGCGACAAGGACCGGAAAGTCCCGCTGCCGCAGGCACTGCGGGAGGATCTGAGGCGGGCGATCGAGCGCGCGCTTCTGCTGCATCGCCACGACCTCGCCGAAGGCTTCGGCGAGGCGCGGCTGCCGCATGCGCTGGCGAAGAAGTACCCGAACGCGGCGCGTGATCCGGGCTGGCAGTTCGTGTTTCCCTCGGCACAACGCTCGACCGACCCGCGCACGGGCCGGGTCCACCGTCACCACATCGATGAGAGTTCGTTGCAGCGTGCCGTCAAGCGGGCGCGCGACCTGGCCGGCATCGCCAAGCCGGCGACGTGCCATACGCTGCGGCATTCGTTCGCGACGCACCTGCTCGAGGCCGGGCAGGACATCCGGACCGTGCAGGAGTTGCTGGGCCACAAGGACCTGGGGACGACGCAGATCTACACACACGTGCTCGGACGCGGCGCAGGCGCAGTGCTCAGTCCGCTGGACCGCCCGTTCTGACGCCGCTGCATACACGGCGTCGGCACCCCTGCGCCGCGGCCTCAATCGGAATCGCGATCGATCCCGTACTTGCGCAGCTTCTCGACCAGCGTCGTGCGGCGCAGGCCGAGCAGGGGCGCGGCATGGGCGACCACGCCGTTCGCCTGTTGCAGCGCGGCCTGGATCAGCTCGAGCTCGAGCTCGGCCATGTGGCTCTTGAGGTCCAGGCCCTCCGGCGGAAGCGTGGCGCGCGGGGGCAGATGGGCCGGGCCGGTCGGCGCGCCGCCGGATGCCGTGGAGTCGCTCGGGGTCGGCGAAGCCGACGCCGCGGCGGGTCGCAGGACAGGTGGGCCCTGTGCCGGGACATCGGGCACGCCCGCGCGGTAGCGGGCTGGCAGGTCGGCCACGCGCACCTGGGCGTCCGGATGCAGCACGGCCAGCCGCTCGAGCAGGTTGTGCAGCTCGCGTACGTTGCCCGGCCAGTGGTAGTGCTTGAGCGCGTTGACGGCCTCGCCGGTCAGCGAGACGCGCCCGCGGCCACTTGCCGCGAGCTGGCGGGTGATCGCGGCGATGAGGTCGGGCAGGTCTTCCGTACGCTCGCGCAGCGCGGGCATCTCGATGGGGAAGACGTTGAGGCGGTAGTACAGGTCCTCGCGGAAGCCGCCCCTGGCGATCTGCTCCTCGAGGTTGCGGTGCGTGGCGGCGATCACGCGCACGTTGCAGGTGTAGACCTGCGTGCCGCCCACGCGCTCGAAGGTGCGTTCCTGGAGCACGCGCAGCAGCTTGACCTGCATGGCCATCGGCATGTCGCCGATCTCGTCGAGCAGCAGCGTGCCGCCCTCGGCCATTTCGAAGCGGCCCTTGCGCTGGGTGAGCGCGCCGGTGAAGGCGCCCTTCTCATGGCCGAACAGCTCGCTCTCGAGCAAATCCGCCGGGATCGCGCCGCAGTTGATGGCGATGAAGGGCTTGCCCGCGCGCTTGCTCCGCTCGTGGATGGTGCGGGCGGCGACTTCCTTGCCGGTTCCCGACTCGCCGAGGATGAGCACCGTCGTGTCGAAGCCCGCCACCTGGTCGATCATCCGGTTGAGCTGGCGCACGGCGCCGGACGTGCCGGTCGGGCCGGTGCTGGCCTGCGCCTCGCGGCGCTCCTCGTCGTTCAGGCGCTTGAGGCTCGCGCGCCGCAATGCGTCCTGCAACTGCGGCCGTCGGATGGGGTAGTCCAGGGGCCAGACCGTATCGGGGTGCACGAGTGCACGCCATGCGGCGCGCTCGTCATGCCCCGGCAGCACCAGGAGGGGCGGGTGCAGCGGCTGGCGCGAGAGCCAGTCCACGAACTTCGGCCAGGCTTCGACATCCCCCACCTCGCCGACCACGACCGCGACCCAGTCGCTGGCCTTCGCACGCGACAGGTCGAGGTCGGCCGCGTCGTCGACCAGCCTGGGGTTGAAATCCATGAAGTCCAGCAGCGTGGCGACGCGCTCGGCGCGCGTCATGTCGCCATCGACCACCAGGATCCGCGACTCGCTCATTGCGGGGCCCCGGCCTCCGTCGCGGTGCCGCGCCCCGCCAGCTTCTCCAGCAGCGGCATCACGTCGTGGATGTAGGACAGCTTGCTCACGAAGGCATCGGCGCCGGCGCGCAGGGCATGCTCGCGATGCTCGGCGTCGTCGAAGTGGCTGGCGATCACGATGTAGGGCGGGGCATCCTGCGCCTTGATCAGGCGCGTGGCCTGCAGGCCGCCCATCTCGGGCATGGCGAGATCCATGAGCACCACGTCCGGCCGCAGTGCCTCGCACTGGGCGATGGCCTCGATGCCGTTGGATGCGCTGCCGGCGATGGTCACCCAGTCGAGCCGGCGCAGGTGCCGCACGGCCGCGTTGATGAAGCCTTCGTGGTCGTCGACGAGCAGGACGCTGAGCATGGCGGTCTCCGGACCGGTTAGGCCGACGCCGCCACCCGTGGGCGCTGGCGGGCGCGGGCGGGGGCGATGTCGAGCTGGTCGCGGTACTTTGCCACCGTGCGGCGCGCGATGCGTATCCCCTGCCGCGCCAGCAGGCCGGCGATGGTCTCGTCGGCCAGGGGTGCATGCGGTGGCTCGGCCTCGATCAGGCGCTTGACCATCGCCTTGACCGCGGCGCCGGAGACATCCGCGCCCTCCAGGCGCACGGCGAAGAGACGCTTGAGCTCGAAGGTGCCGCGCGGGGTCTGGATGTACTTGCCGGTGGTGATCCGCGAGACGGTGGACTCGTGCATGCCGATGGCATCGGCGACCTCGCGCAGCGTCAGCGGGGCGATCGCTTCCTCGCCCTGCTCGAGGAAGGCCTGCTGGCGCTCGACCAGCACCTGCGTGGTGCGCAGCAGCGTGTCGTTGCGCATGGCGATGCCGCGCACCAGCCAGCGCGCCTCGTCGAGCAGGCCGCGCAGCGCGCTCACGTCCCCCGGCGCACGCGACAGGCCGGCTTCGCAGTGCGGCGAGACGCGCACCTTCGGCAGCGTGCGACCGTTGAGGTTCACCCGCCAGAGGCCGCCGAGCTTGCGCACGACCACGTCCGGGACCACGTGGCCGTCGCTTCCATGGGGCGACTCGGGCACCGGGCAGACGTTGAGCGAGAGGATCAGCGCCACCGCGGCCGCGGCCTCGGCCTGCATGCAACCCAGCGCGACCGCCAGCGCACGCGCGTCGTGGCGCGCGAGCAGGGCCGTGTGCTCGCGGACGATGCGGCGGGCCAGCGCCTGCACCGGGTCGGCGGGCAGGCGGTCGAGCTGCGCGCCCAGGCACTCGCCGGCGTCCTGCGCGCACAGGCCCGGCCAGTCGCCGTGCAGCAGGCGAAGGCGCACGATCTCCAGCTCGCGCGCCGGCAGGCCGAGCGAGGCCGTCCCCACGGCCTCGAGCTCGGTGCGCGGCGCTTCCAGCAGGCCGAAGTCGCTGGTGTGGTCGAGCCAGAACGCGGCGACCGCCAGGTCCGCCGGCTTCCACGACAGTTCCAGCTCCTTCAGCAGGCGCATGCGGAAGTCGGTCGATTCCCCATCGACGATCCGCGCGGTGGCGTCGTCATCCCCCACGGTGACGCCGCCGTTCATGCCCGCCAGGAAGGCCGGCTCGGGCAGTTCGTCCCAGGCCGCTGCTTCCATCGCCGCCTCGTCGGCGGCGGCGTCGTGGCCTTCCGCCTCCGTCTCGCCGGTCTCGTCCCCCTCGTCGAGCTCGAGCATCGGATTGCGATCCAGCGCCTGGCGAAGCTCCATTTCCAGCTGCGGCGCGGTGAGTTGCAGCAGGCGGATCGACTGCAGCAACTGCGGCGTGAGGTTGAGCGACTGCGACAGCTGGGTTCGGACGGTCGCCTTCATGGTGGATCGCTCCCGGTGACTGGATCGTTAGCGCGGCATGAATCCTGCAAGTCATCGTGCAAGTCCGATGCCGGGCTTCGAATCGGGAAGTTCCCGATAGCGTGTAGGGAAAATCCGGTGCCCTGTCAGGGCAGCCCTGACACTAGCGACAGAAAGCCGTCGCCAAGCGTGGCGCCGTGCACGGAATCGACAGGCGGGCGCTCAGCTGCCTGAACGGCCGCCGGTACACGATCGGCTCAGACCCGGTCGGCCCACTGCACGGCGGCGCGCACCAGCTCGACGGCGTTGCGACAGCCCAGGGTCTCCATGAGCCGCGCCCGGTGGGTCTCCACGGTCTTGACGCTGATGCCGAGATCGGCGGCGATCTGCTTGGTGGTCCGCCCCGCACCGAGTGCGGTTAGGATCTCGCGCTGGCGGGGCGAGAGGCTGGCGGCCTCGGCGCGCCGGCCGCGCGCGCCCAGGCCATCGGCCAGCATCGTGGCCGAGACCTGCGGGCTCAGGTAGACACGCCCCGCATGCGCGGCGCGCAGGGCGATCTCGAGCTCGGCCGGCGCGGCCTCCTTGACCACGAAGCCGTTGGCTCCGCGCAGCATCGCCTCCCGCACGTGGCCGGCATCGTCGTGCATGGACATGATCACGACCGCGGTATCGGGCGCGATGCGGCGCAGCTCCTCCAGCGCCTGGAAACCGTTGCGGCCGGGCATGGAGAGATCGAGCAGGACCACGTGCGGTGCGTGCTCGCGGGTGCGGATCACCACTTCGTCGGCACTGGCGGCCTCGGCGACGACCTCGATCCCGTCGAAGGACTCGACCAGCCGGCGCAGGCCGGCGCGGATGAGGGTGTGGTCGTCGCAGAGCAGGACGCGCATTCGGGGCCACCTTAGCTGACGCGCCGTAGCGGTTCCAGCATGGTCCGCGCGGAAGGCCACCGCTGGTGGCGGGCAAGGCCGGGCACCCCGGCGGCACCGGTGCCCTACTAGCGCGTGCGGCGGCTCTCGGCGATCGCGCGGCGGTGCACGCGGAACAGGTGGCGCTGGAGCAGGGCCTCCAGCGTGGGAGGCAGCGCGTCGAAGGCCAGCCAGACGCGGCGGCCTGCCGGCGAGGGTTCGATCGCGAGCACCTGAGCCGGCAGTTGCACGGCTTCGGGCAGGGCGTCGGAGGGTTGCACGCGCAGCAGGGCCGGGGCGCCGGGCACCAGGCCGGGCTCGACGGTGGGCACTTCCAGCGCGGCGCCGCGCGAGGACCACTGCAGCAGCCGCGGCGGGTCCGCCGGCTGGTCGCGCAGCAGCAGGCTGCCGACCAGGCTCAGCAGCAGGTCGACCTTCGCTTCCAGCCGGTGCAGCGCCGGATCGACCGCATTGCGGTCCTCGGTGTCGTCGGACCGGCTCTCCTCCAGCACCGCGAGCGCGCGCAGGAGCGCCTCGGCGCGCATCAGCAGATGGCGACGGCGGTTCTCGTCGGCAGGCACGGGCGACACGGCGGCCGGGCGCACTTCCTCGCTCGCGAGGGCATCGCCGAACAGCGCCTGCCGGGCGGCCTCGACGGTCATCCACCCCCCCGCAGGTAGGCGGCGACGCCGCGCCGGTCGCGGCCGAGGCGGTCCAGGGCACGGCCGGCCTCGTCGCGCGCCGTGCGCAGTTCGTCGATCAGGTCGCGCTGGGCGGCCAGCAGCTGCAGCCAGGATTCGCGGCAGCCGGCCTCGGCCGGCGATTCGCCCGCGAACGCGGCGTGCAGTGCCTGCTCGTGCTCCTGGATCAGCGCCTCGGCGGTGGCCCAGTCGTCGCGGGCGATGGCGGCGCGGATCGCGTCCGCCGGCAGGACCGGGGTCATGGGCTGCCTGCCTGCACGCCCTCGGGCGCGATGGCGCTCCAGGCCGACTCGATATCGGCCAGCAGGTCGTCCACCTCGGCGAGGATGGCCGGGTCGTTCCGGAGGTTGGCCTCGAGAAGCCGGCGCTGGATGTAGTCGTAGAGGGCCGCCAGGCCCTGGGCGATCTCGCCGCCGCGTTCGAGATCGAGCGCGCCGCCGAGGCTGCCGACGACGGTGCTGGCCTCGGCGATCGCCTGTCCCTTGCGTGCGATGTCACCCCGGTCGATGCAGGCGGCGGCCAGGCGCGTGCGCTCGCGCGCGGCGGTGATCATGACCGCGATGATGCGATGGGGATCGCCGTCGAGAACCGCGCTGGTCACGCGGGTCTGGCGGTACTGGTCGGCGAAGGCGCGTGCGGAGTACATGGGTGTGTCCGGTGCGGGCTCACAGGCCCAGTTGTTGCTGCAGGAAGGCCATGCTCGAGTTCAGGCGGGTCATCAGCGTGTCGAGTGCGGTGAACTGGGCGCGGTAGCGCGTCTCCACGGCCTTCATCCGCAGGTCGAGGTCGGCACGCTCTTTCGTCAGAGTGCGCGTGCGGCGGTCGAGGCCCTCGCTGCGCGCGGTGAGCGCGCCGTCGCTTGCGAGCACGGTGTCGAACATGGTCTCGACGCGCTTGGCCAGGCTGGCGGACTCGGTGCCGAACAGGCGCGCCGCGAGCTGCGGGTCCTTCGGGATCGCGTTGTCGAAGCCGGCCTCGTCGAGCTTGAGCGTGCCGTCCTTGTTGATGGCGATGCCGGCGGCCTTGAGGTCGCTGACGTTCGAGCTCACGAGTTCGCGCATGTCGCGCGAGATGCCGCGTGCCATCGCGTCGCCGTTGAGCGCCGCGGCCACCCCGGTGGACGTGTTGTAGGCCGTGTTCGTTGCGATCGCGGCGACTGCCGCGTTGAATGCATTGACGAAGTTCCGGGCCGCGTTCTTCTGCGCCCCCGTGTCGGTGGATATCGACAGCTCGCGCACCGTGCCGGGCTCCTCCCGGGTGAGCGTCAGCGTCACGCCGGCAAGCGCATCGGTGATCGTATTGGAGGCACTGGTACGGTCCATGCCGTCGATGCGCACGAGTGCGTCGGTGGCGTTTCGCGACTGCATGGTGGACGCCGCCGGCGGGTCGTAGGCGAGCGCGGCCAATCCGCCGTCGCCGCCGCTGGCGACGATGCGGATCGCGTTGGACGTGCCGGTCTCCATGGCCGTCAGCACCAGGTGCTGGCCATCGTCGGCACGGATGATGCTGGCACTCACGCCCTTGCCCGCGGCCTTGGCGTTGATGGCGTCGCGGATCGCCCCCAGCGAGTTCGCCGCCGGGTCGATGTCCACCTCGAGCGTCGTGCCGCCGCTGCTGATGCTCAGGCGGCCGGTGCCGACCGCGGTGTCCGCGCTGGCGTACGCGGCCGACGTGAGTTTGTGCGCCGCTGCCAGTGCGCGTACTTCGACCTGGTAGCGGCCAAGCGCCGCCGAGGTGGAAGCCGCCGCGGTGAATCCCGAACCCTCGGGGACGGTCGCCTTGCGGGCCAGCGCGGATTCGCGCGAGGCCAGCGTGCCGGCGGCGGACTTCAGCGAGGAGAACGCCGAACGCAGTGTGCCGAGTGCGGAGATTTCCGCTTTCAGGCGGCGGTCACTGCGGTCCAGGCGTGCGTCGGCGGGCCCGCGTTCGGCCGATACCAGCTGCTGTACGAGGCCGGCCACGTCCAGCCCGCTGCCCACGCCGTTCACCGCCACGGCCGGTCTCCGGCAGGGGCGTCGAGTCGGGCGGACGGGGTGGCGCGATGGCGGTGCATGGCGGCTCCGGAGCGGCGCGGGCTGTGCCGCGTGGTTTCGATATCGGCGCGATCGGCCCCGGCTTGAGCCCGGCCGCGGCGTGGCGAAACGAAAACGCCCGGGGCTGGCCCGGGCGTCGTCGGTACTGCGTGGGCTTCGCTGGTGATCAGCGCAGGAGGCTGAGCACGCCCTGCGGCGCCTGGTTGGCCTGGGCGAGCATCGCCTGGCCGGCCTGCTGCAGGATCTGGTTGCGCGTGAGCTGAGCCGTCTCCTTCGCGTAGTCGGCGTCCTGGATGCGGCTGCGTGCGGCCGACAGGTTCTCCGACGTGGTCGTCAGGTTGGCGATCACCGAGGCGAAACGGTTCTGGATCGCACCCATGTTGCCGCGGGCGGTGTTGATCGCGTCGAGGGCGGCGTCCATCGCCTGCATCGCCGTGTCGGCACCCGCGGTCGTGGAGATGTCGAGCGTAGCGAAACCGGTGGTGTTGGCACGCGCCGTCGTGGCCGCGGTCAGGCCGGTGGTGGCCGTGGTGGCCGTGCCGGCAAGGCCGATGGTGATGTCGGCGGTCGTCGAGACCAGGGTGACGGTGGTGTTGGTGTCGTTGATCGCGTACACGCCGGTCTGCGAGGACACGCCGTTGATGGCATCGCGGATCTGGCTGGCGCGGCCGCTGGCGCCATCACCGGTGGCCGCCACTGCGCCGACGTTCACGGTATTGATGGTCAGGTCGCCGGCCGTGATCGCGGTGAAGGCGCTCGCCGCGGCGCCCGTGACGGAAGCGCGGCTGTAGGTTCCGAGCGAGCCTGCGTTGGCGTTGACGATCGAGTTGACCGAGATCGTCTCGCCCTGGTTGGCGCCGACCTGGAAGGCCTGGTTGGTGAACGAACCGTCGAGCAGCTTGACGCCGTTGAAGGAGGTCTGAGACGCGACGCGGTTGATCTCGTCCTTCAGCTGCTGGGCTTCGGCATTGAGGGCGGCACGGTCGGTGGCCGAGTTGGTCGCGTTGCGCGACTGCACGGCCAGTTCGCGGATGCGCTGCAGGTTGTTCGTGATCTCGCCCATCGCACCTTCGGCGGTCTGCGCGAGCGAGATGCCGTCGTTGGCGTTGCGCGCGGCCTGGTCGAGGCCGCGGATCTGCGTGGTGAAGCGCTGCGTGATGGCGAGACCGGCGGCGTCGTCCTTGGCACTGTTGATGCGCAGGCCCGAGGACAGGCGCTGCAGGCTGGTGGCCAGCGCCGCGCCCGAGGACTGCAGGTTGCGCTGCACGTTGAGCGACATCACGTTGGTGTTGATGACAGACATGTGCGTTCTCCGAAAGAGAGGGCCGGCGGGCGGCGAAGGCCTCGGTACCGGCTTTCGCAGGGTTCGGCGGGATTGCCTTCGCCGCTGCTGGGAGCTGTAACGGCGCTTGCCTGTCAAGCTTTAGGCCGCTGGAAGCGAAAACGCCTGTTTTCAGGGTGTTCCGGGCTACCGGCGGCCATGGCGCGTGCGGTCGGCAGCACCCCGGAAAACTTGAGGCGGCATCTGCAGGCGGACGGGCGCCGCGCGGGCGAGTGCGCCCTCAGCGGTATCGGCACGAGTGCATGGGAATGAAGGCGATGCGGTCTTTTACCCGGCCTTCCCGGGGGGGCGCGACTCCGGTGCACGTGGCGTGCAGGCGTCGGAATGGCCCGCAGGGCGGCAATCGTTACCGGTCGAACGCCGCTGCAAGCGGGCGCGCGTCAGTATCCGCCCGCGCAACAGCGAGCGCGCTGCGGTGGACGCGCGATACGTGCGCGTGGCGATGCGCATCCATGCCTGGCCGCGCCGGAAGCCGGTCCGCGCGTGAGCGCGTGCGCCGGCAGGCCGACACGTCGCGCGCCATCGGCGTTGTCGGCCATCGCCCCGGCGGCCGCATGCTTGCGGCGCGTCGTATGCGTCGTATGCGTCGTATGCGTCGCGTGCATCGGGCGGGACGGCGGCACGAACGCCGTCATCGCATGCCCGGCGCGGAGGCGCCCGCGCGGGTTCACCGCGGCGGCCCGATGCGCGTCGCGCACCGCTTCGCGGCTCGCTGCGCGCGGGGCGTCAGTCCTTCTCGCGCGTACGTGCCGAGTGCACGCGGTCCAGGTGCATGACGTAGCGCAGCAGCTTGGCCTGGTCCTGCACGGTGAGGTCGACGAAGCTGCAGCCGGCGCGCCAGAGCCTGCGCCCGCGCTGTTCGATGCGCGCGGCATGCTGCACGCGAAGCGTGACCTTCATGCTGCCCTGTTCCGGGATGTCCAGGATCACGTCGGGAATGACGTCGCCCGCGGCCAGCGCCAGCCCCGTGTCGTCGGCGGTGAGCACCGCCAGGCCGCCGCCGCCGATGTCGGCGATCGTGGCATGGGTGGTCTTGCGCTCGCCTTCGGCGGTGTGCATCGGCATCACGCAGGCCAGGCTGCCGATGGGCTCGCGGCGCACGTACTCGCGGCGCTGCAGGTGCATGAGCTTGGCCGGCAGCGGCACTTCGAGGGCGGGCAGCCCGTCCCACACGCTGCGCCGCGCCGGGCCGGTGGCGAAGCGGACCGTGATGCGCTCGATCGCGCCTTCGAAGCGCAGGCGATCGGCCTGCAGCAGGCGCTCGGTGAGGGCCGCATCGCGTGGCACGTCCACCCACATCGACGCATCGCCCAGGCCCAGCACCACGGAGACCGCCTGCCCGGTGCCTGCCGCATGCACGAGCAGGGTCGAATGCCTGTCGATCAGCTTGCGCAGGCAGGCCCGCACGTCGCCGGGGTGGTGGAGCATGTACTTCTCGTACAGGCCCTCGCCCTCGGGCTGCGGTTCGCGGGGAGTCTGGCTCATGCGGGCGGCAACGCGGCATGCGCCGGCCGGCGCGACGGGGCGGGAGGGGCGGAGGTCATGCGGGTCGCGGCTCAGAGCTTGTCGAACAGGGAGCTCGACTGTACCCGGAGCATCGTGCGCTGCGCAGCCTCGATGGCGCTGAGCTGCATGTTCAGGCGCATGGTGGCCTCGGCGTAATCGACGTCGCGCAGCTCCGACAGCGTGCCGCGCAGGGAGACGTCCTCGTCGGCGCGCCGGTCGGCGGCGCCGTCGAGCGAGTTCAGGCGTGCGCCGGTCGATGCGCGGATGGACAGGAAATGCTCCTGCGCGGCGGCGATGTCGGTCAGGCCGCTGCCGACCGCATTGCCCAGCCGCGCGCGGGCGGCGGGGCTGTCGGCAGGCGCTTCGAGTGCATCGGCCAGGGCCTGGAGCGTGGCGAAGACGTCCTGGCGCGGTGCGGGCGCGACGTCGAAGGCATCGCCCGCGGCGGGCGCGCCCGCAAGCTGGATCCGGACCCCCGCCGCCGTGATGCTGCCACCCGGGGTATAGGTGCCGGACGAAAGGACGGCGCCGCCGCCGTCGCGCATTTCCCAGGTGGTGGGCGAGGTGAACGTCAGGCGCAGGGGCTCGGCGGGCCAGGCAGCCCGGTCGGCGATGCGCGTGGACTGCAGCACGCCCGTGCCCGTATTGGCCGCGGCAGCGGTGCCGCGGATCTCGCCATCGCCCGTGCGCGGGCGCATGAAGACCTCGCTGCCGGGCTCGGTGTCGGCAAGCGCCAGGTCCGGGGCGACGTCCACCAGGTTGCGGCCGTCGTCGCCCGCATAGGTCACCCTGCCCCCCGATTCGGTGAAGGGCACCACGCCATCGCGCGCGCCCGCGAACAGGCGGCGGCCATTGCCGTCGTCGCGGTTGGCGATGGCCAAGAGCTCGTTGCGGATCTGGCGGACTTCGATCGCGATGAGCTTGCGATCCTCGGGCGAGATGGTGGGCGCGTTGGCCTGGACCGCCAGCTCGCGCGCGCGCGCCAGGTAGTCGCCCGCATCGGTGAGTGCCGACTCCTGCAGCCGCAGGCGGTTGCCCAGCAGGTTCGCGCCGCGCCCGTAGTGGTCGAGCGAGGCGATCGCATGGTCCAGGCGCTGGGCCTGCGCGGCACCGGTGGGATCGTCCGCCGCGCGGGTGAGCTTGTTGCCGGTGGCGAGCTGCTGCTGCGTCTTCGCCAGATCCTTCTGCCGCGCGAGCAGCGTGGCGAGGGTCTGCTGGTAGAGGCCGCTGGTGGAGATGCGCGGGGTCATGGCGTCCTTCAGCGGCGCACGGCGCCGAGCAGCGTCTGGAACATGGTGTCGGCCGTGGCGATGACCTGCGCGGCGGCCTGGTAGGCCTGCTGGTAGCGCAGCAGGTCGGCGGCCTCCTCGTCGAGGTTCACGCCCGACGTGGCCTCGCGGTCGGCGATGGCCTGGTCGTGGATCGCCTGCTGTGCGTCGAGGTTCATCTCCGCGTGGCGCGCCTCGCCGCCGGCCTTGGCGGTCATCGCGCTCAGGCCGGTGGTGAGGTCGAGCGCACCTGCGTCGAGCAGGCCACGGGCATCGATGCCCGCAAGCTGGCGTGCATTCGTGTTGTCGCTCGCGCGTGCCGGGGTGCGCGCGAGGCTGAAGCTGTCGCCCGCGACCGGTGCGCCGTCCAGCGTGAACGACCAGCCGGCGCCCGTGATCGGCGTGCCCGGCGTCCAGGCGATCGGCGGGCCGTTGTCGATGGTGTAGCTGTTGGCGTCGATGAAGTCGATCGTGGCGCCACCGAAGCCGGCGAAGGCTGCCGGGTCGGTGATGCGCGAGGTGCCGGGCCGGGCATCGCCGAGGTTGGCCGCGTCCACGCGCGCCTGGAGGGGGGCGGCCGCGGCGATACGGCTGGGGTCGCGCTGGACGAGCGCGATGCCGCCGCCGGCGCCGGAGGTGGGGCGAAGCTCGAAGCGGTCGCCATTGGCCGGCGTGCCCGCGACCACCAGCGAAACACCCTCGATGCGCAGCGGGTCCGCTGCGGTGCCTGCGCCCGCGAGCGCGAGCGGCTCGCCGGTGGACGAGCGCGTGGCCGACCACGCGCCGCCCGCGAAGCGCAGCGTGATGTCCGGGCCCTTGAGTGCGCCGACATCGGCCACGCTCGCGGCCAGCGTCGCGCTGCCGGTGTTGGCGGCATGGGCATCCACGCGCGGGGCGGGGATCGAGAACAGGTCCGCGCCGGCGGTGCCGGTGTAGTCCACGCCCGCGCGCTGCGCGGCGTTGAACGCGGTGGCGAAAGCGGTGGCGACGCGGCCGAGCTCGGCGCGCGCGGGTTCGAGCACGCGGTCGCGGAACTCGAGCAGGCCGCCGATCTCGCCGGACAGGGCGCCCGACGGCAGCTTCACCGGCCCGCCCACGGCGTCCAGCGACAGCAGCCTGCGATCCGGGGCGAACGGGTCGACCGAAAGCGCGAGCCTGCCTGCGCGCGTGCCCAGCACCAGCGCCTGGCCGCCGCTGAAGACGTTCATCGCGCCGTCGTCCTGTTCGACCACTTCCGCCCCGGTGAGCGATGCCAGCTTCTCGATGCGCAGCGCGCGCTGGTCCAGCAGGTCCGGGTTGGGCGTGCTGCCGCCGGCGACGATGTCCTTGTTGAGGCGGGCGATCTCGCTGGCGAGCTGGTTGGCCACGTCGACCTGGCTGGCCATGCGCGCATCGACCTCGCGGCCGACGTTGCCCAGCTGCGTGTCCAGCGCGCGCCAGCGCGTGGCGAGCTGGTCGCCGGCGTCGAGCAGCGCCTGTCGCGCCACCGCGGAACCGGGCTCGGCCACGACGCCCTCCGCCGCGCCGAAGAACGCCGACCACGGCCCCGACAGGCTGGTCGCCGGCCCGCTGAGCAGTCCGTCGAGGCGGTCGGAGTAGGCGCTGAGCTGCTGCAGGCGGCCGAGCTCGCCGCTGCTGTCGACCTGGCGCGCGAACACGAGCCCGTCGGCCAGGCGCTGCAGTTGCTGCACCGCCACGCCCGAGCCGACGTAGCCATTGCCGGTCTGCGTGCCGGCGCGTGCTTCCAGGTCCACGCGCTGGCGCGAGTAGCCCGGCGTGTTGACGTTGGCGACGTTGTGGCTGACCGTGCCCATGGCCCGCTGGAACGCGAGCAGGGCGGATGCACCGGTGGAAAGCACGCTCATTCGGTCAGCCTCGTTCCAGTGCGGCGAGCGCGCGACGCATGGTGGCGCCGTTGGCGATCGCGGTGATCTTGTTCGCGTACGACGGGTCCGTCGCGTAGCCGCTGCGCTGCAGGGCGCTGGCGAAGCCGTGCACGTCCTCGCCGGTGCCCCGTACCCCGGCATAGCGCGACCTGCCGAGCAGGCGCGCGTAGTCGGCGAAGCTCTCGGCGGCGGAGGCATAGGCGCGGAAGCTGTCGCGCATGTTCACGCGCACCCCGCCGACGTACTCGTGCGTGCCGGAGGCGACCTTCGCGCCGTTCCAGCCTGTGGCCTTGATGCCGAACAGATTGTGCGAGGTCACGCCCCTGTCGCCGCCCACGAGGCGGCGGCCCCAGCCCGTCTCCAGCGCGGCCTGCGCGATGAGTGCCCTGGCGGGGACGCCCAGTTGCTCGGCGGTCTTCTTCGCGTGCGGCCACAGGGATTTGACGAAGGCCTCGGGGCTGGAACAGTCCAGCGGCGTGGCCGGGCCGCAGTCGGCGTCGCTCGGTGATGGGCTCGATGCTGGCGGGTTGAAGTCGGGCGGCGCCGCGGCGGACATGGAGACGCCGCTGCTCGACGGCGCCAGCTGCAGGGGCTGCGGCAGCGGCATGCCCGGCGAGGCGACGGGCTGCGCCATCGCGAAGCCGGCGCCCGGCGGCGCGAGGGGCAGGCCACCCGCGGGGATGGCAGCGGGGGCGGGCGACAGCGATCGCTCGAGCTGGCGTACGACCATCGGCGCGATGCCGAGGCCGCGGCCGCGGGTCAGCTCCTTGGCGAGCTGCTGGTCGTACATCTCGCGGTAGGTGGTGTTGTTGCCGCCCAGCGGGTCGCCGCCGGTGGTGGCGCGCATGCTCTTGATGAGCATGTGGGCGAACTGCGTCTCCAGCTCGCGCGCGGCCTTCTCGATCCCGGGGCGGTCGGCCCCGGCCGGGCGGTCCAGCGACAGCGGTTGGGTGGAGGGCAGGCGCATGTCCGCATCGATGCAAGGGGTGTGCCGGCAGTGGCCGCCCGCCAGGCGACGGACTTCCGGCCCCGATAACGGCCGGCGGCGGCGGGAGTTAAATGGGGGCGACGGGTGGTCGGCCGGGCTGGGCGTTGGGGCGTGGGGCGCACGCCAAGAAACGACCAAAAGGTTCGAAGGCCGCCAAGCCGCCGCCCGCGTCCGTGCTCGGACGCGAAACCACGGCAGCTATTGCCAATCGTGAGACCCCGAAGGGGCGGCGCGCAGGAAGCGCGCCGTCGGCACCCGAGCCATGGAGGGCGAGTGTGCCGATCCCCGGCGTCGTGTCCGGCCACGAGCTGTAGACCTGTCGGGAAAGGCCCTTTCTATTGGGTACTTTTCTTGGGCAAGCAAAGAAAAGTACCTCGGGCGCGGCAGCGCACGAAACGCTGTTGCTGTTCTGCGCAGACGGCACCATAGGCAACAGCAACGTCCATGGATCCCCGCGTTCGCGGGGATGACGGCGTAGTGGGCCGGGCA
>JBMOOW010000023.1:0-16573 GCA_049323195.1 Pseudomonadota bacterium | reverse complement strand
GTCGTCCAGCTTGCGGACGGAAAACAGACTCTCTTGCAGCACGTCGGCACCACGCATCAAGGGACTCGGCTCAAGTAGAACGGAAGTGGAGCAAGTCTATTCTGGTGGGAGGTATTTCAGCAGCCTGTTAGCGAGCACCTGCGCCGGCAGGCGGGCATCGCACCGGTGCAGGCGGGGCTGCTGGTGGAAGCCCTCGGCCATCCCCTGCCGGCCGATCCGATGCGGCTGGCCGCCACGCTCAAGCGCCTGCCGCTGCGGCTGGCCTCGCCCCGCCCGATCGCCGAGGCCATCAGCAGCGCGGGCGGCGTGCCGCTGGAAGCGGTCGACGACGACCTGATGCTGCCCGGCCGCCCGGGAACCTTCGTCGCCGGCGAGATGCTCGACTGGGAAGCCCCCACCGGCGGCTACCTGCTCACCGCCTGCTTCGCCAGCGGGCTGAGGGCCGGACGCGCGGCCGCGGCCTTCATCGCCTCGCAGGGCTCAAGCCCGGCCACGGCGAGCCGATAAGCTCTGCGACGGCCGCCACGTCCGGCGACCGCGGTGCGCGCCGGAAACGCGCAAGGAACAGGAAACCATCATGAGCGCCCGTCCCACCGTCCTGCTCTGCGACGACTCCCGCGCCCTGCGCATGCTCACCGCGCAGCAGATCGACGCCTGTGGCTACGACCTGGCCGGCGAGGCCGAGAACGGCGCGCGCGCCGTCGAGCAGTACCAGGCGCTGCGCCCCAGCGTCGTGCTGCTCGACCTCGTGATGCCGCAGGTCGACGGCAAGGAGGCCCTGCGGCGGATCCTGGAGATCGACCCGGATGCCCGCGTGGTGGTGCTGAGTTCGCTGGGCGCGCAGAACGACATCGAGCAGTGCCTGCGCATGGGCGCGCGCAGCTACCTGCAGAAGCCGATCGACCGCGAGACGCTGGCACGCGTGCTCGCCGACGTCGTGGCCGCCTGAGGAACGCCCGCATGGCAGCGAAATTCTTCGGCCAGTTCCTGCTGGAAAAGGGCGTCATCAGCTCCGCGCACCTGCTGCGCGCGCTCGACGTGCAACGCGCGTCCAACCCCGCGCTGGGCGAGATCGCGGTGGAGTTCGGCATGCTGACCGCATCGCAGGCGCTGACCATCAACGAGCGCCAGCGTCGCGAGGACAAGCGCTTCGGCGACATCGCCCAGGCCATGGGCCTGCTCACGGGCGAGGAAGTCGCGCAGCTGCTGGACGCGCAGAAAGCGCGCCGCAAGCTGTTCGGCGAGATCCTGGTCGAGGAAGGCTTCCTGGATCGCGCGCGGCTGGAAGCCGAGCTGCGCGAGCACGCCGGGGAACGCGACGATGCCATGCGCTCGCTCGACGGCATGCTCGCCGCGCACCAGCACGGCCGCCGCGTCGCCAATGCCATCGCCGCCTGCAACAAGCTCTTCCCGCGCCTGCTGCGCACGCAGTGCCAGTTCTCCGCGGTGGTCGACCCCGCTTCGCCGCCGCCCTTCGGCGCCACCGTGATCGTGCGCGTGGCGGCCGACCGCCCCCTGGTGATCGGGCTGGCCACCGACGACGCCACGGTCGCCGCGCTCGGCGCCGCCTTCATGTCGCTGCCCGCGGACGCCTGCGACGCCGAACTCGCGCGCGATGCCTATGGCGAGCTGGTCAACGTGCTGATGGGCTACGTGGTCAAGGACTCGCTGCCCGAGGACGCCTCCTACCGCGCCGAGCCACCGGACTTCTCGGCGACGCTGCCCGCACTGGCCGCCGAGGGGCAGGTCATGGTCGCCATGGCCTCCCAGCTGGGCCCGTTCGTGCTCGTCATCGGCTGAGGACGTCGA
The DNA here is from genome assembly GCA_049323195.1 of Pseudomonadota bacterium. Lineage (GTDB taxonomy): Bacteria > Pseudomonadota > Gammaproteobacteria > Xanthomonadales > Xanthomonadaceae > Cognatilysobacter. The sequence continues at coordinate 14,764 of JBMOOW010000023.1, read as the reverse complement.
AGCGGCCGAGGATGCCTGCCGCCACGCGGCGGCGGTGCCGTCGTCGGCCGCCCTGCCCCACGGCGTCGCGGTGCTGGTCGTGTCCAGCCGTCGACGCCCGCCGTCCGTCCGCCGCAGTCGCCGCCGGTCGGCCGGTCGTTCCGGGGTGGCGAGCCACGTCACGAACTGACGCTCCCGCCGCCCCCGGCTTTCACGGCGCCTTGAAGGCGGGCGGATCGAGACTGGCCACTCGCCGCATCCAAGGGGATCCGTCCAATGAGTACCAGCGAGCATCCTTCCGTCCTCACCGAGCGCGAACTCAGCGCGCTGCGCCTGCTCGCCGTCGATGCCCGGGCGCGCATCGACGAGGCGCTGGTGGAAGATCTGCTGGCCAAGGGGATGCTGCAGTCGTCCTGGGACCGAAGCCTGTCGCCCGCCGGCCGGCATGCGATCCACGTCGAGCGGCCCGGAATGGTGGTGGGCCTGAACAACTGAGACGAGGTGCCCGGGGCCGAACCGGCCGCCCCGGGCAGGCCAGCGGGGCTCAATGCCCCGCCATCGCACCCTCGACCTCCCCGCCCTGCGGCGACACGAGGTACCAGCTGCCGTAGCTGTCCTTCACCCCGTGGCCCTGCGCCTGGCCCGGCCCGGCATCGGCCGCGTAGCGATACAGCGGGTGGCCGTTGTAGGTGACCTGGCGGCTGCCGTCGGGCCGGGCCGCGGTCGAGATCATCGCCCCGGGCAGCCCGGTCTCGCCGGTGGGCTGTGCGGCCCCCATGAGCACGGGCGGCCATGCCTTCAGGCAGTCCCCCGTGCACTTCTCGCCCGCGCGGTCGCCTTCGAGCATGTAGAGCGCGCGCCCGGCGCCATCGACCAGATACGCGGCATGCCCGGCCATGGCCGGCTGCAGCCGCAGCGTGGGGCCGGTGGTGGCCGGTGCACCCGTGCCGGCGCCGGCATCCGTGCGGCCCGTCGCCGGCCCGGCGGCGGCGGACGACGGCGAGGGCGGGCCCACGTCCTGCGCGGACGCCTCGGATTCCCCTGCGGAGGGCCGGTCGACCGCGCCGTCGGCCAGCGTGTCGTCGCGGCCCTGGCCGCAGCCGACGAGGGCCAGCGCCAGCGCGAGTGGCAGGAGGGCGGGAAGGGGTTTCGACATGGCGGGTCTCCATTGCATCCGGGTCGCCATCGGGCGACGGTGGATGATGAATAGCCCCGCGGGCGTGACCGCGCGGTGGGCGCTCAGCTCTCCCGCCGCGCGCGCTTGTGCGCGTACATCTCCGAATCGGCCGAATGCAGGATCTGGCGCGCCGTCGCCTGCCCGTCGTGCACGACCCAGCCGACGCTGGCACGGATGCGCATCCGCACCCCGTTCACCAGCCGCGGCCGTGCCAGCTCGTCCTCCACCGCGTTGGCGACGGTGGGCACGTCGCGGCCGGCATCGCGCAGCGCGGTGAGCAGCGCGACGAACTCGTCCCCTCCCAGCCGCGCCACCACATCGGTATCGCGCAGGGTCTCGCGCAGCGCGATACCGGTCGCGCGCAGCACCTCGTCGCCCATCGCATGGCCGTAGGTGTCGTTGATGGACTTGAAATCGTCGAGGTCGAGGAACAGCACCGCGAAGCGGTGGGGCTGGCCCTGGTGGGCGGCACAGACGGCCTCGAGCTGGGTCACGAAGGACGCGCGGTTGGGAAGCCCGGTCAGCGAATCGAGGGAGGCGGCGTCCTGGTACATCCGGGCCGTCGCCTGCGTGTCCAGCAGCGCATCGTGCAGGCGATCCAGCAGGCGCGCGTTCTCCTCCAGCGCCAGCTGCCGACCCAGCGCGCCGCCCACCGCGGTACCGACCAGCGCGACCGCCTGGGCGTCGATGTCGTCGAAGGCCTGCGGCACCGAAGAACAGATCTCGAGCACGCCCAGCACCTCCTCGCCGTAGCGCAGCGGCGTGGCGATCAGCGAATGCAGGCGGTGGCGCCGCCGGGCATCGCCCTGGATGCGCTCGTCCTGGAACGCGGAATCGCTGCGCAGCATGGCCCGGCCATCGAGGCTGGCCCGCGCCAGCGTGCCGCCCGTGTTGTAATCGTGCTCGGCCGCCTGCTGCATCTGCCCCCGGGCACAGGCCACGTGCATGCCGGGGCCCGGGCCGTCCAGAAGCACCACGCCTCCCGTCGCCCGCGTGAGCGCGACGACGGTGTCCAGCGCATCCTCGATGAAGCGTGCCGTCTCGCCCGGATGCTCGGCGATGCTCGCCAGCGCGGCGACGAGGCTGCGCAGGCGATGCATCTCGCTGTCCTTGGCCGAGGTCGAGATCCAGGGCAGGCCCTGCCGGGACTGGGGGCGACCGGGTGTCAGCACGGGTTGCGACCTGCTACTGCACGGTCGCGCATACTCGCGCAGCCGGCATAAAACGCGCGTGAGCCGGGTGCGTGCATGCGTCACTGTTCACGGGCGATGTGCGTCGCACGACAACGAAAAACGGCGCGATCCGAAGATCGCGCCGTTCGTGACCACGTAGGTGGTGGGCGGTACAGGGTTCGAACCTGTGACCCCTACCATGTCAAGGTAGTGCTCTACCGCTGAGCTAACCGCCCGATGCCGGAGCCAAAGCCCCGGCGAAGGGCGCACAGTGTAGCCAGCCCGGCGCGCGGCGGCAAGCCGATCACCCGGCGAACCCGGCCTCCTTCAGCTTGCGCAGCTGGTCGCGCACGTTGGCGGCGGCCTCGAACTCCAGGTCGCGGGCGTGCTGGTACATCTGCTGCTCCAGTGCCTTGATCCGCGAGGCCAGCTGGGCCGGGCTCAAGGCCGCGTAGTCGGACTCGGCCTCCGCGACACGACGCGCCTTGCCGCGCCCCCTGCCCTTGGCCTCGTCCGGCTCCGAACGCGCGCCCTCCATGATGTCGTGGATGGGCCGCACGACCGACTGCGGCACGATGCCGTGCTCGGCGTTGTACTCCACCTGCTTCTGCCGGCGGCGATCGGTCTCGTCGATCGCCATCTTCATGGAGCGCGTCATCGCATCGGCATACAGGATCGCCTTGCCGCGCACGTTGCGCGCGGCGCGACCGATGGTCTGGATCAGCGAGCCGGCCGAGCGCAGGAAGCCCTCCTTGTCCGCATCGAGGATCGCCACCAGCGATACCTCCGGCATGTCCAGGCCTTCGCGCAGCAGGTTGATGCCGACCAGCACGTCGAACTTGCCCAGGCGCAGGTCGCGGATGATCTCCACGCGCTCGACGGTGTCGATGTCCGAGTGCAGGTAGCGCACCTTGATGCCGTGCTCGGTGAGGTACTCGGTCAGGTTCTCCGCCATGCGCTTGGTGAGCGTGGTCACCAGCACGCGGTCGCCCATGGCCACGCGCAGGTTGATCTCGCCCAGCAGGTCGTCGACCTGCGTCGCCACCGGGCGCACCTCGACCACCGGGTCGATCAGGCCCGTCGGCCGCACGACGAGCTCGACCACCTCGCCCTCGGACTTCTGCAGCTCGTACTGCCCGGGCGTGGCGGACACGTAGATCGCGCGCGGCGCCCGCGCCTCCCACTCCTCGAACTTCAGCGGCCGGTTGTCCAGCGCGGACGGCAGGCGGAAGCCGAACTCCACCAGCGTTTCCTTGCGCGAGCGGTCGCCCTTGTACATCGCGCCCACCTGCGGGACGGTCACGTGCGATTCGTCGACCACCAGCAGTGCATCCGGCGGTACATAGTCGAACAGGCACGGCGGCGGCTCGCCGGGCTTCTGGCCGGTCATGTGCCGCGAGTAGTTCTCGATGCCATTGCAGAAGCCGACCTCGGCCAGCATCTCCAGGTCGAAGGTCGTGCGCTGCTGCAGGCGCTGGGCCTCCACCAGCTTGTTCTGCGCATACAGCTGCTCCAGCCGCTCGCGAAGCTCGATCTTGATCGTCTCCACGGCGTCCAGCACCGTGCGCCGCGTGGTCACGTAATGCGACTTCGGGTAGATCGTGTAGCGCGGCAGCTTGCGCAGCACCTCGCCGGTGAGCGGGTCGAAGCCCGAGAGCTGCTCGATCTCGCCGTCGAACAGCTCGATCCGCAGCGCCTCGGCATCGCTCTCGGCCGGATGCACGTCGATGACCTCGCCGCGCACGCGGTAGGTACCGCGGCGCAGCTCGGTGTCGTTGCGCGTGTACTGCATCTCCGTCAGGCGACGGATCAGCTCGCGCTGGTCGATGCGTTCGCCGCGCACCATGTGCAGCACCATCCGGTGGTACTCGGAGGGGTTGCCGAGGCCGTAGATCGCCGAGACGGTACAGACGATCAGCGTATCGCGCCGCTCCAGCAGTGCCTTGGTCGCCGACAGCCGCATCTGTTCGATGTGCTCGTTGATCGAGCTGTCCTTCTCGATGAAGGTATCGCTCGCGGGCACGTAGGCCTCGGGCTGGTAGTAGTCGTAGTAGCTGACGAAGTACTCGACCGCGTTGTGCGGGAAGAACGCCTTGAACTCGCCGTAGAGCTGCGCCGCCAGCGTCTTGTTCGGCGCCATGACGATGGTCGGCTTCTGGATCCGCTGCACGACGTTGGCGATCGTGTACGTCTTGCCCGAGCCCGTCACGCCCAGCAGCGTCTGGTGCGCGAGCCCCGCCTCGAAGCTGGCCGCAAGGCGCTCGATGGCCTGCGGCTGGTCGCCGGCCGGGGAATACGGGGATACGAGCTGGAAGCGGTTCGATTCGGTCATGCGGGCTCCTTCACCAGCCAGTCTAGGCGCCGGACGTCACGGGCCGGTCGCGGCTGAACACCGGGCCGGCGCCAGGCGGCCCACCAGCCTAGCCCTTCGCCGGCGCACCACCCGAGACCGCACACGCCGCCCGGACTTGTCCGACACGACGTCGCGCCCTGCCCCGATGATCGCTCGCCGCCCGGAAGCCGATCCTTGCGGCGGCCGACAGGGAGCTCGCCATGGCAAGGAATGCCCGGGGATTCACGCTGCTGGAACTGATGATCACGGTCGCGGTGCTGGCCGTCGCGCTTGGCGTCGGCGGGCCTTCCATCGACGCCCTGCTCGAACACACCCGCACCACGCGGACCCTCCACCTCGCAACCGCCGCCATGTCGACCGCCCGGATGGAAGCGGTGCGCCGGAACCGGCCCGTATCCGTCTGTCCGAGCGCGGATGGCCGCAGTTGCAGGACGGACCTCGTCTGGAGCAGTGGCTGGCTCGTCTTCGTCGATGCCGGCCGTACGGGGCAGCCCACCTCGCGCGAGGATGTCCTGCAGGCCTTCGACGGCGTCGGCGGGAACCTCGCGTTCCGCGCTACGCCCGGACGCCCCCTGGTCCGCTTCGCCCCCAGCGGGTGGTCGGCGGGCTCGAACGCCACCCTCCGCCTCTGCAGCTCCCGCGGCCGGGAACTCGCGCGGGTGGTTGTCAACAACGCCGGCCGCGCACGTACCGAGCGCCACCGCAGCCCGCCGGCCTGCCCGTTCTGACCCCGGAAAAGCAGAAGGCCCGCATCTCTGCAGGCCTTCTGAGGATCTGGCGCCCGAAGTTGGACTCGAACCAACGACCCCCTGATTAACAGTCAAGTGCTCTAACCGGCTGAGCTATTCGGGCGGGGACGTGCATTTTAGACGCCCTGCCGGGGGCGTCAAGCCTCCGCTGCCGCGACCGGCTTCACCAGCAGTCGGACACGGAGGATGCACTGCCCGACTTCGTCTTCACTCCGGTCTGGTTGATGGTGAGCGTTCCGCACTTGCTGTCGGGCTGGCTTCCCTTGGGGCCAGCCTGCAGCTCGTACCCCGCCGCGGTCGGCCCGGACTTGAAGCTGTAGCTGTAGTACTTGTCGGTATCCGTCATGCACCCCGGAGTAGGCAGCGGCGCATCCTTGTACGTCAGCTTGGTCGTGTAGTAGCGCTCCATCACCTGCGATGCCTCCATCAGACACGCCGCCGCCGCCGTGCGACGGGTCTTGATGATGTGGTCGCGGTAACTCGGATACGCGATGGACGCCAGGATCGCGATGATCGCCACGACGATCATCAGTTCGACCAGGGTGAACCCACTCACATGCCGACTGCGCATGGCCATCACCCCTCTCCCACGAGTTCACGCCAGCCCACGCGCTGCGCCCGCGCAGGTTTCGGTGCGGTGGGCACCCAGCCGCAGCTGCCGTCCGAGCCGCAAACGTAGATGCCCTCGCCAACGTTGGTCCCTCGGCTCGGCATACCGATACCGAGGTCCACCGAGGTCACATACCCATCATTGCCGTCCGCGCTCTCGCCGACCAGTTTGTCGTCACCCTTCTTGTTGTCGTCTACGTCGATGTAGGTATACGTTCCACCGCCGGAATTGGTACCCCGCGACGGATTGGTTCCCGTAAACGCATCTACCGCGTTCAGATAGCCGGAACCGCCGGATTCGCAACCCTCACCCGAGCTGGGAATGATGCTCGAGAACCACATCGCGCGACCGATCACCAACGGACGCGTGATGACGCGCTCACCGGCGGTGGGCAGATCGAGGTCCACATACCAACCCTTCTTGCCGGATCCGAGCGGGGCATAGGGTTCCCATGCGCGAGCGTTACGGCCCTTGGAATCCTTGCCGGCTTTTACGATCGTGCGCCGCTGCAGATCGTTCCGGCTGGCGATCGCGCTTCCGTCATCGATCACGCCATACACCGTCTGCACGCGACCCGCCTCGTCGCCAGTGATGTCGGAGTCGGCAATGTAGCGGCCTGTTCCGAACACCACGAACAGGCGGCGGGTCACAGGCTCACGAGCGAGCGCTGGTGCCGCGGTGATTGCCTGCGCCTTGCCATCGGGACCTACGGCCTTGAACAGCACGGCGGGAGCCTTGCCGGCCCAGGTCCCGGAGGCTCCGCGGACGTCGAACTTCCAGAGATTGCCCTGGAGGTCACCTGCGTACACGTAGTCCACCGAGCCATCGCCGTCCACGTCAGCGGCGCGCGGCTCGGCCAGACCGTTGTCTCCCTTGGCGCCCGTCCTGATCCGGATGGTCGTCAGGCCGCCATTCTTGCTGGTGAGATAGGCGAACAGTACCGCTTCGCCGCTGCCGCTGTCGATGCCGTTGCCAACGAAAGTGATCGTGCCGCCAGCCTCATCCGGCAGGACCAGGGGCGCACCCAGGACGTTTCCCATATCGCTGTCGTTGGCAGCCGTCTGATCCCAGAGTACCGCCTTCTTCTGGCCACCGGTCAGCGCGGCGGCGCTGGTGACATCCAGCGCGAAAACGCCCTTGCCACCGCGGCCCAGCGCACCGACCAGGATCTTCTTGTCGTCCGACGTCGTCGCGACGTCCAGCCCGCCGTCCACGAAGAATCGGTGGTCGTACTCGGGGTTGCTCAGGTTCGCGAGGTTGGTCAGGTTGATGCCGGCCGGCACGTACGAGAACAGTGTCTGACCGCTGTCCGCATCGATGCCGTGCAACATGCCGTCATTCGCACCTACGTACAGCGTGGACGTACCGCCGCTCTTCACCAGCACCGGCGAGGAATTCACGATGTCGCCGATGGGCGAGGCGCGGTCGCGCAGTTTTCCCAAGCCTCCTGCCGCTTCGAGGGCAGCGCTGCCGCGGATGTACTTGACATTGTCATCGGCGCTCACGGGCGTCATCCCCCCCTTGCGCTCCAGGGCCTTCTCCTGGCTCAGCGTCGGGAACAGGTCGCCGCCACTTCCGTTCCAGGTCAGGATCTTGCGCTCGACGAAGGCGGTGCGATTCTGCCGCGCCTCGTCGGCGGCGCTCCAGATGCGATCCTGGATCAGCTTGCTGCCGATCGGGAAAGCCATGACGTCGCCCGACCACACGCCCGATGTGTAGACCGCCTGGAAGATGCGCGACCCATCCTGCAGTTCGGCACCGTTCGACGCCACGTTCGAGCCCGAGGCTTCACGGCCGGCAATGTCCGCCAGCGACTCCGTAAGCGCCTTCGCGAACGCCTGTGGATCGGTGGCGGCGACGAACCGCCCACGACCGTTGATGCTGGCGTGCAGGAGGTCATCGATGCGTCGGGCATTCTCGCCACCCCACGTGCCCGGCTTTCCATTCCACGGGTCCAGCCAGTTGCCCGAGGCGGCGAGCACCGCCGGGTCCTGCGTTCCCTTCAGGCCGATCGAGATTCCGAAGGTCACCATGTGCTGCCAGAACGCGCGATCCGAAGCTGACATGGGAACGTTGTTGGACAGGTCGGTGCGCAGATCGCGAAGCCAGTAATGCATCGCGACGTCCGCAAGCGTGTCGCTGTACCCATCCTTGAACGGGGCCGACGGCGTGTACTGGTAGGCGACCGATCCGTCGGGAGCGAGCACCGTCGCCGGCTTGTTGTCCACGTTTCCTACCGACGTGAAGTCGCTGCTGTTGTTCCAATAGCCGTCGGTCGTGAGGATGGAATAGCTTTGACGGCAGGAAAGCTGGTCCTTGCCGCCCCAGGGGCCGTTGTCGCCCTTTTCTTCGTAATACATGCCCGCGCGCTGGAGCGCACCATGCAGGGGCGTGCTGCTGCTGGCGCTCGCATTCTGCAGGTACGAGAACCACTTCTTCTTGTTCTCGCCGCGGAACAGCCCGTCATCTTCGCCGACCGGAATCGGATACGCCGGCCGCGATCCGGGAACGGACGCCGACCCGTTGCGATTCCAGATGGAATCGAAGCCGACGCGGTAGTTCTCGCCAAGATCGGCAAACGCCTCGCTCGCGCCAGCCTTGGCCACCTTCGACCGTGTGCGGTGGTAGGAGTACCACGTCGCGTAGTTGACGAGCTCGTTCGCCTCGGAGCGACCTCCCGGGCGTTCCGCAGCCGGAAGGTCGTCCACGAAAGTGCAGCTGTACCAGCCGGGGTTTCCGCTCCCGCAGCCCGCGTTCTTCACGCCTTCCGAGGCGCCGCTGCTCGACCGGTACTCGCTGCGCACGACGCGAATCCTCCCGCCCACCTCGCGGATCTGGTAGCGCCAGTAGCTGTACGTGCTCCCCTGATTACCGTCGGCAGCCTTGAGCTGATAGTAGGTAGGCGTGGAATTATACGTAAGGTCGACCTTGCTGCCGGAGGCCTGCGTACTGCTCGCGAACGCGGATGTGATGCTCCTACCATCAGTCAGGCGCCCGCCATCCCACGTCCGCCACCCCGCGTATGTCGTGTTCGGGTTGTAGGCGAGCGTATTGCGGGTATATGCCCCGTCCGCGATGTTCAACGGGCTGGTCGCCTCGGGGTTATCGGGCATGACCGTATAGCCCATCGAACCCGAGTCATCCAGGATGAACAGGATGTTCGGCGGAATCGTGCGCGTACCGGTCTGCAGCGGGTAGTTCGGGAAACTCGCCGAGTGCGCGGTCGAAACTACCGCGGTGGCGAGGAACGAGCCCACGAGCGACCACGTGGTGAACCGTGAATTGGGCAGGTTGCGGGGCTTGCGCATGATTATTCCCTCGAAAGCTCGTAGAGCGACTCGAGCTGCACTTCGACGCCGTTGTCCGGATTGGTGCTGGTTGCGATAACGCGATAGACCTTGCCGGGGTTCGGCAGGCCACCGCCCGAAGCGGCAGCGACGATACGGTCCTTGAGGTCCGGGTTCGACGTGCTGCTGGACCCAGAGGGGCCCGCGGCACTGTTCGCGGGCCCGACGATCTCGATGCTGTACTGCGACGTGATGTCGTTGAGGGTCGTCGCAACCGTCTTGGTCTTTCCGTCGGGAACCCAGTCGTTATTGGCCTCCCATTGCGCCTGCACAACGGTCTCGCCCTCGCGCAGCGCGGCTTCAGCAGCCTGAAACGCCTGCGCACGCGCGTAGGCATTGGCAGCCATCCGCTCCTGCAGCATGGCGCCCCGGATGCCGGCCAGCCCCAATAACGTCACAATCAGGAGCAGCATCAGCACCACGACGATTGCCACACCCTTCTGCCCGCGCGCAGCCGGCGCCGGCGTGTGCCGACCTCGCCTGCTTGAACGTGCTGACACGATCATGCGCCGCCCTCCCGGTTCCTCAAGGCCACAACGTAGGTGAAGGTGCGCTCAAGTGGCGCCTTGTCCGTCCCCTGCACGTCACTCGCGCTGAGGTTTCCCGCCACGCCTACCGTAGTTATCGCCACTTCGACGGCGTTCACCTGCCCCCACTGATCCGCAGGGATTTCATTCGCCGGTCGGAAGCCCGAGGCGGGTGCGTTCGCACGCCGGTACCGGAGTTGCAGGCGTGACACGCCCTCGGCGATTTCCTCGCCGCGATTCACGATCGTCCAGCCGCCTGCCGAGCCGTCCAAGCGGGCTCGGTATAGCGATGTGCCGCCGCGGTCGTTATTCGCAATGTGCCAACGTACTCCACCCGTGCTCACCACATAGGCAGGCGGATAAACGAGGTTGCCCGAGGCGTCCTTGTAACGTTCCGCGACCCAGGCACCACATGTGCCGCCCGTGAAGCAGGCTGCGCCCGGAAAACCATTCTTGGCCGCAGCACAGTTCAGGTCCGGGTCATTGCCGAGCAGCGTGGAGGCGCAGTTGCGCCCACCGTTGAAACGAATCTTCTTGTCGTTTCCGGTAAGGCCGCGCACCTCGAAGAGAATCGCCTTTTCAGAGTTGCAGGCAAGCACCAAATCTCCTTCCTTGATCCCGGTCGCATCGTCGACTTCAACGTGGGAAGCCGGGTTGGACGCATCCACGATGCGGCGAAGACCACTCTCACCGGACAAAGCCAGATCAACACTGTCGGTCGTTCCTGCTTCGGTTCCGCGGATGCCGGTCGTGAAGAGAGCACTCGTCCATTCGGTAGCAGTGGTGCGGCGAAGCATGTTCACGAAGCCGTTGTCGCGCCCGAAGGGCACCCCGCACGGGCTCCCTCCAGCTTCCCGAAGGTCACGTGCCAGCAACTCGAACGAAACCCGCCCGTTCTCCTGCACGCGGTTGAGGGTTTCGCTGGCGGCGTAGACACGGCGGTTGGCAAGGAAGACGCCGCCGGCGGCGCCCACCACCACAAGGCCCAGGACAAGGGCGATCATGAGTTCAATGAGCGACAGGCCGCGAACCTTCCGGCGCGCGGCGTGACGGGTGGCAGCTCGTGGGTTGCGCATCTCAGAGCCTGCTGCTGGTTTCGAAGACGAGTTGCTTGTCGGGCGCCGCGCCCGTGGGGCGACTGTCGTCCCAACGGATGCCGACGGTGCATTCGTTGGCCACACAGTCGATCCGGCCACAGGCGGACGGGTCGCCCAGATTCGCCTGGACCTGGGCGAGCCAGCCGTTGAAGACCGAGTAGTCGGTCTTGTCGTCGCCACTGGCCGGAGCCGCGGCCTGGCACTTCCAGTCGGGCACGTCGTAGGCGCCTTGCTGGGCGCGCGCGCGATCGAGGCGGAGCATGTCGAAGACCGAGTAGGTCTGGATCACGGCCTGCGAGCGTCCCGAGGAACTGTTGCTGTTGCGCAGGGTCACCGACTGCAGGGCCGCCATGCCGAGCATGCCGATGGCCAGGATCAGCACGGCGATCAGCACTTCCAGCAGCGAAGTACCTGCCTGCAGGCGGCGCGCGCGGATTGTCTTCAGTTGGTTGGGCACTTTGTTGCTCCCTGGGACACGCGGCAGACGCTGACGCGGCTGGTGCCCACCTCGATCAGTCTCGTGTTCTCGGCCGTCGGCAGCTTGGAGGAGGCGAAGGCCACCGCGCCCGACGCGACCGCCCGTCCATCGGGTCGGTACTCGATCGCGGCCAGCGCACTGGTACCGCTGATCCCGGTCCCGGGGCGCACTGCCTGGACCTCCCGGATCGGACCATCGGCACCCCGGATGACCACGCGGCCCCAGTCGGTTCCGGCGCAGGCCGAGCCATCAGTGGTCGGACAGACACGGATGCTGCGGTTGCGTCGCACTGCCTCCATGCGCGCGGTCTGCAGGGCACCCACGATCTCGTTCGCGGCGGCCGTGAGACGGTTGCGCTGGGTCATGGCATTGAACGATGGCACCGCGATGCCAATGATGATGGCGAGCACCGCCAGCGTGACCATCAGCTCCACCAGCGTGAAGCCTTGCGGCCCACTCCGGCGTCGCCGCGCGAAATCCGGTCGTTCCATTTCCGCCCCATGCACTGGCCCGAGGCCACCATAACGACGGATACGCGCACCAACCAGCGGTGGCCGACAGGCGGGAGCGATGGCGGGGCCGACGGCGCGCGCGACGAGTGCGGGCCTGCGGCATGATCCCAACATGACCGCGAAGCCTCGTCCGGCGCCAGCCCGCGACCCGTCCCGCCCGCTGGAGGCGCTCTGGCAGCCCGACTTCCTGCTGCGCGTGGTGACCGCCGGCGAAGGCCTCGCCCTGGTGCTCGCTCTGGCACCCGGTGCCGGGCAGGCGCGCTGGACCTACTTCGGTGCGGCTTCGCTCTTCATCCAGTGGGTGGCGCTGGCCACCTTGGGCGGGTTGTACATGCTCCGCAGGCAACTGGCGCGCGCACGCCCGCAGACGCTCGCATGGACGGCGCTGTCGCTGCTCTTGGCGAACACGCTGCTCGTTGCCTACTTCGCGCGCGCGGTGCTCGGCCCCACGTGGCTCGAAGGCGACAGCTGGAGCGCGTTCGTGGCGCGCCTGGCGGGCATCGCGCTGACGCTGGGGCTGCTCGGCCTGGTCGCTTTCCAGAACCACTGGGATGCGCGACGGGCCGCCCTCCGCGCCAAGCAGGCCGAACTCGAAGCCCTCCAGGCCCGCATCCGCCCGCATTTCCTGTTCAACACGCTCAACACGGGGGCCTCGCTGGTGCACCAGCGCCCGGAGGAGGCCGAGCGCCTGCTGCTGGACCTGGCGGACCTCTTCCGTGCCGCGCTCGCCGGGCCGCGCGAGATCCCGCTGGAGGAGGAGCTGTCCCTCGCCCGGCGCTACCTCGAAATCGAGTCCCTGCGCTTCGGCGAGCGCCTGCGGGTGGAGTGGAAGCTGCCCGCGGAAATCCCCCATGCCATGGTGCCGGCGCTCTCGATCCAGCCGCTGGTCGAAAACGCCATCCGGCACGGGGTCGAGCGCGTACCGCAGGGCGGGCGGGTGGAGATCGCGCTGACGACCACGCCCGAGCACATCGTGGTGCGCGTCACGAACCCCCTTGTGCTGTCGGATGCCGAGCGCCCGGTCAGCCACCAGGTCGGGCTGCATGCCTCGCAGGCCCGCATCGAGGCCTTCACCGGCGGCCGCGGCAGCGTGCAGACGGGGCGGCAGGGTGAGCTGTACGTCGCCACCGTCCGCCTGCCCCGCCGGCCTGCCGCGCCACCTGCGCGCGGCAAGTGGCGCTGACCGTCAGGCGGTGACCACCCGGTAGCAGGGCCGGTACTCGCCCGCGATCTTCATACGGTGCTGCTGCACGAACGCGCGCAGGAGCGCATCCAGCGACTCCATGATGACCGGATCGCCATGGATCTCGAACGGGCCGTGCTGTTCGACGCGGCGGATGCCGTCCTCCTTCACGTTGCCCGCGACGATGCCGGAGAACGCCCGACGCAGGTCGGCGGCCAGCGCGTGCGGAGCGCGGCCGTTGTGCAGGTCGAGCGCCGACATCGCCTCGTGCGTGGGAACGAACGGGCGCTGGAAGTCGAGCGGGATGTCGACCGACCAGTTGAAGAAGAAGGAGTCGCGGTGCGCGATGCGGTGCTCGCGCACCTTCTTGAGCCCACGCGACATGCGCTTGCCGACCTCCGCCGGGTCGCCCACGATGATCTCGTAGCGCGACGTCGCCGCCTCGCCCAGCGTGAGCCGCAGGAAGCGGTCGATCTGCTCGAAGTACGGTGCCGACGCGACAGGCCCCGTCAGGATCAGCGGGAACGGCAGGCCGGCGTTCTCCTCCCGCAGGAGGATGCCCAGCAGGTAGAGGATCTCCTCCGCCGTGCCTACGCCGCCGGGGAAGACGATGATGCCGTGCCCCATGCGGATGAAGGCCTCCAGGCGCTTCTCGATGTCCGGCATGATCACCAGGTGATTGACGATCGGGTTCGGCGATTCGGCCGCGATGATCCCCGGCTCGGTGATGCCGATGTAGCGCATGCGGCGGCGGCGCTGCTTGGCGTGGGCGATGGTCGCGCCCTTCATCGGGCCCTTCATGGCGCCCGGGCCGCAACCGGTGCAGATGTCGATGCCGCGCAGGCCCAGCTCGTAGCCGACCTGCTTGGTGTAGAGGTACTCGTCGCGGCTGATCGAGTGGCCGCCCCAGCAGACCACGAGGTTGGGGTCGCCCGGCTGCAGCACGCGGGCGTTGCGCAGCAGGCCGAAGACCGCATCGGTGATGCCTTCGCTGCTGTCGAGGTCGCGGCCGAACTCCGGGCGCAGCTCGATCGCCGTGTAGGCCAGGTCGCGCACGACCGCGGCCAGCAGCTCGGCCACGCCCTGGATGAGCTCGCCTTCGACGAAGGCCATCGCCGGCGCCTTGTGCAGGTCGATGCGGACGCCGCGGTCCTGCTGCTGCACCTGGATGTCGAAGTCGGGATAGAGCTCCCGGGCCGCGCGCGGGTCGTCGGAGGTGCTTCCGCTGGTGAGCACGGCCAGCGCGCAGCGGCGCAGGAGCTCGTGCATGCCGCCGCTGGAGGCGTCGCGCAGGCGGGCGACCTCCGCGCGCGACAGGATGTCGAGGCCGTTGCGCGGGTAGATGCGGGCGTCGACGGTGGGAAGGGTGGCGTTGGTGGGTTCCAGGACAGCTGCCATGTGGGCGTCGTTTCTCTTTTCGTCAGCCGGTCGACTCTAGCGCGCGGCTCCCGCAAAAGAAAAGGCTCTGTTCGCGTTAGTTGAGGATGGGCTCACGCGGAGATGGCCAAAGCCAGCAGGGATGCGGCGCTGGCGCCGGATCGGGCATTCCGGTCGAGCGCCCGGAACCAGCCCAGGTAGTT
>JBMOOW010000022.1:0-16755 GCA_049323195.1 Pseudomonadota bacterium | reverse complement strand
CTTCCAGGTGCGACCAGGCCCCGGTGGCGAGCACCAGCTGGCCCGCCGTGAATGGCCCGTGCGGCGTGTCGACGCGCCAGTGCGCGCCGTCGCGCCGCACGGCCTGCATCGCGCACTGCGCCCGGATGTCGACGCCGCGGGCGGTGGCGGTCTGCGCGAGCCCGGCCACGTAGCGATCCGGCCTCAGCATGGCGTCGCCGGGAAAGTGCAACGCACCGGCGATGCCGGGCTTGAGCGCGGGCTCCTGCGCCTGGTAGGTCGCAGCGTCGATCGCCTGCGCCTGGATACCGAGCTCGCGCAGCAGCGGGATCTCGCGCTGGCCGTGCTCGAATGCGGCCGCGTCGCGATAGACGTAGTCGAGGCCGGATTCGACGAACTCCGCGTCGATGCCGTAGCGCGCGATCCAGGCCTTGAGCCGGGCGCGCGAATCGTTGAGCAGCGCACCCTTGGCCACCGCGCTGGCGTGCCAGTCGCGGGGATTGGCGCGCGCGGCCAGGCGCAGAAGCCAGCTCCAGAGCACGGGGTCGAAGCGCGGCTTCACGTACAGCGGCGCGTCGGGCGTGAGCATCCAGCGCAGCGCCTTCAGTGGCACGCCGGGTGCCGAGAGCGGCGGCGCATGGCTGGGCGTGATCGTGCCGCAGTTGCCATGCGAGCTGCCGCCGCCGACCCGGCCGGCCTCGAGGATGCGCACGTGCCGGCCCGCCTCGGCCAGCGCCAGCGCGACCGACAGGCCGATCACGCCGCCGCCGACCACGAGCACGTCGCTTTGCGTGGCTGACATCGATGCGCGGCTCCGGATGCGAAGGACCCCGACGCGGCGCGGCGGGATCGCCATTGTCGGGCCGCCGGGCCGCGGGCGGAACCGGCCCGGTGGCTCAGGCCGTTCCGGCCACCGTGCCGCCCGGGCGCGGCTGGCCGCGATAGGTCCAGGCGCGCCACAGGCGCTCCATCGGACCGTGCGCATGGCGCGCGAGCCACCAGCGGCTGAAGGCGACCTGCGCGGCGAACAGCGCGACCACGAACACCGGTTGCCATGCACGCGGCATGCGCTCGAAGAAGCCCAACCCGTAGCCGTAGAACACCAGCGTGCCGACCAGCGACTGCAGCAGGTAGTTGGTCAGCGCCATGCGGCCTGCCGGGGCGAACAGGCCGAGCAGGCGCGCGCCGGCGGCCGAATGCAGTGCCCTCACGATCCACGCCAGGTAGCCCAGCATCATCAGCAGGCTGCCTGCCGCGTGCAGCCCGAAGGCCGTGGCCATGCGCAGATCCGCGCGGTCGGCGGTCATCTGCGGCTCGAGCCACCAGGACGCGAGCATCAGGGCAAGGCCCAGCGGAAGCGCGGCCCATCGCAACCCCGCGTAAAGCCGGACGAACCCGGCCGGCCGCGCGATGGCGCCGCTGCGCACGAACCAGCTTCCCAGCACGAACATGCCCAGCACGTGCGCGCCGAAGAAGGGCAGGAAGCCGAGCATGGACAGCGTGTCGCGCGCGCGCTGGGCGGTCGCGGCGAGGAAGTCGCCACTGCCGTAGGCCTGGCGCTGCGCCTCGATCGTGGCCGCGTGGCCCGCCGCCTGCTGGTCGAGCGCCCTCTGGAACTCGGCAGCGGCGGTGGGCTCCAGCTGCGCCAGCGAGCCCATCAGCCCGAACAGGCCCATCAGCCCCACCGGCACCAGGTAGATCACCACGGCCCACCACGGCAGCGAGCGCTCCGGGGCGTTGCGGAACAGCAGCAGCGGCAGGGACACCAGCGCGTACGTAACCAGCACGTCGCCCGACCACACCAGCAGCGCATGCGCCAGCCCGATGGCCAGCAGCCCCAGGGTACGTCGCAGGTAGAGGCGCACGAACGGTCGGCCGGCGCGCGCGGCGCGCTCCATCATCACCGCGAAGCCCATTCCGAACAGCAGCGAGAACAGCGTGTAGAACTTGCCCTGCACGAGGATGTAGATGAGCGCGTCCACACCACGGTCGGCGCCCTGCAGCGACAGATCGGTGCCGGTCATGCCCGCGAAGAGCGGCCCGGCCATGGCCTCGATGTTCATCAGCAGGATCCCGAGCAGCGCGAATCCGCGCAGCACGTCCATCGCCTGGATGCGCTCGCCGGGCGCGACCGGTTCCAGCAGCGTCGTTGCGTTCACGCCCTTCCTCCCCGAAAGACCCTTGCAGCATGCCGCGCCGGCGCCGATCCGCCTATGCGCCGGACGTCACGCCCCTGACGCGCGGCGGCGCAAACGCGAACGGCCCGCCGAAGCGGGCCGTCCGGAGCGACGCTGCGGCGCCGGCTCAGTGGTGGTGGCCACCCTCGCCGTGCACGTGGCCGTGCTCGAGCTCCTCGGCGGCCGCCTCGCGCACCTCGACGATCTCGATGGCGAAGTGCAGGTCCTTCCCGGCCATGGGGTGGTTGAGGTCGACGTCGACCACGGTCATGCCCACCTTCTCGATGGTCACCGCGCGCGGGCCGAAGTTGGTGTTGAGCACCACCTGCATGCCTGGCTGCAGCGGCTGGCCCTCGAAGTGCTTCTTGGGGATGCGCTGCGTCAGGCCGTCACGGCGCTCGCCGTAGGCCTGCGCGGCCGGCACGTCGACCTCGAACTTGTCGCCTGCCGCCTTGCCCATCATCGCCTCCTCCAGGCCGGGGATGATGTTGCCGTGGCCGACCAGGATGGCGAGCGGCTCGCGGCCCTCGGAGGACTCCATCGGCTCCTGGCCCTGCTCGGAGACGGTGTAGTGGAAACGGACGACGCTGTTCTTTTCGATGTTCATCAGGAAGGTGTCTCGCAGCCGCGCGGGGCGGAAGGGCGCCCGGTCGGGCTGGACGGACGGTGTTGAAGCGCCGCTTCGCGGGCTGCAAAGTACCGGCCGATGGGGAACGCGCATTATCCGGACAAGGCCACGGGCATGCCAGCCAGGCGCCTGCGCGCGTGCGTGGCGCTCATGCTCGCCGCGGCGCTTGCGGGCTGCGGCGGCGATTCGGCCGTCAGGCCGGGGCGGGTGCCGGGGCGGGTCGCGCTGCCGGCGACATGGCCCGCCGTCGCCCCGCAGGACCCTGCCGCGGCCAATGCGGTGCTGATGCGTGCGCTCTCGCTGGTGGGCACGCCCTACCGCTTCGGCGGCAATACGCCCGAATCCGGCTTCGACTGCAGCGGCCTGGTCGCCTACGTCTACCGCGACATGCTCGACCGGGTGCTTCCCCGCACCACGGCCGAGCTGGCGCGGCTGGGCCCGCCGGTCGCGCCGACGGGCATCGCCGCGGGCGACCTGGTGGTGTTCGGGCCGGCGGGGAGCGTCAGCCACGTCGGCATCTACGTGGGCGAGGGCCGTTTCGTGCACGCGCCCAGCAGCGGCGGCACCGTGCGCCTGGACCGGGTCGACGGCCCCTACTGGCGCGAGCACTTCCAGGGCGGCCGCCGGGTCCTCCACTAGCCGCCGTCACCTGCCTGACCGGTTTTCTGCGACCGCGTCCGCAAGGCCTTAACGGCCACCTAACGACTTGCTAACCAAATCGACCCGTTCGGCGGGCATGATGCCCCGGTGACGAACTTGTGAGGCCCCGGTGATGACGGGACGCAACCCCAACCGAACCTTCACCCGCTGGATCCTGGCCGGTGTGCTGGCGCTCGGCGCCCTGCCGGCCTTCGCGCAGGACGCGACGGCCACCGCCACGGTCGCGGCGACGACCGAGGCCGGCCGCCCGGCGTCCACCAATTCCATGAGCATGTCCGACCGCGCCCTGATGCTGGCGACGGACATCAACCGCCTCGTCGGCGGCAGCCGCGCCGAGGCCGCGGCGTCGCCGAACCGCGTGCAGTCGGTGCTGTCGCGCGCTCTGGCGCTGCTGGGCACGCCCTACCGCTGGGGCGGCACCTCGCCGGAGGGTGGCTTCGACTGCTCGGGCCTGGTCGGCTACGTCTTCCGCAACGCGCTGGGCATCGAGCTGCCGCGGGTGTCGCGCGAGATGGCCAAGACCGGCGAGCTGGTGGCCAGCAAGGCCCAGCTGGTCAAGGGCGACCTGGTGTTCTTCGGCAAGTCCGGCACGGTCGATCACGTGGGCATCTACGTGGGCGACGGCAAGTTCGTGCATGCCCCGCGCACCGGCCGCGACGTCACCGTCTCCACCCTCGAAACCGGCTACTGGGGCGCGAAGTTCCTGCAGGGCCGCCGCGTCGCCGGGATCTGACCGGCACACGTATACATATGTATGCGCGCATGCCGCCCCCGGGCGCTGGCGCGACGCAGCTCGAAGGCCGCCCCCGGGTGGCCTTCGGCGTTCTAGCCTCCTGCTACGGGCGGCCGCTCGAGGAGGGACTCGATGCCGCGGCCCAGGGCCATGACGTCCCGCGCGTAGTCGGCCAGGCGGCGGTCCTCTTCGGTGTCGGGTGTCCACGCCGGCACCGGCATCGGCCGCCCTTCCGGTTGATCCAGTGCCACGAAGACGATGACGCAGTGCGTGCACAGCCGGTCGCCGGCGGGGCCGTCCTTCGGGTCGCGGGCATGCACCTCGACCGCGAAGTGCATGCTGCTGGTGCCCGTGTGCACCAGCTTGGCGCGCAGGGTCACGAGGTCGGAGATGCGGATCGGCGCGACGAAGCGGATTCCGCCGACCGCAACGGTGACGCAGTAGCGCCCGCTCCAGGCCACGGCCGCCGCGTAGCCGGCCTGGTCGATCCACTTCATCACCGCGCCGCCGTGCACCTTGCCGCCGTAGTTCACGTCGCCGGGCTCGGCAAGGAAGCGCAGCACGAGCTCGCGGTCGGGCATCCTCAGGGCGTCTCCGTCTCGGGCGCGACGCCCACCTCGGTCAGCCCGGCGTCGTAGACCTTCGTATCCAGCAGCCCGGTCTCGCGCGCGACGAGCACGGGCACCAGCATCTGCCCGGTGACGTTGGTCATGGTCCGCATCATGTCGAGGACGCGGTCGATGGCGACCAGGAACGCGATGCCCTCCAGCGGCAGGTTCGCCGCCGACAGCACCAGGGTGACCATCACGATGGCCGTGCCCGGCACGCCCGCGGTGCCGAAGCTGCCGAGCACGGAGGCCACGAGGATGGTGAACAGCTGCGTCGCGGACAGGTCGATGCCGAAGTACTGCGCCACGAACATGGCGGTGAGCGCCGGATAGATCGCGCCGCAGCCGTCCATCTTGATGCTCGCGCCCAGCGGCACGGCGAAGGCCGCGTAGTCGCGATCGACGCCGAGGTTGTGCGTCACCGAGCGGATCGCCGCCGGCATGGACGCGAAGCTCGATGAACTCACGAACGCGATCTGCATGCCCGGCGCCGCGCCCTTGAAGAACTTCACGGGGTTGAGGCCGTGCGCGAGCAGCAGCCCGCCGTACACCACCACGATGTGCAGCGCGCAGGCCACGTACAGCGCCAGCACGAAGGTGCCCAGCGGCAGCAGCTTGCCGAAGCCGTAGGCGCCGACCAGGCCCGCGATCAGGCCGAAGGTACCGATCGGCGTGAACTCGAGCACGAAGCGGGTGACCTGGATCATCGTGTCGCTGGCCTCGCCGACCAGCCTGCGCAGCCCCGCCGTGCGCTCGCCGAGCTTCACCAGGGCAAAGCCCACCAGTCCCGCGAAGAAGATCACCTGCAGCACCGTGCTCGCACCGGGCACGACCGCGTTCGCGCCGTCGGCGTGCTTGCCGATGGCCACGCCCGCGAGCGCCTGGAACGGGTTGGTCGGGACGATGTTGAGCAGCACGTCGACCACGCGCGGCAGCGTCCTGGGCGTGTAGTCCGGATCGGCGGTGAGCCCGCTCACGCCCGCGCCCGGCTGCATCAGCCAGCCCACCGACAGCCCCACCAGCACCGCCAGCGCCGCGGTCGCGGCGAACCACGCGAACGTGCGACCGCCCAGCGCGGCCACCGACTTCTGCCCGTGCAGCGAGGCCACGGCATTCATCACCGCGAAGAACACTAGCGGCACCGCGATCATCTTGATCAGGTTCACGTAGAGCGTGCCCAGAGGCCCGAACCAGGCCTCGGCCGTGGGGCCCAGTGCCCAGCCCGCCAGCGCGCCCAGCGCGAAGCCGGCGAGCACGCGCTGCCAGAACGGGATCTTCAGCCAGCCTCGGACCAGCGCCATGGGCGTCCTCACGTGTTCATTCGGGCACCTTACCGGTGCCGGGCATGGGGGCGCGACACCGCGCCCGCGGCTTCAGCGTGCCACCTCTGCAAGCATGCGCGCATCGACGAAACGCCATGTCGTCATAATGCGATGTCGTTTCCCGAGTCCCGCCCGATGACCGCCTCCGCTTCCCGCGCGCCCCTTGCCGGCGCCCTCCTCGCCCTGGCCGTGGCCGGCTGCGCCACCTCCCCCGCCCGCGTGGCGCCGACCGCGTCCATCGCCGTGGACGTGCCGCGCGTCGAGCGGCCCGGTGGCGAATCCTCGGCCTGGTGGTTCCGCGCCGGCGCCGCACAGGCCGCCGCGCGCGGCGCGATGGGCGGCAAGGCGAAGAACGTCATCCTGTTCGTGGGCGACGGCATGAGCCTGACCACGGTGGCCGCCGCGCGCATCCTCGACGGCCAGCGCGCAGGCGGCGCCGGCGAGGAGAACCAGCTCTCGTGGGAGGCCTTCCCGCATACCGCGCTCAGCAAGACCTACAACACCGATGCGCAGACGCCGGACTCGGCGGGCACGATGACCGCCATGGCCACCGGCGTGAAGACGCGTGCGGGCGTGATCTCGGTCGCGCCCGAGGCCGCGCGCGGCAACTGCGTGCAAGCGCTGGCCGCGCCACTGACCACGCTCTGGCAGATGGCCGCCGCCAACGGGCTGGACGCCGGCATCGTCACCACCACCCGCGTCACCCATGCCACGCCGGCCGCGGCCTTCACCCACTCGCCGGATCGCAACTGGGAGAACGATGCATCGCTGCCGGCCGCCGCGGCCGAGGCGGGCTGCGTGGACATCGCACGCCAGCTCGTCGAGTCGCCGCAGGCCGCGGGCCTGAAGGTGCTGATGGGTGGCGGACGCGGCAGCTTCATGCCGGCCGGGCAGGAGGATCCCGAGTACGACGACAAGCGCGGCCTGCGGCTGGACGGCCGCGACCTCATCGCCACCTGGAAGCAGCGCCATCCCGCGGGCCATTACGTCTGGAACGTGCGCCAGCTCGAAGCCGCGCCGGTCGACGCCCCGCTGCTGGCGCTGTTCGAGCCCGGCCACATGCGCTACGAGCACGACCGCCCGCAGGATCCGGCAGGTGAGCCGGACCTCGCCGCCATGACGCGCGCAGCCATCGCGCGGCTCTCGCGCAACCCGAAGGGTTACGTGCTGCTGGTGGAGGGCGGCCGCATCGACCATGCGCACCACGAGGGCAACGCCTATCGCGCGCTCACCGACACCATCGCGCTCAGCCGCGCGGTGCAGGCGGCGGTGGAGGCGACGTCCGCCGAGGACACGCTCATCCTTGTCACCGCCGACCACGCGCACACGCTGAGCTTCTCCGGCTATCCGGTGCGGGGCAATCCCATCCTCGGCAAGGTGCGCGGCAGCAGCGGCGAGGGTGACAACGACGCCGGCTACGCCCTCGACGGCCTCGGCCTGCCCTACACCACGCTCAACTACGCCAACGGCCCGGGCTACGCGGGCGCCAGCGACCAGCAGCCGGCGGGGCCCAAGCGCCATCCGCACCTGACCGGCGGCGTGCAGCCGGCCCCGGGCCGCCCCGACCTCACCCACGTCGACACCGAGGCGCCGCATTACCTGCAGGAAGCGATCTTCCCGCTGTCGAACGAATCGCATGGCGGCGAGGACGTGGGCATCTGGGCCCGCGGCCCCGGCAGCGCGGCGGTACGCGGCAGCCTGGAGCAGAACGCGATCTTCCACATGCTCCTGCAAGCCACGCCGCGCCTGCGCGAGGCGGCCTGCCGCGCCGGCGGCTGCGATGCGAACGGCGTGCCGGTGGAGCTGCCGAAGCTGCCGGCGCGCTGAGGGCGGTCAGAACGGCTTGGCGAGCACCAGCCAGACCACGGCGACCAGGAGCAGCAGCGGGATCTCGTTGAACCAGCGCAGCGCGCGGCCCGAGGGCAGCGCACCGCCGGCCGCCGCGCGCTTGAGCCAGCGGCCGGTGACGATGTAGAGCACGAACATCAGGACCACCAGCGCGATCTTGGCGTGCAGCCAGCCGGTCCCCGGGGCGACCATCGTCTGGAAGTCCGGAAGGACCCGGTAGCCCAGCCACAGCACCACGCCCAGCGCCAGCGCGATGCCGAACACGATGTGGCCGAAGCGGTAGAGCCTGCGGCCCATCAGCACCAGGCGCTCGCGCACCGCGCCGTCGCCGCCGGCCTCGGCGATGTTCACCAGGATGCGCGGCAGGTAGAAGACGCTCGCCATCCACGCCATCACGAAGACGAGGTGGAAGGTCTTGGTCCAGAGATAGGCCATGGCGTGCTCGGTCGATGGGGAGCCGGCGATGATAGCGGCGGGCGGCATGCGCCCGGGCCGCGCCGCCCGTCAGGCCGCCCGAACCGTGGCAGAGCCCTGGCCCACGGGCCATTCAGGGTCGCGGTTCATCCGCGGGCAGGCCTGAACAGGCGGTTTCGGTCGGGGGTGAAGACGGGGTCGCGGGCGCTGAGACCCCGGCCCGGACAATGCGGGCATGGCTTCCCGATTCGCTCCCATCCTGCCGCCCGAGGGCTTCGTTCCGGTCACGCCGGCGAAGTGGCAGGCGCTTTGCGACGTCCTCGACTGCGATCCCGACGCCACCGAGCTCACCCTGGGGCGATCACGCCTGGGGCTTCGGGCCGCGCGTCATCTCTATGTCGACCCCGAGGGCTACCAGGAGCTGGTCGGCCGGCGTCCGGACGAAACGCACAGGCCCTGACGGGTCGCGCCCTGCAGCGCCCGCCCGCGCATGGTGCGATGCGACCGCCCCCTCAGTGCGGGCGACGCGGCCGGCTGACGACCTCGGCATCCACCCAGCCCAGCTCGGCGTCCTCGTCGTCCCAGCCTTCGGTGTAGGCGTAGCGGCGTGCGTCGTCGAAATCCACGGCAGCCCAGACCGGCATCGTGCGCGGACGGGCGGTGGCGGTATCGGACTGCACGTGGCGGGCGGTGTCTTTCATGGTGGTTCCCCGTATCGCGAAGCGAATGCGTGTCGCGACGCTAGGCAGCGCGATTTCAAACCGGTGTGAATGCCCAAGTCTGTGGCCCACGGCATGCGGCATCCGTTCAGCCCCGCGCCATGCGCTGGCAGCGCGCACACAGGCGCACCGCATACTGGCCGCGCCGCGGCATGCGATGCCGCATCCGGAGATCCCCAATGCTTCGTGCCATCGTCAAGCTCGTCGCCACCTATGCCATCACCCGTGCACTCACCCGGGCCGGCGGGCCGCGGGGCGTGCTCAACTCGGTACTGTCGTCCAGGGCCAAGGGCAAACGCGGCCGGCGCCGCTGAGCCGCGCCCGACACCGCCAGGCACCCGCGGGCCGGGTGCTGCTCGCGGTAGCATGCGGCGCCTCGCGCAGACGCCGCCCATGAGCAAGCAGTACGACCGCGACTACTTCGAACGCTGGTACCGCGATCCGGCCCTGCGCAGCGAGGCCATCGGCGGGCGGGCGCGCCTGGCACGCAAGGTCGCGCTCGCGGTGGCCACCGCGGAATACTGGCTCGAACGCCCCGTCCGCAGCGTGCTCGACATCGGCTGCGGAGAAGGCGCCTGGCAGCCGGTCCTCGCCAGGCTGAGGCCCAGGGCCCGCTATCTCGGTTTCGACAGCAGCGCATACGCGGTGGCGCGCTTCGGCGCGCGGCGCGGCCTGCATCGCGCGGCCTTCGGCGACTTCGCCGCGCTGCGCCCCTGCCCGCCCGCGGACCTGCTGGTCTGCAGCGACGTGATGCACTACCTCGACACACGCGAGCTCGACCGCGGCCTGCCGGGCCTGGCCGCGCTCTGCGGCGGCATCGCCTTCCTCGAAACCTTCACCCGCGAGGACGCGGTGGACGGCGACACCGCCGGCTTCCGGCGCCGCCCGGCGCGCTTCTACCGCGAACGCTTCGCGCGGTCGGGCTTCGTCGCGCTGGGTTCGCACCTCTACCTCGGCCCGGCGCTGGCCGATGCGGCCTCGGCACTCGAGACGGCGGGCTGAACAAGGCGGACGGGTTTCACGGTCCCGCGTGGAACCGCGGGGGTATGCTGCGGCGCAACAGGGGGAGTCGCCAGATGCTCTACCAGATGCACGAACTCGGCCGGGCCTGGCTCGCGCCGATGACCTACTGGGCCGATGCCATGAGCAAGGCCTTCGGCGCGCCGGGCAGCTGGCTGTCGTCGATGCCGGGCGCGCAGCGCGTGTCGGCCGGCTACGAGCTCTTCTACCGGCTCGGCAAGGACTACGAGAAGCCGGAGTTCGGCATCCACTCGCTGGAGATCGACGGCCGCGCCTACCCGGTGGTGGAGCGCGTGGAACTGCACAAGCCGTTCTGCCGCCTGCTGCGCTTCAAGCGCTTCGCCGACCAGGCCGATGACATCGACCGCTTCCGCGACGACCCGCCGGTGCTGGTCGTCGCCCCGCTCTCGGGCCACCACGCCACGCTGCTGCGCGACACCGTGCGCACGCTGATGCGCGACCACAAGGTCTACATCACCGACTGGGTCGACGCGCGCATGGTGCCGGCCAGCGAAGGACCCTTTCACCTCGACGACTACATCGCCTACGTCGAGGAATTCATTCGCCACATTGGCGCCGGGAAGCTGCACGTGGTGAGCGTCTGCCAGCCCACCGTGCCGGTGCTGGCGGCGGTCTCGCTGATGGCCGCGCGCGGGGAGAAGACGCCGCGTTCGCTGGTGATGATGGGCGGGCCGATCGACACCCGGCAGAACCCGACGCAGGTCAACGACCTCGCCGCGCAGAAGCCGCTGTGGTGGTTCGAGACCAACGTGATCCACCCCGTGCCGCAGCCCTACCCGGGCGCCGGCCGCCGCGTGTATCCCGGCTTCCTGCAGCACATGGGCTTCGTGGCGATGAACCCCGAGCGCCATTTCCAGTCGCACTGGGACTTCTACCAGCACCTGGTGCAGGGCGACCTCGAGGACGCCGAGTCGCATCGCCGCTTCTACGACGAATACAACGCCGTGCTCGACATGCCGGCCGAGTACTACCTCGACACGGTGCGCATCGTCTTCCAGCAGCACCTGCTGCCCAGGGGCGAATGGGAGGTGCGCGGGCAGAAGGTCGATCCCTCGAAGATCAGGAACACCGCGCTGCTCACCATCGAGGGCGAGCTCGACGACATCTCCGGCCAGGGCCAGACGCGCGCGGCGCATGCGCTGTGCACCGGCATCGACGCGAAGGACCGCCAGCACCTGGTGGTCGACGGTGCCGGCCACTACGGCATCTTCAGCGGGCGCCGCTGGCGCACCCAGGTGTATCCGAAACTGCGCGAGTTCTTCGCAAGGCACGCGGCGACCTAGACCCCGCGGTCGCCGGCCGCGACACGACGAAAGGGCGCCCCGGGGCGCCCTTTCGCGTTGCCGATGTGCGCCCGGTCAGCCGACGTGGCGGCTGCCCGCCTGCACCAGCATGTGCTTGGCCAGCTGCGCATGCAGGCGTCCGATGCCGCGCGCCATGTGCAGCGTGCCGAAGAACAGCAGCACCCCGCCGAGGAACAGGAACGGCATCTGGTAGGGCTGGCCCACGACCTCGATGTCGCTGCCAAAGACCAGGAGCCCCACCGATTCGAGCAGCACGACCACGGGCGCGAAGATGAAGGCCAACGAGACCGAAAGCATCGTCACCGCGAGGGTGAAGTAGAGGATGCCCAGCGGCAGCATCAGCAGCATGTAGAGCATCGTGGCCCAGGTGCGCAGGTCGGTGAACATCTCCGCGATGCGACCCATCAGCGTGGCGTTGGTCGACACATAGAACGGCCTGCGCGGCATGCGCTCGCCGAGCATGGCCTCGACCAGCCGCCCCTCCACCAGCGAGAGCACGCGCACCGATCCGAAGAAGAGGATCACGAAGGGAATGCCGATGATCAGCACCGACAGGCCGAGCGAGAGCGAGGCACCGGTGACCACCCAGGTGAAGTAGAAGATGCCGGTGGCGAGCGAGAGCAGCATGTAGAAGAGCGCTGCGTACGTGCGCGGCTCCAGCGCGACGCCGAAGAACTGGCCCAGCGTGGTGCGCGGCTTGCGGCGCTTGGGCGGCTGCAGGGCCGTCTGCACGCGCACCTCCGTGTCGCGGTAGATGTCGGCGACCTCGTCCGGCGCGCCGTAGCTGCCCGCCACCGCGGCGATGACCTCGGCCTCCGAGCGGCCGGGGTTGGCGGCCATCTCCGAGCGCAGGTAGTCCTCGGCGTCGTACAGCGCGTCCTGCACCAGCGCCGGGTCGGCACCGGCGAGCGCGGCGCGAAGGCGGTCCAGGTACTCGGCGATGGTGGCCGGTGGCCGCAGGGGGTCGGCGTGGAAGTGGGCGTTCATGAGGAAGTCCCGGGGTCGGTGACGGAGTCGGTGGAAAGCGGAGCGCCTTCGGCCAGCGGGCCGAGCACGGCGTCAACGGAATCGCGGGTGGCGCGCCAGGCCGCGGCCCAGTCCGCGAGCACGCCGCGGCCGGCCGCCGTGATGCGGTAGTAGCGGCGCGGCGGGCCGGAGACGGAGGGCTCGACGAAGCTGTTCAGCAGGCCGGCGCCCTCCAGGCCGCGCAGCACGGGATAGAGCGCGCTCTGCTTGCCGGCCAGCACGCCTTCCAGGCGCTCCAGGCGCTTGGCGATCTGGTAACCGTACATGGGCTCGTCGGCCTCGCCCAGCACGGCCAGCAGGGCCAGCGAGACGGTGCCGGCGCTGAGTTCCTTCTGGAACTTGCGCAGCTGGAGGGCGGGATCGGACATGGGCGGTGCTCGTCCTAGGTTGGAGGCCATGCTACTACCGACTTCGATATAGCGAAGATGCCGGAAGTCATGGCTGCGGGTTACGCCCCAGCCGCCGCCCCGGGCGAGCGGCGGGCGCACGACGCCGACCGCGTCAACGGCCGGCCGCTGGTCCAGAATCGGCCGGTCACCACCGGAGCCCGCCATGCCCGCCTCGCGCCTCGCTCTCGCACTGTCGCTCGTCCTCGCCGGCGCGATCGCGCACGCCGCCGCCCCACCTGCCCCCGCCAAGCCACGCACCACGCAGCAGATCCTCGACGCGTCCACCCCGGCGGACTGGCTCGCGCTGGACCCCGCCAACACACTGCTGATGGAACTCGACGACACCCGTCGCATCGTCATCGAGCTCGCCCCGCAGTTCGCGCCGGAGCACGTGGCCAACATCCGCACGCTGGCGAAGGAAGGCTTCTGGAACGGGCTGAGCATCAACCGCTCGCAGGACGGCTTCGTCGTGCAGTGGGGCGATCCGGCCGAGGAGGACGCGCAGCGCAGGCCGCTGGGTAGCGCGAAGGCGAAGCTGCCGGCGGAGGCCGAGGCACCGGGCACGCCCGCGCTGGCCAAGGCCTGGACGCGCCTGCCCGACGTGGACGGCTGGGCGCCGGAGGTGGGCTTCGTCGACGGGTTCTATGCCGCACGCGACCCGAAGCGGAACATGTACTGGCCCGCGCACTGCTACGGCATGGTCGGCGCCGGCCGCGACATCGCGCTCGATTCGAGCACGGGTGCCGAGCTCTATGTCGTCATCGGCCAGTCGCCCCGCCAGCTCGACCGCAACATCACCACCGTCGGCCGCGTCGTGCACGGCATGGAATGGCTGTCGACGATCCCGCGCGGGACCGGGCCGCTGGGCTTCTTCGAAAAACCCGGGCAGCGCGTTCGGATCCGCTCGGTGCGGCTGATGCGCGACGTGCCCGCGCACGAGCGCATCGAGCTGGAAGCGATGCGCACCGACACACCCCTGTTCGCCGAACTTGTTGAAGCGCGTCGCAACCGCCGCGACGACTTCTACAAGGTGCCGGCCGGCCACATCGACCTCTGCAACGTCCCGCTGCCGGTGAGGCCGGTCAAGCGCTGACGCCGCACGGCGCGTGTCGCGACTCCGCCGCGGCGCCACGCGTCCTTGCCGCGCCTCAGAGCGCCTGGCGCGCGGCCGACCCCGGCCGCGGCGCGGGCAACGTACCGGCGCTCGGGATGGGCGGCGGGTCGGCGTCGCGGCCGTCGCCCGGCATGCGCGGTGCGTCCACGCGCGCGGCCATGCGTTCGGCCTCCTGGCTGAGCACGACCAGGCTGATGCGGCGGTTCTTCGGGTCGGCCGGATCCTTCCTGTTGAACGGCACCGAAGAGGACAGGCCCACCACGCGCGCGAGCTTCTCCTCGGCCAGCCCGCCCTGCACGAGCGCACGGCGCGCGGCGCCGGCGCGCTCGGCCGAGAGCTCCCAGTTCGTGTAGCCGTCCTGCGCGCGGTAGGGCGTGGTGTCGGTGTGGCCGGTGATGGCCACACGGTTGGGCACCTCGTTGAGGTACTTCGCCAGCTCCACCAGCAGCGCACGCGTGTAGGGCTTGAGCTCGGGCGAGCCCAGGTCGAACATCGGCCGGTTGTGCGCGTCGATGATCTGGATGCGCAGCCCTTCCGGGGTGATGTCGATCGGCAGCTGGTCCTTGAACGGTGCCATGGCCTGGCTGGCGGCGATGGCCTTGTGCAGCACCCGGCGTAGCTCCTCCAGCTTCTGCCGGTCCTGCTTCTCCTTCTCCGCGTCGCTGCGCTGCTGGCCGTCCTTGCCGCTGCCGATGCCGGGAACCTTCGCATCGCCCGCGCCCGGCGGATTGCGCACCTGGTTGAACATCCTGACCGGGGAATCGCCCGCGCCGCCCGGCCCCATGCGGCCGGGCACCGCGGTGCTCGTGGAGCCCTTCACCGCACTGGGGTTCTTGAAGTAATCCGCGATGCCGCCGAGCTTCTCCTCCGGCGTGCTGGTCACCAGCCACATCACCAGGAAGAAGGCCATCATCGCGGTCACGAAGTCGGCATAGGCCACCTTCCACGACCCGCCGTGGTGGCCGCCGCCGCCCTTCTTTTTCTTCTTGATGAGGATGATGGGCTGCGGTTGCGCGGCCATGTCGGCGTCCTCAGCCCCTGGCGGCCTTGAGGTCGGCCTCGAGATCCTGGAAGCTCGGGCGCACGTCGGAGAACAGCAGCTTGCGCGCGAACTCGATGGCCACGCTGGGCGCATAGCCGCGCAGGGACGCGACCAGCGCCATCTTCACCACTTCGAAGGCCTTGCCATCCTCGTGCGCGCGGTTCTCCATCGCGCTCGCGATCGGGCCGACGAAGCCGTAGGAGACCAGGATGCCGAGGAACGTGCCAACCAGCGCCGACGCCACCTTCATGCCGATCTCCGCCGGCGGCGCGCTGCCCACGATCGACATCGTGTTGATGATGCCCAGCACCGCGGCCACGATGCCGAAGCCCGGCAGCGCATCGCCCACCTTCTGCACCGAATGCGCGGGCTCCAGCGCCTCGTGGTGGTGCGTCTCCAGCTCGTACTCCAGCAGCGACTCCAGCTCGTGCGGCGCCATGCTGCCGCCCACGATCAGGCGCAGGCAGTCGGTGATGAAGTCGAGCATGTGGTGATCGGCCAGTACCTTCGGGTACTTCTGGAAGATCGAGCTGTCCCCGGGATTCTCGATGTGCGC
The DNA here is from genome assembly GCA_049323195.1 of Pseudomonadota bacterium. GTDB lineage: Bacteria > Pseudomonadota > Gammaproteobacteria > Xanthomonadales > Xanthomonadaceae > Cognatilysobacter. The sequence continues at coordinate 1,195 of JBMOOW010000022.1, read as the reverse complement.
CTCGATGGCCATCATGCCTTCGCGGCGCATCTTCACCAGCAGCTCGTAGATGAGCTTGAGCAGGTCGACGTAGTCGGCGCGCTTGTACTTGGGGCCGCCCAGCACGCCCTTGATGCCCGCCAGCGCGGCCTTGATGACCTTCATGGGCGTGGCGATGATCCAAGCTCCCAGCGCGGCGCCGCAGATCACGATGACCTCGTTCACGTGCCACAGGGCCATCAGCTGGCCACCGACCATCATGAATCCGCCGAGCACGCTGCCGATCACGACAACGGCTCCGATGATCAGATACATCCGTACGGCTCCTGGGAGCGGGCAGCTGGAGTCGGTATCGGCCACGGGGCCCGCGCCTTTAGACGCGCGTCACGAAGCAGGCGTTAAGCGACGGCAGGCCGCAGGTCACCCGCCATTGGCGCGCAGGTAACGACGGCCCGCCCACCATGGCCGCCTGAAAGGATCCATGGCCAGAGGAGGCTGCTTCGATGAACCACCACGACACCCGGCAGGGCCGGCACGGCGGCCCCAATCGCGACTACGGCGCCCGCGCCTACGAGAACATGCCCTCGGTGACCGACCGCCGCTGGGGCGACGACAGCGTCCGTGACGACTCCTTCGGCCCCGCCGGGCTCGGCGGCTACGGCAACTTCGCCGGCCCCGAAGGCCTCGAGCACGTGGCCGGCGGCCGCGCCATCGGGCGCGTGGTCGACCGTGCCCTGCAGCGCCGCCGCGGCCCGAAGAACGCCGGCCGATCCGATTCGCTGATCGCCGAAGAGCTCAACGAGCGCTTCATGGACGACGAACTGCTCGACGCATCGGAAATCCTCGTGCGCGTCGAGGACGGCCGGGTGCTGCTCACCGGCGAGGTGCCCGAGCGCTGGATGAAGCACCGCGCCGAGGACATCGCCGACGGCGTGCGCGGCGTGAAGGACATCGAGAACCACATCCGCGTCGACGACGGCGCCAGCTCGTTCGGCACCGGTGGCGCCGTGCGCAGCGGTCTCGGCCAGAAGGGCAGCGGGTTCTCCAGCTCGCCCGCCAACGCCGGCTGGCGCGCGCCGGACGACCGGGTCGACTAGGGCGTGTTCACACTATTTGATCCATGCGCGATACTTCGCGCATGGAGATTACTGCAGAGCAATTTTCGGTAGTTGAGCATTGCTTGCCACGGCAGCGCGGCAACGTGAGTTTGTCCAAT
>JBMOOW010000021.1:0-17177 GCA_049323195.1 Pseudomonadota bacterium | reverse complement strand
ACCAACCTGGTCGAAGGCATCAACAACAGGATCAAGGTCATCAAGCGCATGGCCTACGGCTACCGTGACGACGCCTACTTCTTCCTGAAGATCCGGGCCGCGTTCCCCGGAGTTGGGTGAAGAACCAGAAGAAAGGGCCTTCCCCGACGGATCTACAGCCCGCGATCGGACACCACGCCGGGATTCGCGGACCCGCCATCCTGGCTCGACTGCGAACGGCGGCCCTCCATGTCCGCCGCCCCTTCGGGGTCTCACGGTTGGGCGTAGCGGCCGTCAGATATGGGGGGAGCGCCTTTTCGTCGTTGCATGACCCCCCGTCGCGATCCCGTCACCGCCTCTGGCACGCCGGTTGCACAGGTGGGGCATGACCCGCTCCGCCCGCCTGCCCGCCGCCATCGCCCGCCCCGAGGCCGTCGCATGAGAATCAAGCGCTTCATCGCCCCCGACATGCGCACCGCGCTGAAGCTGGTGCGCGAGGAGCACGGGCCCGACGCCGTGATCCTGTCCAACCGTGCCGTGCACGGCGGCATCGAGGTCGTGGCGGCCACCGACTACGACGAGGCCCTGGTGCAGCAGGCGCTGCGCAATGCGGCCGAGCCGGCGCCCGCGCCTTCCTTCACGCAGGCCGCCCCGGCACCGGCGGCGGCGTCCGAGGCCCATGGCACCGTGGTGCAGGCCCGCGAATCGCGCGGCACCTCGCGCGCCGATGCCATGATCGCCGCGCTGGCCGGCAGCGATGCCGCCACCCGCTCCGCGGTGGCCGAACGCGCCCGCGCCGTGGCGCGCCAGGACGGCGCATCGCGCACCCCGGCCCTGTCGGCCCTGCTGCGCAAGCCGGCCGCACCGCCGGTCGAGGCGACCGCGGGCACCGCCGGATACCCTGCGACCGCCGACGCCGCCGCTCCAACACGCCCCGGCGACGACTTCCGCGCCCTGCTCGCCCGCCTCAACGAGGCCGAGGAGCCGGCACCGACGCTGTCCGCGCATGCAGGCGACCTCGCTCGCACGGAGGCGACGCCTCTGCCGTCCGCCCGCGATGCCGATGCCGCCGACGACGAGGCCACGCCGGCGCCCGCCGTCGCCGACTTCCCGGAGTTCGAACTGCCGGCCGGCCTGGCCCGCGAGGCATTCGCGGGCGTCGCCATGCCGGCGGCTCCGCAGGCGCCGGACGCGACGCCCGATGCCGACGAAGTCCGCCCAGCGGCACCGACGGTCGCGGCGCGGTCCGCACCGCGCGGGCAGGCCGCATCGGACATGCCGCCCCCGGCCGCGTCCGCGGCTTCGACCGCGCAGCCCGTCGCGACCATCGAATCGCAGCCCGCGCCCACGTTCGCGGAACTCCTCGCGCCGACCACGCCCGCGGTGGCCGCCACGCCGGCTCCCGCCGCCGACGCCTTCGACGCGCTCGCCGAAATGGCCGCGGTCCAGGCGCCTGCCAGGACGGCGACCGCCGCGCCGGTCGCCCTCGTCGCGCCGCCGACGCTGCAGGTGGTCGTCAGCCAGAGCGAGGATCCGACCATCATCGCCATGCGCAACGAGCTGGCCTCGATGCGCCAGATGATCGAGCGCCAGATGGGCCAGTTCGCCATCGAGCGCCTGCGCGGCTCGCCGGCGCGCGCACTGGCGTTCGAGACGCTGCAGGGCTATGGCTGCGACGACGCGCTGGCGCAGCAGATCGCCACCCGCATCGACCCGCGCCTGGACGCGAACAAGGTGAAGCCCGCCCTGCTCGCCGAGTTCGCGCGCATGCTCACCATCACCCGCGAAGAACCCATCGAGGACGGCGGCGTGTTCGCGCTGATCGGCCCGACCGGTGCCGGCAAGACCACCACGCTCGCCAAGCTCGCCGCACGCTTCGCCCAGCGCCATCGCGCCCGCGACGTCGCGCTGGTCACCACCGACATCGAGCGTCCCGGCGCACGCGAGCAACTGCATGCCCTGGGCCGCAGGCTGGGCATCACCGTCTGCGAGGCGGACGGCCCCGAGGGCCTGACCGACGCGCTCGACCAGCTCGTCGACTACCCGCTGGTGCTCGTGGACACCGCCGGCTACGCCGCGCGCGACAAGGCGCTTCTGGGCCAGGTCACCTGGCTGCGGGCCACGCGCGGCATGCGTTCGCTGCTGGTGCTGCCCGCGCACATGCAGCCGCAGGACATGGCCGAGGCCGTACGCCGCTACCGCATGGCGCAGCCCGAAGCGGTGCTGCTGACCAAGCTCGACGAAACGGGCCGCCTGGGCGGCGCGCTGTCGGTCGCCGTCAGGCACGGCCTGTCGCTCGCCTACACCACGGCCGGCCAGCAGGTGCCCGCCGACCTCGAGGCCGCGGATGCATCGCGCCTCGTGCTCGCCCTCGAAAAGCTCCGTCGCGCCGCCGACAACCCGCTCGCCACCGAGGAACGCCATGTCGTCGCCTGAGTTCAATGCATCCCCCGCGCGCGTTCCCGCAACGAGCGCGAACGATCCGGGCCCCGTGCGCGTGATCGCCGTCGCCAGCGGCAAGGGCGGCGTCGGCAAGACGTCGGTGTCGGTCAACCTCGCGATGAGCCTGCAGAACGCCGGCCAGCGCACCCTGCTGCTCGATACCGACCTGGGCCTGGCCAACGTCGACGTGATGCTCGGCCTGTCGCCGCGCTTCACGCTGGCCGACGTGTTCGCCGGCCGCTGCGAGCTGGCCGACACGATCATCGACGGCCCGGGCGGCCTGCTGGTGGTACCGGCGGCCAGCGGCAAGCGCCACATGACCGAGCTCAAGCCGCAGGAACACGTGGGCCTGGTGCATGCGTTCTCGCAGCTGGACATGCCCATCGACGTGATGGTGGTCGACAACGCCGCAGGCATTTCCGACAGCGTGCTCACCTTCTGCCAGGCGGCGCAGGACGTGATCGTGGTGGTCTGCGACGAGCCGGCCTCGGTCACCGACGCGTATGCGCTGATCAAGGTGCTCTCGCGCGAGCGCGGCGTGACGCGCGTGCAGGTGCTGGCCAATCAGGTCGGCCATGTCACCGAAGGCCGCCAGCTGTTCGAGAAGCTCGAGCGGGTGACGTCCAAGTTCCTCGACGTGACGCTGAACTACCTCGGCGCGATCCCGCGGGACGAATGGCTGCGCCGGGCGATCCAGCGCCAGGAAGCCGTCGTCGACGCCTTCCCCGCCGCACCGTCCTCGATGGCCTTCCGCGAGATCGCGCGCCGTGCCGGCCAGTGGCAGACGCCGGCCGGCCCGCGGGGGCACGTCGAGTTCTTCATGGAACGCCTGATCGCAACGCCCCGGAGCGCCACGGCATGAACATGAACGCCACGGCCGTGAAGGCCAATGCCTACCGGCAGACGCGCAGCGTAAGCGCGGACTTCGACGCCACCGCCGTGGTCACGCGCCACGGCGAGCTGGTGCGCCGCATCGCCCACCATCTGGCGGCGCGCCTGCCGTCGAGCGTGGAAGTCGACGACCTGATCCAGGCCGGGATGCTCGGCCTGATCGAGGCGGCGAAGAACTTCCAGGCCGACCAGGGCGCGGCGTTCGAGACGTATGCCTCCATCCGCATCCGCGGCGCGATGATCGACGAGATCCGCCGCGGCGACTGGGTGCCGCGCAGCGTGCACCGCCGCTACCGCGACGTGGTCTCGGCCACGCGCGAGGTCGAGCAGAAGAAGGGCGCGGCCGCCAGCTCGCAGGAAGTGGCGAACGCGCTCGGCGTCACGCTGGACGAGTACCACCACATGCTCGAGGACGCCTCGCGCGGGCAGCTTCTCTCGCTGGACGAGCAGCTGGAGGACTTCGACGGCGAGCCGCGCCTGGCGGCCAGCTGCAACCTCACGCCCGCGCGCGAGCTGGAGCACTCGGTGTTCCGGCAGGCACTCGGCGATGCGATCGGCGGCCTGCCCGAGCGCGAGCAGATGGTGCTCTCGCTCTACTACGAGCAGGAAATGAACCTGCGCGAGATCGGCGCGGTGCTGGGCATCAGCGAATCGCGCGTCTGCCAGATCCACGGCCAGGCCATGCTGCGCCTGCGCGCGCGCCTGGGCGACTGGCGCGACACCGCCGTCGAGCACGTCGAGGCCTGAGCGCGCCCGACATCCGCGTAGCCCGGGTAAGGCCGCAGGCCGCAGCCGGGACGTCGTCGCATCGGGCCCCGGGTGCGCTTCGCTTACCCGGTACGCCGAAGGCCGCACGGCGTCGCTGACCTAAAGAACCGGGCCCCGGAGCCGATAGCACCGATAGTCGAGGAAACCCCACCCCCATGGACAAGAACATCAAGATCCTCATCGTCGACGACTTCTCGACGATGCGCCGCATCGTCAAGAACCTCCTCGGCGACCTGGGCTTTTTCAACACCGCCGAGGCCGAGGACGGCAACAGCGCGCTCGTGGAGATGCGCAAGGCGAAGTTCGACCTCGTGATCACCGACTGGAACATGCCGGGCATGCCGGGCATCGACCTGCTGCGCACGATCCGTGCCGACGAACACCTCAAGAAGACCCCGGTACTGATGGTCACCGCCGAGTCCAAGCGCGAGCAGATCATCGAGGCGGCGCAGGCGGGCGTGAACGGCTACGTCATCAAGCCCTTCACCGCCGCCACGCTGGCCGACAAGCTGGCCAAGATCTTCGAGCGCATCGAGGCGGCGGCATGAGCGCGGCGGCGGCGCAGGACGATCGCGCGGTCATCGTCGAAGTCCTCCAGGGCGCGCTGCGCGCGGTGGAGAGCGGCGACGAGGCGCGCACGCGCGCTGCCATCGACGAGCTGGTGCAGTGGCGGACGCAGCCGCTGGTCCAGGGCATCGTGCGCCTGGCGCGCGAACTGGCGGTGGCGCTGGGCGAGGAAGGGCGTGGGCATGGCGCATCCCTGCCGGAGGCCTGCGCGCGGCTCGAGCACGTGGTGCAGCTCACCGAGTCCTCGAGCATGCGGACGCTGGACCTGATCGACGAATGCTCGGCGCTGCTGGCCCGGCTCCCCGCGCCACAGGACGAGGCCCAGCGCGAGGCGCTGGCCGGCCTTCGCACGCGCTTTTCCGAGATGTCGCTGGCACAGGGCTACCAGGACCTGACCGGGCAGATCATCCTGCGCGTGGTCGAGCTGGTGCGCGCGGTGCACGCGGGGCTCGGCGACATCGTCGGCACGCACGAACCCCTGCACCTGACCAGCAACCATCGCGGCCACGGCCCGGCCCTGGCCGGGCTCGACGCCACGCCCGCCACGCAGGACAACGCCGACGAGCTGCTGTCCTCGCTCGGCCTCTGACGGATCGGCAATGGACGGCATCTCCGACATCTGCGCCGACTTCCTGGTCGAAGCGCGCGAGATCGTCGACCAGCTCGGTGAGCAGATGGTCGTGCTGGAGCGCCAGCCCGACGACCGCGACGCGCTGAACGCCGTCTTCCGCGGATTCCACACCGTCAAGGGCGGCGCGGGTTTTCTCGACTTCCCGCCGATGGTCACCCTCTGCCATGCCGTGGAGGACCGCCTCGACGCCGCACGCAACGGCCGGGCGGCGCTCGATCCCTTCGCCTTCGATGCCGCGCAGCAGGCGCTGGACCTGCTGGCCGACATGCTCGACTGCGTGGCCGGCGCGCGCGAGCTGCCGCCGGTGCCGCAGGCGCTGATCGACAGCCTGCACGTGGACGCCGGCAGTACCGCGCCGGCCGCGACGCAGGTCCGGCTGGAGGATCTGCCCGAGAACCTCGACGAGCTCGATTTCGACGCACTGCTCGATGCGTTCCATGGCAAGGGTGCGCTGCCCGGCGCCGCCGCGGTGTCCGAAGCACCGCCGCCGGCCGCCGCCGCGCCCGCGCCGCCTCCCGCGAAACCCCGGGCGGCAGCCGAGGCCGCCACCGCTTCGCCTGCCCAGGCCGCCCACGAGGCCGGCGAGACCACGGTGCGCGTGGACGTGCGCCGGCTGGACGCGATGGTCAACCTGGTCGGCGAACTCGTGCTCGCGCGCAACCGCCTCAAGACGCTGCGCCCGCGCCTGCGCGACGAGGACCTGGACCGCGCCGTCACCGCGCTCGATGCGGCCACCGGCCGCCTGCAGTCGGCGGTGATGATGGCGCGCATGCAGCCCGTGGGCCGCGTGTTCTCGCGCTTTCCCAAGCTCGCGCGCGACGTGGCCAGGCAGGTCAGCAAGTCCGTCGAGCTGGAGGTCGTTGGCGCGGACACCGAGCTCGACCGCAACCTGGTGGAAGCGCTGTCCGACCCGCTGGTGCACCTGGTGCGCAATGCCATCGACCACGGCATCGAGCCGCCCGAGGCGCGCCGGCTGGCCGGCAAGCCCGAGCAGGGCCACGTGCGCCTGTCCGCACAGCAGGAAGGCGACCACGTGCTGATCGAGGTCCGCGACGACGGCGCAGGCATCGACCCCGACCGCATCCGCGACAGCGCCATCCGCAAGGGCCTGGTCGATGCCGAATCGGCGGCGCGCCTGTCGGCCGACGAATGCCTGCAGCTGATCTTCCTCCCCGGCTTCTCGACCAAGCAGGAAGTCAGCGACCTCTCCGGCCGCGGCGTCGGCATGGACGTGGTGCAGAGCAGGATCCGCGAGCTCTCGGGCAGCGTGCAGATCCAGTCCGAGCCCGGTCGCGGCACCCGCATGTCGATCAAGGTGCCGCTCACGCTCGCCATCCTGCCCACGCTGCTGGTGGAGATCGAGGGCGACGTCTACGCGTTGCCGCTGGTGCGCGTGGTCGAAGTGCTCGCGCACGATGCGCGCCGGACGATGTGGATCGACGGCCAGAGCGTGCTCGACCTGCGCGAGCAGCCCACGCCCGTGCTCGACCTGCGCGCCTGGCTGGACGTGGCGCCGAATGCGTCGGAGTCGGCCACCGGCGTGGTGCTGCAGGCCGGCGAGCAGCGCTTCGTGCTGGTCGTCGACCGCGTGCGCGGCCGCGAGGAAGTGGTGATCAAGGCGCTGCCGCGAACCTTGCGCGGCCTGCCCGGCTATGCCGGCGCCAGCCTGATCGGCGATGGCCGCATGGCGCTGATCCTCGACGTGGATGCGCTGCACGAAACCGGCGTGCGAACGCGACGCGCAGTGGCGACCGCCTGAAGCAGGGCGACCGCCGCTTGTACCGGCTGGTCACGCGGCGGTCGATAAGGTGCAGGCTTCGTTGTGAAGTCCCCTGCCGATGCACTACCTCGCCTTCGTCCAGCGCGACGAGTCCGGCGGTTATTTCGCCACCCTGCCCGATTTTCCCGGCTGCCAGGCCAGCGCGCCGTCCTGGCTGCAGCTGGAGGACGCGATCCGCGGCGCCGTGCGCGTGCACGTGTCCAACCGCACCGAGCCGGTGCCGCCACCCACGCCGATCGAACTGCTCACCGAGGACAGCGCACCGCCCGACAGCTGCTGGATGCAGGTGGCGCTGTTCTCGCACGAGGTCCGCCCCGCACGACGGCGCGCCCGCGAGGCACGCGCCAGCGCCATGCTGGAGTCGCGCGCACGCCTGTAGACATGTCGCTCACGCACGCGCCGGGGTGTAGACGCGCTGCTCACGCCGTCGCGACGCAGCTTTGAACGGTTTGAACGGCGCCTGCACGCGGACGCCCCGGTGGCGGGCATTTTCTCGCGGTGCACAACCCGCATCGCGCAGGCTGGAGGCTCGTTCTGCGACGAGGCACCCCGCCGCACCCGCCATGCACGATCCCACGCCAAAGCGCCGTCGGCACATCCGCTCGCGCGCCGAGCTCGAGTTCCAGCTCGCGCGCATCACGCTGGCCCTGAGCCGCGCGCCCATGGCGCGCCGCGCCGACGTGGGCGAATGGTTCAACGAGGCGGCCGGCGCGCTGCTGGAACACGCCGCGCCGGAACATCGCGACTACCTCGAAGAGCGCGTGGCGGATATCCGCTGCACGTTCTTCCACGATGCCATGCCGCCCGCACCGGGCGCACCGGGCCCGCCGGACCGCCTGCACTGAGCTTTCAGCCTGCGCCCGGCGGCGCAGGGCGTCGGCTGGCCGGCGTCTCGAACGTGAGGTTGAGCCAGGCATGGCTCGTGCCGGCGCCACTGGCGTCCAGGCATCGCGCCAGTTCCTCCAGGCGGCGCTCGACGAAGGGCCGGTGCTCCGGGCTGGTGCGGCCCAGCAGGGCGGCGCAGAGCCCGGGCAGCGCGGCATGCGCGTCGTCGTAGGTCCAGGCAGTGCCCGTGTCGGAGAATGCGTCGGGCGCCGCGCGCATCACCTTCAGGGCGATGCGCGCGAGCTCCAGCTCGACTTCGCTGCGGGTCAGCCAGGGCTGCCCGGCAGCCGATTCGGATTCGTGCATCGTCGTCTACAGCGGAAACAGCGCACAGAGGATCGACGGGACGATGTAACGCCACCGTCATGACGCCCCGTTCACACAGGTGAAGCCGCGGCCTTGACGGCGCGGTCACCCACCGTGGCGGAGGCTTCGGGTGCGGCTCTCGTCGGCCGCCCACCCGCCGCGCGGGTGGAGCCTCCCGATGGAGGCGAGCCCCGGTGGATAGAGCCCTGCCGGGGCTTTTTGCATCCGCCGAACCCCTCGATCCGGCCGGGAACGCCGCGGTCGGGGCGCGCTTCGGGCCGCGCCGCCGGAGCCCGGGCGCGCACCGCGCCGGGCGGTGGCAGCTCAAGAAACCGGCCGGCCGGCCCGTTAATGCCCCCGATGGACAGACTCTCCCTCATCGGCGTGGTGCTCGCGCTGGCTGCACTCGTCGGTGGCAGCGTGCTCAAGGGTGCGGGGCTGTCGGGCCTGTGGTCGCCGGCGGCGTTCGTCATCGTGATCGTCGGCACCGTGGCCGCGATTCTCGTGCAGACGCCGATGGCCACCTTCCGTCGCGCGGTGCGCATCCTGCGCTGGGTGTTCCGCCCGCCGGTGCGCGACCCGCAGGCGCAGATCGCCCGGATCCTGGAGTGGAGCCATACAGCGCGCCGGCAGGGCCTGCTCGGCCTGGAGCCGGAACTTCCCGGCATCAGCGACGAATTCCTGCGCAAGGGGCTGCAGATGGTGGTCGACGGCAGCGAGCCCGAGCAGATCCGCCACGCGCTGGAGATCGAACTGGCCAGCCAGCAGCAGCGCGACCTCGCCGCCGCGCGTGTCTTCGAGGGCATGGGGGTGTACGCGCCCACGCTGGGCATCATCGGCGCGGTGCTGGGCCTGATGGCGGTGATGAAGAACCTGGCCGACCCCAGCAAGCTCGGCCACGGCATCGCCGCGGCGTTCACCGCCACCATCTACGGCATCGGCGCGGCCAACCTCGCGCTGCTGCCCATGTCGAGCAAGCTCAAGGGCGTGGTGGCCGCGCAGGTGCACGAGCGCGAGATGCTGATCGAGGGCCTCATCGCCATCGCGCAGGGCGAGAACCCGCGCATCATCGAGGCGCGGCTGTCGGGGTACGTGGCCTGATGGCGCGCCGGCATGCCCATGAGGAGCACGTCAACCACGAGGCCTGGGCCATTCCCTACGGCGACCTCATCACCCTGCTGCTCGCCTTCTTCGTGGTGATGTACGCGATCAGCTCGGTCAACGAGGGCAAGTACCGCGTCGTCGCCGATTCGCTCAACGCGGCCTTCGGCGGCGCGCCACGCACGGTCACGCCGGTGCAGGTGGGTACGCAGCAGCTGCGCGGCTCGTCGTTCGATCGCCCCTCGCTGCGCACCTCCGGCGCGGCCGGTCCCGCGCGCGCGGCAATCGTGAACGTGCCCGACCTGCACCAGCCGCTGGACCCGGCCGCCGCCCAGGCCCAGCGCGAGCGCTCGGCGCGCCAGCTGCAGTCCATCGGCACGCGCATCCAGGACGCGCTGGCCGGGCTGGTCGACCAGAACCTCGTGCGCGTGCGCCAGGGCGCGGACTATCTCGAAATCGAGATCCAGAGCGACATCCTGTTCCAGAGCGGCTCGGACGTGCCCAGCGCGCTGGCCGTCGACACGGTGCGCCGCGTTGGTGCGGTACTGCGCGCCGAGCCCAATGCCATCCGCGTGGAGGGCTACACCGACGACCAGCCGATCCGCACGGCGATGTTCCGCTCCAACTGGGAACTGTCGGCGGCGCGCGCGGCCAGCGTGCTGCACGAACTGATCGGAAGCGGCGTCGCGCCCACGCGCCTGTCGATGACCGGCTTCGGCCAGTTCCAGCCCATCGCCGACAACGCCACCGAGGAAGGCCGCAATGCCAACCGCCGGGTCATGCTGGTGATCCTCGCGCCGCAGGTCGGCCCGGACGCGGTGGCGCGCGCGATGCCGGTGGCCACCACTGACACCGCGCACGCGGGAGGTACCGGCTGATGATGCGCACCTGGGCCGTGGCGAACCAGAAGGGCGGCGTGGGCAAGACCACCACCACGCTGTGCCTGGCCCGCATGCTGGCGGAGGCGGGCCACCGCGTGCTGGTGGTCGACCTCGATCCGCATGCCTCGCTGTCGCACGCCTTCGGCATCGCGTCCGACCCCGCGCCGCGCGGCACCTACGAGCTGTTCACCGAGCCCGGTGCGTCGCTGCCCGCGCTGGCGCGCGCATCGCAGGTCGAGGGCCTGCACGTCTGCCCGGCGCAGCCGGCCCTGGCCACGCTGGAACGGCGCAGCGCCACGCAGCCCGGCCTGGGCCTGGCGCTCGCTCGTGCGCTGCAGGGCACGGGCGACCGCTGGGACTGCACACTGCTCGACTGTCCACCCACGCTGGGCCTGCTGATGGTCAATGCACTCGCGGCCGCGGACCGGCTGGTCGCACCCACCCAGACCGACCCGCTGGCGCTGCACGGGCTGCGCGACATGCTGCGCACCACGCAGATGGTGGAGCGCTCGCGCCGCCGCCCGCTGCCGCATTCGGTGGTGCCCACGCTGCACGACCGCCGCACGCGCTCGGGCACCCTCTGCCTGCACGAACTGCACGAAACGCACGGCACCACGGTGTTTCCCGGCGCCGTACCCGTCGACACGCGCCTGCGCGACGCCGCCGCCATCGCCGGCGGCGCCACGCTGCAGGGACGCGGCGCCGATGCCTACCGCGAGGTGCTGACCTGGCTCCTCGACAGCCTCAGCCTGCATTCCCGAGCCGCCTGACCATGGCCACGATCGATACCTACCTCGACGAACTGCTCGCTGGTGGCGCACCGCCGCCGCGCCCGCCCCGGGCCGCAGCCGCGAGTGCTGACGACAGCGCCGCCGCGCAGCACGAGCACGCCGACGCTGCGCGCGTGGACAATGCCGCAGAGGCACGCGGCTGCGTCGACACCACGGCACCGCATGTCGATGCCGACCACGCCCACGCGGCCGCGATGCCGGTGGCGCCCGCCCCGTGCGCACCGGCGCGGAAGCCCTCGCCGGCGCCCTCGCCCGCCACCGCGATGCCGGACCTGTCGGCCTTCCTGCCGCCGGCCGACTCCGCGATCGCGCCACTGGCGCGCGTGGCCGTCGCCGCATCCGCCGCGCGCACGCGCACCGCCACCGGCGGCCACCGCTGGCTGCGCGTCTGCGTGGGCGGCGACAGCTATGCCTTCGAGCTGCTGCGCGTGCAGGAAGTGGTGCGCGTGGCCCCGGTGCTGGCCATGCGCGGCGCCGCCCATGCGGTACTGGGCGTGATGAACCTGCGCGGCCGCATCCTGCCGGTGTTCGACCTGGGCCTCTGGCTGGACGTCGGCGCCGTTCGCATGGAAGAGCGTTCGCGCATCGTGGTGATCGAGCGCAACGACGAACTGATCGGTCTGCTGGTGACCGCCGTGGAGGACGTGGTCTCGCTCGAGCGCGAGCACGTCGAGCCGCCCCTGCCCGGCACCGACCCCGGCCCGACCCTGGGCGTCGCCCGCGTAACCGCCGCGCCCACGGTGCTGCTGGATGCGGACGCGCTGTTCGGCTGAAGCCGGCTGAGGACTCAGGGGCAGTCGTCGATGATCCGGTCCCGCAAGCTCGCTCGCATGACTTCGATCTCGCCTGTCAGTCCCGGTCCTCGATACGCCAGAGAGGTTTCGTGGCGGGCGTACTGCGCGTCCCGCCTGGCGCTGAACCAGTTGAACGAACCGACACAGTACAGATCGTCGTCGCCGATCAGCACCTTGCTGTGGACTCTGGCGACGAAAGCGACCTGGATGCCCGCATCGCGCAGGATGCCGGCGGTGCCATGCAGTGTCTTGCGCTTGTCATCGCAGCTTTCAGGATCGCTTCCTGTGTTGAGCTCCGGGTCCGTGTAGATCGTCACGTTCACCTCACGCAGGACTGCAGCGCGCATTGCGCCGAGGGCGCCGATCTCCTCGATGCGCTCGAGCATGATCCAGGGCGAGACGATGTGGATTTCCCGTCCTGCTCCGGCGATGGCATCCAGCAGGAACGAATCGTGCTCCTGCGCATCCCGCAGGACCTGGACAGCGGTCCCCGCCCCTCGCAGATCCTGTCGTATCCGGTGCCCGAAGTGGAGGGCATTGGCGGAATCCCGGAAGAGATAGGTGGCCAGCAGGCCGCGGGGCGTCGCCGCAGGAGCCGACTCGAACACATCCATGTCGCCGAACACCAGAAACGTGTTCTTCGCCCGCGACACTGCAACATTCAGCATGCTCGCACTGCGGTCGATGAAGCCGCCATCGGCATGCTTGGTGTACGCCGGCGAGAAGATCACGACAGGGCGCTCGGCGCCCTGCAACGAGTGCACGGTGCCGACAGTCATACCGCGGCCGTCGTTGCCAACCTCGATGCCCACGCTGCGGCAGGCATCGGAGATGGCCTGCACCTGTGCCCCGAAAGGTGTCACCACCCCCACGATCCTGTGCAGGGGCTGCCCGTAGGCGGATTCCAGCGAGGCACGGTGCTCGGCAAGCCAGGCGGCGATGGTTTCCGCCTCATGCAGGTTACGCCGGCTGCCACCACCGCTCTTCTGGCAAATTCCGTCGATGTGGAGGTATCCCATCGCCGGCAGCCCATCCTGCTTGTCGGCAGGCGCCTGGGCCTTTGGCCCACCTCTCGGGAGCAGCTTGCCCCGATAGCACAGCGCGTTGCAGTAACCGATGATCTCGTCGAAGCAGCGGCGGTGTTCGTACAGGAACATGCCACGGGCAAGATCGGGGTCGTAGTGGTATCGGGTCAGCGATTGTGCAATCCGCATCACGCTGCCGCGGGCCACTGTCTTGCCCATCTCGGAAAGACGGTCGTAGCCATCCTCATGGTTCTCGCTTGAAAGCAGCCCGGCACTGTGCAGGTTGCCGATGTCGACGCTCGGCGGAATCGACCAGATCGGTTCGATCTGCAACGTGTCACCGATCACCAGAGCTTTCCTGCCAAGCGCAAATGAAGCGCCGGCCACTTCCGGAAGCACCTGTCCGGCCTCATCGACGATGAGAAGGTCGGCAAAGTCGTAGAGGTAGTCCGGTACAAAGCCGCTTCCGTCGTGCCGGGAAACCAGCATTTCCCTTGGCAGCATGTAGAGCGTCGAGACGATGCAGGGCGTCAGTTTCATACGGCGCCGCCACCGCTTCTCCAAAGTGGCCCGGCCGGTTTTCTTCCGTTCCTGTGCAATCCGGGGCAACAGTTCCTGCACCTCCAGCAACCATCGGCCTTCCCAGTAGTGCGTGGTCAGCAGAAAGATCGGGAAGCGGATGCGTGTGTCGGCAAGCGGATCGCAATCGGCTATGGACAAGCTGCTTGCCCGATCGGAGGCACCGAGGGGCGCCAATGCGGCCTGCCAGCGCGTCAGACAATCGCGCTCCGCTTCCAGAACAGCTTCACCGCGCTCGACGCGGTGGGCCTGCTCGCGTACGGTCCTGCCGGCCTGGCTGGCAACGGCCTTGACGGCGGATTCGATCTGATCGAGGTTCTCCCAGGCGTCTTGCGCATGCCGAGCGGGCCAGATCGGCTTCAGGAAGAGGCGGGCCAGCCGTACGCGCTTCTTGGCGACAGGCGGCAGCCAGGAGAAGAGAGCGTAGAGAAGGGGTTCTTTTGCGAGATAGTGTTCCCATCGCTCCGACAACTCGTCGATGGTGCGTTTCTCGGCGATCGCCGTGTCGAGCAGCTGGCGACGCTGCGCCATACCGGTGGCCGGCTCCTCGCCCAACTCGGCCCGAACCGCTGAGCGAGCGGTGATCAGCTCCGACCAGGCGCTTTCGATGGCGGCAAGCTTCTTCGCTTCGGCTTGAATCGACGCTCGCAATGCGTCGACGACGGTCCGGACTTCGAGCTGTTCCCTGGGAATGTCGGGGAAGGCAGCCGAAGCGGCGTCCAGATACGCCTTCTGCGCTTTGGCGACATAGGCTTCCGACTCCACCACCTCGAAAAAGCTGCTGGTCTGGTATTTTTGTGACGCCTCGGCCTCTTTGCCTGCGGAAGGGAAGTAGGCGCCGAAGCTGTCGATGTCGGGCAGCCAGCGGCCGGCGAACGGGCCCTCGCCGGTTGCAAAGTCCTTCCCGAACGCATCGATGATGTTGGTGACGGCTTGATTGTTGGTGGAGGCCGCAACCACGACCGGCGGCTCTGCGTCGGCGATAGCTGCTTCGGCCCATAGCGTTGCTACCACCGACAGCAACAGCGTGGTTTTCCCGGTGCCCGGAGGCCCATTGACCGCAAGGATTTCTCCTGTTTCAGCAGCTAACAGGTGCGTCAAGGCGTCGCGCTGCGCTGTCGCCAATGCAAACTTGTCGCTCGCATGCGCCAGCCGTTCGGAGAATGCGGCGTTGTCAGGAAGGCGAGGCTCGGGAGGAGAAATGTCGGTACTGGCGTAACGGTCGAACAGAGGAGCCGCTGGCGAATTGGCGCGGATGTGGTCGTAAAGGGGAAGGATGTGCCGGCTGGCGGAGAACGACTCCTTCTTCAGGAGGTAGCCATGCTCGGCGAGTTCGTACCCGTCTTCGGCACCGGGCCAGCCTTGACCGATCTGCTCCAGCAGTTGTTCGCAAGCGGCCATGTAGCTTGCCCACTGCCGCTCGAACTCGGCATCGCTGGGCGGCTCGCCATCATCCGCCGCAACGTTGATCCCGGCGATGGTGTTCGTAGTGAGATAGGCATCCTGATCGGATACGCTACCGATGGAAAACGTACCGCGCTCCAGAGGCTCCAGAATGTCGCGTGGCACAACCGTCCGGGAGAGCGGGTACAGCCTGCCGTCGCGTGCCAGCATGGCGGGTGTGACGATGGGCGTCACAATGGCCGGCGTTCCGGTGGACCGCTGTTTGCCGTGTTCGAGGCGAGAAACGTAGACCCGGGGGCGGATCACCACCTCGACGAACCGGGTCTGATCGGCTTCCCTGGCGAAGCAGGCATCGATGGTGTCTTGATCCACCCGGCCCGCGGCCAGTTCCGCGCGGGACAGGCTCTGGAACTCCATGGTGTCGGCGGTTTGAAGAGCCCCATTTCCTGTTTCAGCATCTGCAAGCGAGTTGCGCCAGTAGCCGGCGTAGGCAAGCGAATCTGTCCGCATGCGCCAGTCAGTCCTTATTGCCGGGTTCGCGGTTTGGCTTGCCGATACTGGCGCTTGTCGCCCGTCCGTTGCCCATCGGGATCGACATTGGTGCACACGCGGCCACCGCAAATGACCGCATCGGATGCGTAATAGGCTTGGAGGACAGGGATGGCGTTCTCGTAGCGCTGGAGCTCTTCCTTGACGGTGGAGAGTTCGCGGCGGTAGTAGCCCAACACCGCCCAGCCGACGAGAAGAACGAGCAGCAGGATCGCGCTGGCGGCGCCGAACCACATCCACACGGTCCTGTTCGCTTTTTGCAGCTGCGCAGACGTGGCCGATACATCGCGGTCGTAGCGCGCCGCAACGGGCGCAACCGCATCCTTGGCTTCCTTGGCGATCTGGGAGCTGGCTCCTCCGACAATGCCGTCAACCCGGCGATGCACCTGCGCGACCTCGCCCTGCAATGCCTGCATTCGCTGGTCGAAGGCGGCCTGCATACGCGCTTCGCGCTGCTCGAACTTGGCCATCAATGCGGATTGCAGCTTGAGCG
Source organism: Pseudomonadota bacterium (assembly GCA_049323195.1). Lineage (GTDB taxonomy): Bacteria > Pseudomonadota > Gammaproteobacteria > Xanthomonadales > Xanthomonadaceae > Cognatilysobacter. The sequence goes on along the minus strand of JBMOOW010000021.1, from coordinate 1,311 downwards.
TGTTTTGAAGCGACGTCAGTAGGGCGGGGAGTTCTTGCTCGCGAGACATGGGCGTTCCGATGCCGGTTGGTTATCACATTCTCACTACAGGGCCCTGCTGTCTGGCCATTTCTTGCTGCTGGAGTTCTTCCCGCTGCTGGGCCGCAACCAGGTCGCGCCCCCACTGCTCGAACGATTGCACCTGGGGGGACTGTCCGATTTGTGCGGACACGCGCGAAATCGCAGCTTCGTCATTGTCAAACAGTGCGGCGGCCAGCTTGTCGAGGTCAGGGTCGCCGGTAGTAAATGCTTGCGGGGTCTCCCTCGCCTGCACCTCCTCCCAATTGGGCAGCTTGGCACCGGGAGCAGGGAACCGAATGTCGTTGTGGTGATCGCGGTCATCGTCGATCACGCGACGGCGCTCTTGGTCGTCTTGGCGTGGTTGGTCTGCTTGCGGACGCGCGCCGCCGTTACCAGGGCCGTTAGGTGCGCCCTGTTGTAACGCATCTCGTTCTTGCGCTTGGCTCGGTGGTCTTTGCTCGATGTTTTCTAGAAATTCGAGTTCGTTGCGAGAGCGCTCCGGGAATGCGGGGTCGTTGACAACTGTGCGAAGTCTGGTCCGCAGTTGGTCTTCGGTAAGCTCTCCCCGCCAGTAGTCGCCAATGGCATCCGCAGTGCGCTGCGCTTTACCCGTCGCACCCTGATAGACCATAGAATAGATTGCTGCGCGTTGTTCTTCCGAAAGCGCTTCCGCAGGGCAGCTACCCCTGCGCAGAGCGTTATTCAAACGCCCCTCATATTCTGGTGCGACCCGATCGAATAGATCCAGGGACTGTTGGTGCGTGAGTTGGACCTGCATCGGGCTTTCGGCACTCGTGAGGACATCCCAGGACCAAGAGGCGCCGCTGGGACTGGTGTGCCGCGTGTTCACCATCGGGCCTAGGACGCGTTGAGAATCCTGACCAAAGTCCGACGCGAGGAATGCGCGAAGGCTGTTGTGCCGCTCATCGATATGCTGATTCTGTACAGCCAACTGATCCTGAAGCAGCCCAGTTAGCTGTTGCCTCTGCTGGGGATTGAGATTCAGCACATCTCCCAGTGCGTCGACATGGTTTTCATCCAGCGCCATCGTTCGATCCGCCTGACGGGCGGTTAGCGCCACACCAAGTCCTACGGTAGGGATGCCAAGTACATCGAGATAGATGTGGTTCTTCACCCAACTCCGGGGAACGCGGCCCGGATCTTCAGGAAGAAGTAGGCGTCGTCACGGTAGCCGTAGGCCATGCGCTTGATGACCTTGATCCTGTTGTTGATGCCTTCGACCAGGTTGGT
>JBMOOW010000020.1:0-17415 GCA_049323195.1 Pseudomonadota bacterium | reverse complement strand
CGACCCAGCCTCCCAGCCGGGCCATACAATCCCCATCGGCCACGGTCGGCCCCAGTTTGTTGACTTGAGAACAGCAAGTCTGCCGGGTCGGCCGTGCGCCTCTCCCTCAGTTGGGAGAAGAACCTTTTTTTCGTGGGGCCGGCGATCGCCGCCGGCGCCCGCGGGTTATGCGGCGTCGAACGTGCTGGCGTAGCCGCTGTCGACGATGCGCTCTTGCAGCTCGTCGCAGACCTTGAGGTTGCCGGCCACCAGCGGCCGGCCCATCAGGCCCCGGTTGTCCATCGGCCCGGTGGGGCGGCCGCGGAAGTCCACCACCTTGCCGCCGGCCTCGCGCACCAGCAGTGCGCCGGCCGCGATGTCCCAAGGCTTGAGGCCGGCCTCGAAGTAGCCGTCGGCGCGCCCGCAGGCGACGTAGGCCAGGTCCAGCGCGGCCGAGCCGGTCCGGCGGATGTCCTCGGCCGTGTGCAGCAGCCCCTCCAGGCACTTGAGCTGCGCGCCCGCGCGCTCGCGCTCGCGCGGCGGGAAGCCGGTGATGAGCATGGCGCCGTCGAGGTCCTTGCGGTCGGCCACGCGGATGCGCTTGTCGTTGAGCACCGCGCCGCCGCCGCGGGTGGCGTGGAAGATCTCGTTGCGCAGCGGGTCGAACACCAGCCCGTGGATCGGCTCGCCGTTCTCCACCAGCGCGATGGACACGCAGAAGTGCGGAATGCCACGCAGATAGTTGCTGGTGCCGTCGAGCGGGTCGATGACCCACGTGTAGCGGGCGCGGGCACCCGAGTTCAGCGGGCCGCTCTCCTCGCCGAGGATGGCGTAGTCGGGCGTGGCGCGGCGGAACTCCCTTATGATCTCCTTCTCGGCCAGCGCGTCGACCTCGCTGGCGAAGTCCATGCGGCCCTTCTCGACGACGTTGAGCGCGTCGAGGCGGTGCATGTGGCGGAGAAGCACGTTGCCGGCGGCGCGCGCGGCCTTGATCATCAAGGTGATGGCGGGTTTCTGCATGGGATTCTTGGGCGCGCTGGCCGTGTAAAAGAGCGGTCCCGCCCGGAGCGGCGGGGCGCGAAGCTTACCATTGGCGGCATGACCCCGGATTTCGTCAAGGCGGCCGCCGGCCGCATCCGCATCGTCCTCGTGGGAACCCAGCATCCCGGTAACATCGGCTCGGCCGCGCGCGCGATGAAGACCATGGGCCTGGCGCGGCTGGTGCTGGTCGCTCCGGAAAAGGGCCCCGATGCCGAGTCGTCCGCGCTGGCCGCCGGCGCGGACGACGTCCTCGCCCAGGCCGCGATCGTCGAGGACGTCGCGTCGGCGCTGGTGGGCTGTCGCCTGGTGCTGGGCTGCACCGCGCGCAGCCGCCGCGTGGCCCTGCCCGAGCTGGCGCCCCGCGAGGCCGCCGGGCGCATCGCCGAGGCCGTGTCCATGGGCGGGGAGGGCGACGTCGCCCTGCTGTTCGGCCGCGAGCGCACCGGCCTGACCAACGAGGAGCTGCACCTGTGCCACCTCGCGGTCCATATCCCGGCCAATCCCGACTACAGCTCGCTGAACCTGGCGCAGGCCGTGCAGGTGCTGGCCTACGAGGTGAGGATGGCCCTGCTGGACGCGGCCGGCGGGCAGGTGCCGGCCGGGCCGCGCGACCTGCCGGCCTCCCATGAGCAGCTCGAGAGCTTCTACGCCCAGCTGGCCGAGACGCTCGACGCCATCGACTTCCACAAGGGCCGTGCGCCGGAGAGCGCGATGCGCAAGCTGCGTCGCATCTTCAACCGGGCGGCGCTGGACGAGCGCGAGGTGCGCCTGCTGCGCGGGGTGCTCGCCGATGCCCGGCGCATGGCACGGCTGGCGGGCCAGCGGCCGTAGCGTGCGGTGGTATCGATGGACCGGGGATTGGTCTAGGCTTTGCTTGGGGATTCCGCCGGTGGCAACGATGTCGCGCATCATCCGATTCGCCTGCCTGCTGCTGGCCATGGCGCTTGCGCGCCCGATCGCCGCCGGGGACGATGGCTCGTCCGGCGTGCTGGTGCTCGGCCGCATCAGCGACGACCCGCGGGCGCACTACGACCAGCTCAAGCCGCTGCTCGACTACGTGGTACCGCGCATGGCGGAGGTGGGCATCCGCGAGGGCCGCATCCTGATGGCCAGGGACGCGCAGCAGATGGCGAGCTACATGCGCCGGGGCCGCGTCGACTGGGTGACCGAGACCTCCGGCACGGCCATGCTGCTCGCGCAGCGCGCGGGCGCCAGGCCCTTCCTGCTGACCGAGCGCGACGGGACCAGCCACTACCACAGCATCTTCTTCGCCCGGCGCGACCGCGGCCTGCGCCGGCTCGAGGACCTGCGCGGCCGTCGCGTGGCCTTCCAGCGTTCCACGTCGACCAGCGCCTACTTCGTTCCGGCGGCCGAGCTGCTCGGCCGCGCGATGCCGCTGGAGATCCTGCTCTCGCCCGACGACCAGCCCAGCCCGCGCGCGGTGGGTTACCTCTTCGCGCGCTCGGAACTCAACATCGCCACCTGGGTCCACAAGGGCCTGGTCGACGTCGGCGTGATGAGCAACCTCGACTGGGACAACCCGCGTCGCGTGCCGGCCGCGTTCCGCCGCGATTTCGTCATCATCGGCCGCACGGCGCCGTACCCGCGCGCGGTGGAGGTGATGCGCGGCGACCTCGACCCGAAGGTGGCCGGGCGCCTGCGCGAGGTGCTGCTGGGCGCATCGCGCGACCCGGCCGGGCGCGAGGCGCTCGCGCGGTTCTTCGAGACCGGCCGCTTCATCCCCATCGACGCGGCCTCGGCCGGTGCCCTGGACCGCATCGCGCGCGGCGTCGCCCGGGTGAAGGCGGACGTCGAATGAAGCTTCGCATCGGCCTGCAGGCGCAGTTCTTCGCGATGGTCGGCCTCGCGGTGCTGGTGGTCACCGCGCTGATGGTGCTGTTCTGGATGCGCCAGCAGGAGGCGCAGGTGGCGGTGGAGCGCCTGTCGCGCCAGGCCACCGACGAGGTGCTCGACGCCAACCTGCGCAGCCACGCGGAAGGCACCGTGGTACAGCTCGCCGAGAGCCTGGCCAACCCGCTGTACTACTTCGACCTGGATGCGGTCGGCACGATCGCGCAGTCGATGCTGCGCCAGCCGGGCGTGCGCTACGTCCTCGTCTTCGACGCCGACGGCAACGTACTGCACGACGGCACGCAGGACATCCCCAGCTACGGCAAGCGCATGGACGACCCGCTGGCCTACGGGGCGGTCGGCAGCCGCGAGGTCAACGTGCAGCTCACCGACGAGGTGATGGACGCCTCGGCGCCGGTGATGCTGGGCGAGGGGCGGCTGGGCGGCGTGCGCATCGGCTTCGACCGCGTCCAGGGCCACGGCTTCCAGTCCGAGGCCATCGACACCCTGCGCGAGCAGGTGCGCGCGCTCGGCGACCGCCAGCTTCTGGCCATCCTCCTGCTGACGGCCGCGCTGCTCGCCCTGGGCGGCGTGCTGCTGGCGCTCATCCAGCGCGGCATGGTGCGGCCGATCGCGCAGCTGGCGGACTCCGCGCGGGCCATCGAGGGCGGGCGCTTCGACACCGAGCTGCCGGTGAGCCGCCGCCAGGACGAGCTGGGCGACCTGATCCGCGCCTTCGGCCGCATGAGCCAGAGCGTGGCGCGCCACGACCGCGAGATCCGGCGCATGGCCTATACCGATGCGCTCACCGGGCTGGCCAATCGCCTCGCGTTCCGCGAGATGCTCGACGCGCGCGTACTGCGCCTCAACGGCGTGGGCCGGCAGCTGGCCCTGCTGTTCGCCGACATCGACGACTTCAAGCGCATCAACGACAGCCTGGGCCACGACGCCGGCGACGAAGTGCTGCTGCAGTTTTCGCAACGCATCTCGAACGCCGTGGCGGACGTGGGCGGGCCGGAGGCGAAGGTGGCGCGCTTTGGCGGCGACGAGTTCGTGATCCTCGTCGACCAGGGCGACGTGCGCCATACCGCGACCGCGCTGGCCGAGCGGCTGGTATCGGTGCTCGCCGAGCCGCTGACCGTGCAGGGCCGGCAGGTCTTCCTGGGAACGTCGGTGGGCGTGACCCTGTTCCCCGACGATGCCGCGGGCGCGACTGCCCTGCTCAAGAACGGCGACGTGGCGATGTACCAGGCCAAGGTCGCCGGCAAGAACTGCTACCGCTTCTACAGCCGCGCGATGAACGAGGCGATGGAGCAGCGCCTGCACCTCGAACACGAACTGCGCGGCGCGTGGGAGCGGGGCGAGCTGCGGGTGGTCTACCAGCCGGTCTACCGCGTCGCCGACCGCATGCTGGTCGGCGCCGAGGCGCTGCTGCGCTGGCGTCATCGCGAGCAGGGCGTGATCGCACCCTCGGTGTTCATCGACGTGGCCGAGCAGAGCGGCCTGATCGAGGTCATCGGCCCGCAGGTGATGCGTGCGGCCTGCGGCGATGCCCGGCGCTGGTCGGATGCACGCCGGCCGGGCGACATGCCGCTGTTCGTGTCGGTCAACGTGTCGCCGCGCCAGCTGCGCAGCGGCGACCTGGCGCGCGTGGTGGAGGCCTGCCTGCGTGAAGCGGGCCTTGCCGCGTCGCAACTGCACATCGAGCTGACCGAGACCGCCGTCATCAGTGACGAGGCGCATGCCAGCCAGCTGCTGTCGCGCCTGCGGGCGCTGGGCGTGAAGGTCTGGCTGGACGACTTCGGCACCGGCTTCTCCGGGCTGAGCCACCTGCGGCGCGTCCCGGTCGATGGCGTGAAGATCGACCGCAGCTTCATCGCCGACGCGCTGCACGATCCCGACGACCTGGCGCTCACCTCCGCGATCATCGCGATGGCCCATTCGCTGGCCATCACCGTGGTGGCCGAGGGCGTGGAGAAGGAGGGGCAGTTCGCGCTGCTGCGCGAGCGGCGTTGCGACCTTGCCCAGGGCTACTGGCTCGGCCATCCGCTGGAGATGGACGAGTTCCTGGCGCTGCTGCTGGAGGAACCCGTCGCCGGCTGATGCCGGCGCGCTGCGTGCGGACCGGCTCGGCGGCATCCCTGTGGGACGCCGGCACGACCGGACCCATTCGGCCGCGGCGATCAGCCCGTGGGGGATCGGTGTCCTGTCGCGGCCGTCATGCCCGCGAAGGCGGGCATCCATGGACGTCGGTCTCGACGAAAGCCCGTTGCTGCGCGAGGCGAGCCCTCGTACCCGCTTCCGAAGCGAGGGCCGCGGTCTGCAGGCGCTGCCGTCCCGGCGGGCCTCGATCCCCCTCAGGCCCCGTGCGTCGCTGTCAGCAGCGCCCGCAGCGCGGTCTCGGCAAGCGCGCCGACACTGGCGATGGCGGCCAGCCCCGCCACCCAGGCCGCCAGCATCAGCACGCCGTCGCGCTCGAGCAGCGCCAGGGCGAACAGCAGCAGCAGGCCAGCCAGCAGGTAGTTGGTGAAGGGAATCGGCAGCGAGAGCAGCAGGCCCAGCACCAGCACCAGCAGGCCGGTCACGATGTCGGCGAGCCAGTGGTCGAGCATCACCACCAACCGCGGCCGCACCACGCGCTCGAGCCGGTGCAGCCAGGGGGCGAGGCGGTCGCGCATGCGCGACATCGTGCCGCGCGTGGGCCCGCGGCGCGCCACGAAGCCGGGCAGCCACGGCTGGCGCAGGCGCAGGAGCAGCTGGATGCCCACCAGCATCACCAGCGGCCCGCTGAGCGCACCGGCCAGCCCGGGGATGGGGATGAAGGCCGGCGCGGTCGACGCCATCAGCAGCATGCCGAAGGCGCGGTCGCCCAGGCCCTGGAACAGCTCGCCCAGGCGCAGGCTGTCGTTGGGATCGCCGTCGGCGATGCTGTCGAGCAGCGCGCGTGTTCCGACCTCGGGGGGCACGTCAGGCCGGCCTCTGGTCGCCATCGTCTTCCGCGGGCGGCAGCCGGGCGAGCAGCAGCTTGTCCACGCGCGGCCCGTCGAGGTCCACCACCTCGATCCGCCAGCCGTCCCAGACGAAGTGCTCGCCGGCATGCGGAATGCGGCCAAAGTGCGCGATCACCATGCCGGCGGCGGTATGGAAGTCGTGCTCGTCCTCGCCCGGCAGCTGGGCGCGGCCGAAGACCTCGCGCAGCTCCTCGGTGCCCAGCGCACCGTCGACGAGCAGCGAGCCGTCGTCGCGCTGCACGATCCCCGAGGACGCCTCGTCGCGCTCGCCCGACTGGATGCGCCCGAGCACCGCGCCCATGACGTCGTTGATCGTGACCAGGCCGGTGACGTCGCCGTATTCGTCCACCACCAGCGCGAGCGACTGCTGCTCTTCCCGGAAGATCTCCAGCAGCTTGAGCGCGGGCGTGGACTCCGACACGAACAGCGGCTCGCGCAGGTCGGCGAAGAGGTCGGGCACCGCGCCGGTGGCGAGCGCGCGCAACAGCGACTTCACCTCCAGCACGCCGAGCACGTCCTGGTCGCTGCCGCGGTAGACGGGGAAGCGCGAGAACGGCGCCTCCCGCATGGCTTCCAGGTTCTCTTCCAGGGGGGCCGCGGCGTCGAGCCAGGCGATGCGCGTGCGCGGCGTCATCAGGCTCTCGGTGATGCGGTCGCCCAGCGAGAGCACCCGGTTCATCATCTTGCGCTCGTCGGCGTCGATCACGCCCTGCTCGTGGCTTTCCGTCACCAGCAGGCGGATCTCCTCTTCGCTGATCTCGCTGCGGCCCTCGTCGCGCACGCCGAGCAGGCGCAGCACGCCGCGGTTGATCGCGCCCAGGCCGCGCACCAGCGGGCGGGCGACGCGCGACAGGAAGCCGAGCGGAAGTGCCACGGCCACGGCGATCCGCTCGGGGTTGGTCAGCGCCAGGCGCTTGGGCACGAGTTCGCCGAAAATGACCGACGCGGCCGTGATCATGCCCACCGCCGTGCCCAGGCCGATGGCCGCGGCGTACTCGCGGGCATCCGGCCACCAGCCCTCGATGGCGCCCGCGATCACCAGCCCGATCGCCTCGCCACCGAAGACGCCGGCCAGCACGCCGATCAGCGTGATGCCGATCTGCACGGTCGAGAGCAGGTCGTCGGGCTTCTCGGAAAGCGCCAGCGCGGCGCGGGCGCCCCGGCCGCCGGCCCCCTTCTCCTCCGCCATCTGCTTGAGCCGCAGCTTGCGCGAGGTCATCAGGGCCATCTCCGACATCGCGAAGAAGCCGTTGAGCAGGATCAGGAAGGCGACCACGAACAGCTCAACCATGGCGTCCCCGAAGCGGGCGCCGGGCAGGGCGGGAGGGCAGGGCGGCCGCGGTACTCCGCGGTTCCGGGTCGTCGTCCATCGGGCGGGGGGAGCTGTGGGGCCGCCGATGGTAGCAGCCGCGTGAAGGGCATTTTCGTGAAGGCATGTCGGCGGGCGTCACGAACCGGTCATAATTCCCGGCTCGCCGCTTACCCACCGAGGGCCCCCGCGCATGTTCTCCCTGCAGACCATTTTCGGCCAAGGCAAGCAGTTCTACACGCTGCTCGAGGAAGCCGCGGTAGCCGCCCACGACAGCACCAAGGCGCTGCACGCGATGCTCAGGGAAAGCGCGAGCCAGCCGGCGCTGGACGCGTTCAAGCTCGCCCGCCAGCGCGAGCGCACGGCTTCCGAGAAGATCAGCCAGGAGCTGGTCAACAGCTTCATCACGCCGATCGAGCGCGAGGACATCGAGGCGCTCGGCTCGGCGCTGTACAAGATCCCCAAGCAGGTCGAGAAGTTCGCCGACCGCTATTCGCTGGCGCTGCAGCACCTCGACGGCATCGACTTCGCGCCGCGCGCGGCCATGCTCGAGCAGGCCGCGGCCGTGGTGGTGGAGATGGTTCGCCAGCTGCCGGCCCTCAAGCTCGAGCCGATGAAGGCGCTGTCGGACCGCCTGCGCGCGATCGAGAACGAGGCCGACCGCCTCATGCTCGAGCTCTACCGCGACATCTACAGCGGCAAGCTCGACCACCTGCAGATGTTCCTGCTCAAGGAATTCTTCGAGATCCTCGAGAAGGCGATCGACCGCTGCCGCGAGGCGGGCGTGGTCGCCTACGAGATCGTGCTCAAGAACTCCTGACGGGACGCCGCGATGCTCACCCTCGTCCTGCTCGTCGTACTCACGGCGCTGGTCTTCGAGTACATCAACGGTTTCCACGACACCGCCAACTCCATCGCCACGGTGGTGGCGACCAAGGTCCTCTCGCCGGGCCAGGCGGTGGCGCTGGCGGCCTTCACCAACCTCGTCGGCGCCCTCTGGGGCACCGCGGTCGCCAAGACCATCTCCTCGGGGCTGATCGACTCGGGCGTGGTCACCGTCAGCTCGCAGCTGATCCTGTGCGCACTGCTGGGCGGCATCGTCTGGAACCTCATCACCTGGTACTGGGGGCTGCCGTCGTCGTCCTCGCACGCGATGATCGGCGGCCTGGTCGGCGCGGCCTTCGCCGCGGCGATGAACAACCCCGCGGTCGTGGTCTGGTCCGAGGTCAAGGACCCCTGGTACAAGAGCGCCGGCATCCTGTGGAAGGTGATCGTGCCCATGGTGTCCTCGCCGCTGGCGGGCTTCACCGCCGGCTTCCTGGTGATGGGCATCCTCTTCGCGCTGATCGGGCTGATGGCCCGGCAGGGCGGATGGCTGGCGCGCATCGCGCGGCCGCGCTGGGTCAACAGCTTCTTCGGCAAGGCCCAGCTGCTGAGCGCCGGCGCCATGGGCTTCGCGCATGGCTCCAACGATGCGCAGAAGACCATGGGCATCATCGCGCTCGCCCTCGTGGGGGCGCAGGCCGAAGGCACGCTGGACAACCTCCCGGCCTGGCTCGGCTTCCTGCATCCCTCGCCGGGTGCGATGGCCAACAACGACATCGACGCCTGGATCAAGGTCACCTGCGCGCTGGTGATGGCGGCCGGCACGGCGGCCGGCGGCTGGCGCATCATCAAGACGCTCGGGCACAAGCTGGTGAAGCTGCACCCCATCCACGGCTTCGCGGCCGAGAGCAGTGCGGCGGCGGTGATCCTCACCGCGTCCGGCCTGGGCATTCCGGTTTCGACCACGCACAACATCTCGTCCGCGATCATGGGCGTGGGCACGGCCAAGCGCTCGAACGCCATCAAGTGGACGGTGGTCGAGAAGATGATCTGGGCCTGGATCCTGACCATCCCGATGGCGGGCGGCATCGCCTACCTGCTGTTCCGCGGGCTGCGCTCGGTGGGCTGGGCCTGAGGCCGGCGACGGCAGGCGAAAAGGCGCGCGAAACAGCCTGTGTAAGCAACGTCGCGGCACGTCCGCGGCGGTGATGTTCTGGGGCCCCCGGACGACTGCCGCGAGCCTCGGAATTCATCGAGGCGGCCGAAAATTGATCAGTTCTTGATCAATTGAATCGCAACCCCGTTGTTACAGCCTGGAAAGAGGGCCTTTTTCCTGTCGCGATGGCGACGCGGTCAGAACAGGTCGCCGCCCGCCGAGAGCGTGCGTTCCATGCGGTCGCCCAGGCCGCCGATCTCCAGCACGAGCCGCTGCACCTCGGCGAGTTCGAGCCCGTCCATCGGCCGGTTCTCCACCAGCTGCAGGTGCGGCACCCCGTCCAGGTCGCCGACGGCGAGGTAGCCGAGCTGGCTTTGCCAGTTGAAGGTCAGGGCGCGGCGGGCGTCGACGCCCGTCATCGGCGCGACGGCGGTGCTCACGCGCAGGAACTCGCGGCCGTCCTCGTCGGCCAGGCGGCTGAGGAAGATCGCCTGGTGGCGACGCCCCTGCTCGAGCGAGAGCTCGACGCACATGACGTGGTCGTCGCCCAGACGGATGTCGTAGCCCTCGCCGTCGAGGAAGTCGTGGATGGCCTGGAAGTCGCGCATCGGGTTCTCCGTGGTCGTGGCTATGCTATCGCCATGACCGCCACGCCGGATACGCGGGAAGCCGCGCAGCGCATCTATGCCGCCATCCGGGCGATCCCCGCGGGCGAGGTGGCGGGCTATGGCGAAGTCGCGCGGCGTGCCGGGCTGCCGGGCCGCGCCCGCCTGGTCGCGCGGCTGCTGTCGACGGGCGGGGAGCCCGGCCTGCCCTGGCACCGCGTGCTGCGATCGGATGGGCGCATCGCATTTCCGGAAGGTTCCGACGGCCACCGGGAGCAGCGCGAGCGGCTGCGGGCCGAGGGCGTCGAGGTCTCGGGCGGCCGCGTGGTCGGGCGCCGCGCACGGCCCACGCTCGACGAAACGCTCTGGGGCCCGCCGCGTTAGCGAGGCGTGCAGCAATTATTGCGGTGCAGCAGCTACCATGAACGCGTTCCCCGGGGAGTCGCGATGTTCGCCAAACTGCCGCCCGCCACGAAAGCCCTGCTGATCGCGAACGGCGTGATGTTCCTGCTCCAGTGGCTGTTCCAGAGCACCCAGGCCGGGGGCCTCCTCGAATACCTGGAACTGTGGCCGCTGGGCGGGGGCGAATCCGGCGCGCCGCACTTCATGCCCTGGCAGCTGGTGACCTATGGCTTCCTGCACGGCTCGCCCTCGCACCTGATCTTCAACATGCTCGCGCTCTTCATGTTCGGCGCTCAGGTCGAGCACGTCTGGGGCGCGCGGCGCTTCCTGGTCTACTACATCACCTGCGTGGCAGGCGCGGCCGTCTTCCAGCTGCTGGTCGGCGCCGTGACCATGTCGATGGGAGGCGAGGCCTACCCCACCGTCGGCGCCTCCGGCGGTATCTTCGGCCTGCTGCTGGCCTACGGGATGCTGTTCCCGCACCAGCGCGTGATGCTGCTGATCCCGCCGGTGCCGATGAAGGCGCGCACGCTGGTCATCGTCTACGGCGTGATCGAGCTGCTGCTGGGCGTGACCGGCACGATGCCGGGCGTCGCGCATTTCGCCCATCTGGGCGGCATGCTGTTCGGCTGGCTGCTGATCCGGCAGTGGCGGCGCCGGCCGCCGCCGGGCCGGCGACGCCGGCCGCCCTTGCGCGCGGTCCACTGAAACGACGCAGGCCGCGGCGATCACCGCGGCCTTCGCGTTCCGGCTGCCGCGGCCTCAGGGCCAGAGACGGATCTGCTGTTCCGGCTTGGGAGCCATCGGGCTGCCGGCCTTGCAGGTGAACGCGGCGGCGAAGCCGGGCTGGTTGGCGAGCACCAGGTTCGTGCGCCACGCGCCGGGCGGATAGATGCTGGTGGCGGCACGCTCGGTGGCCGCGTCGACCGCCACCTGCTCGGGCCACAGGCGCGCCCAGGCCGTGTAGAAGGCCTGCATGTCGACGGCCGTGGCTGACGGCTGCACGCGGCGCAGCGCGGCCTCGGCCAGCTCCACGCCCGCCATGTCGGCGATCAGCACGTCGTCGACCAGGCTGCCGTTGAGGTTCACGCCGGCAAGTCCCGGATACGCCCGGCTCGCCGCCTGACCGGCCACGCGCGAGGCCAGCGACGCCCATGCGGCCGTCTCGGTGGGCGCCCACCAGTCGCGCGCCTCGCCGCGCGCGCCGATCAGGCGGCCGCGCGCGTCGATGGCATGGCTCAGCTCGTGCCCGACCAGCGCGCCGTACGCGCCGTATTGCGCGGGCAGAGGCTGCGTCATGTCGAGCACGGGCGGCTGGAGGACCGCCGCGGTCACGATCAGGCGGTTCTGAGGCACGTCGTAGGCGAGCGCGGGCTGCTGCGGCAGCACGTCCCAGCGACGGTCGGCATTGCCGCGGCCGATTCGGCGCATCTCCTCGCGATGGCGCCAGGTGGAGGCGATCAGCATGTTGCTGCCGAAGCTGCCGCGGCCCATGGGCTGCACGGTGTAGTCGAGGTCGCGACGCGGCGCGCCGACCTCGATCTTCAGCGCGGCGAGCTTGGCGCGCGCCGCCGCGCGTGCGGCATCGCCCAGGCGCGGGTCCCGGTCGACGGCGGCGACGAGCGCGTCGCGAACCTGCGTGGCGATCTCCTCGGCGCGTGCGCGCGTGGTGGCGGGGAGGTAGCGCGCGACGTACTCGCGGCCGAGCATCGGGCCGGCGGCGAGGTTGATCGCGTCCAGCACCTGCTGCTGGCGCGGCGCCGGCGCCGCCTGGCCCGCGAGCACGCGGCCGCGGAAATCGAAGTGCGCGTCGCGCCAGGCCTTGCTGAGGTAGGGCGCCATCGCATCGCCCACGCGCCAGCGCAGATAGGCCTTCCACTGCGCCGGCGGCAGCGAGCCGACCAGGCTGTCCAGCAGGGTGAACAGTGCCGGGTTGGCCATCGAGACCTGGTCGTCGGTCACGCCCTGCGCCTTGATGAACTGCGCCAGCTGCAGGCGCTTGAACTGCCTGGCCAGGCCGGCCGTCGGCCCGAGCGCGTGGCCGGCGCGCGGATCCTGTTGCGCGCGCAGCGGAAGGGCGGCCTGCGCCAGGCGGGTCTCGAGGTCGATCACCCACTGCGCCTCGGCCGCGGCCTGCGCCTCCGGCGTGCCGGTGAGGACGAGGATGCGCTGCACGTAGGCCCGGTAGCGCGCCATCACGTCGCGCGTTTCCTGGTCGGTGCGCGTGTAGAAGGCCGGGTCGGGCAGGCCGAAGCCGCCGTCGGTGAAGTAGCCGATATGGCGGCTGGTGTCGGCGAGGTCGACGTCCGCGCCGAAGTGGAAGGCCACCGGGATGCCCACCTGGTGCAGCGCGGCGATCGACGGCGGGATGTCCTTGGCACGGCGGATGGCATTGATGCGCGAGATCAGCGGGCCCACCGGGTTGGCGCCGTCGCGCTCCACCGAGGCTTCGTCCAGCCCGCTCGCCCAGAAATCGCCGAGCAGCTTCTGCACGGTGTTCTGCGGCGCCTGCATCGCGGCAGTGAGCAGGTCGACCTGCTGCTGTTGCGCGCGCGCGGCGAGCTGTTCCATGGCCGATACCGACGCCGTTCCCGGCAGCAGCGGATTTGCCGTGAGCCAGTCCGCATTGGCCTGCGCATGGAAGTCGGTGCACGCGGGCGAGGTGGCCGGCGCCTTGGCCTTGCGGCTCCTCTGCGCGGCCGCATCGGTGGAAACGGAGGCGGCAAGTACGGCGATGGCGAGCGCGCAGACGAGCGGACGTGGAATCATCGGGGGAGAGGTCCGGTGGCCGAAATCGGCGGCAGTCTAGCAACGGGCCCAGGCGTGCACTCAACGATTCCGTCACGCCGCAACGACGAAGGGCCCGGCATGCGCCGGGCCCTTCGCGCGAAGCCGATCGGGCAGTGCGTGCTTACCAGATCACGACCTGCTGATCGCCCTGCCGCACCATCGGCGCGCCCGGCTTGCACTGGAACGCCGCCGCGAAGGCCGGCAGGTTCGAGGGCGCGCCGATCGCGCGGAAGTTCGCCGGTGCGTGCGGGTCGGTGGCCAGGCGCACCTTCAGCTCCTCCGGCGTGAAGTTGCGGCGCCAGACGGTGGCCCAGTTCGCGAACAAGCGCTGGTCGCGCGTCATGCCGTCGATCATCGGATCCGGCGTGCCGGCGGTGGCGCGCTTCATCGCGTCGTACGCGGTGGCCAGGCCGCCGAGGTCGGCGATGTTCTCGCCCAGCGTCAGCTTGCCGTTGACCTTCGCGCCCGGCGCCGCCTCGTACGCATTGAACTGCGCGACGAGCTTGTCGGTGAGCCCGCCGAAACCCTTGGCGTCGGCCGGGGTCCACCAGTTCTCGAAGTTGCCGGTCGCGCCGAAGCGCGAGCCCTGGTCGTCGTAGCCGTGGATCATCTCGTGGCCGATCACTGCGCCGATGCCGCCGTAGTTGAGCGGATCGTCGGCCTTCGGGTCGAAGAACGGCGGCTGCAGGATCGCGGCCGGGAAGACGATCTCGTTCTGCAGCGGGTTGTAGTAGGCGTTGACCGTCTGCGGGCTCATGCCCCATTCGGTCTTGTCCACCGGCTTGCCGATCTTGCCCAGCTGCCAGCGGTAGTTGAACTCGTTGGCGGCCAGCACGTTGCCGATGTAGCTGTCGCGCGAGGTGGCCAGGCCGTCCCACGGACGCCACTTGTCGGGATAACCGATCTTGGGCGTGAAGCTGGCCCACTTCTCCATGGCCTTCTTCTTGGTGTCCTCGCTCATCCAGGGCAGGTTCTCGATGCGGGCCTTGAGCGCCTGGCTCAGGTTGCCGACCAGCTCCTGCATGCGCTGCTTGGACTCGGGCGAGAACGCGACCTTGACGTACATCTGGCCCAGCGCCTCACCGGCCTGGCCCTCGATGGTGTCGAGCACGCGCTTGCCGCGCTCCTTCATTTCCTTCTGGCCGCGCAGCGCCTTGTTGTAGAAGTTGAAGTGCTCCTGCGCGAAGGCGTCGGCGAGGTAGGGCGATGCGCTGTCGACCAGGTGGAAGCGCAGGTAGCTCTGCCACTGCGCGATCGGCACGTCGGCCAGCATCCTGCTCACTTCCTGGTGGAAGCCCGGGATCGCCAGCGAGAACATCTGCGGGGCGGCGATGCCCTGCGAGGCGAAGAACTTCGACCACGGGAAGTTCGGCGTGAGCTTGTCGGCATCGGCCACGCTGACCGGGTTGTAGTAGAGCGAGACGTCGCGCGAGAGCTCTTCGCTGGACTTCGACGCGCGCGCAAGGCGCGTCTCGAACGCGATCACGTCCTTGGCCTGCTTCGCCGCATCGGCGGCCGCCACGCCCGAAAGCTCGAGCACCTTCGCCACGTGCTGCTCGTAGGCGGCGAGCTTGTCCTTCTTGTCGGCGTCGAAGTAGTAGGTCTTGTCGGGCAGGCCCAGGCCGCCCTGGCCGGCATAGGCGATGTTCATCGCCGAGTTCTTGAAGTCGGCCTCGGGGCCGAACGAGAACAGGAAGCCTTCGCCCTTCGCGGCGGACGCGCGCAGGTGCTCGGCCACCTGCTCGGGGGTCGACAGCGCGGCGATCGCATCGATGCGGCCCTGCAGCGGCTTCAGGCCGGCGGCATTGATGGCGTCGGCGTTCATGCCGGTGGCCCAGAAGTCGCCGACGATCTTCTCGACGCCCGTGGCGCCCTTCATCGCGGCGGCCTGTTCGGCGATCTGGCGCTGCACGGCGGTGCTGCGCTCGTCGAGCATCTCGAACGCGCCCCACGAGGTGCGGTCGCCGGGGATCTGGTTGGCTGCGAGCCACTTGCCGTTGACGTGCCCGCCGAAGTCGGTGCACGCATCCTTCGACGGATCGAGGTCGGCCTTGCTGAAGCGGTTCACCGGCGGCAGCTTGCTCTCGTCGATCTTCAATGCCGCGTTCTGCGTCGCGGGCGTCGCGGCCATCGCGCCGTCGGCGGACTCCTTCTGCGGGCAGCCGGTGAGCACGGCGGCGATGGCGAGGGAGAGGAGGACTTGGGGTCTGTTGAGGGTCACGTCGGGCTCCAGGGGCCGGGACAGCGGATGCGAAAGGCGTGCGGCGGCAAGGCCGCCTGCCGCGCGACATTAGCCCGAAGCGGCCGGGTTGGGCGGTGTCGAAGGTCATGCCGGAGGCCGGGCGGCACGGCTCCGGCTGAACGGCGCAGGCGGGCGCGGCTCGCCGCGCCGGGGCGTTTGCCGTAGGATGCCTCCTGTTCAGCGCCTGGCATCGCCGCATCGCGGCACGCTTCCCAGGTTTCTTTCGCGGCCCTCGCGACAGTCATCCCGCACGATTTACTCGGCGCCGACACGCACCGGAGCTTCCGGCGCGTCATCCATCCTTCTCGCGGCGCGGTACGGGAAAGCTTCGAGTCGATCCACGGCATGCCGTGGCACCTGCCTTCGGAGATTTCCATGACCCAGACGACCTCGACCTTCGAGGCCCTCGGCCTGTCGCCGGCCCTGCTGCGCGCCCTCGCCGAGAACGGCTTCAACCAGCCCACCCCCATCCAGCAGCAGGCGATCCCGCTCGCGCTGGCCGGCCACGACGTCCTCGGCGGCGCGCAGACGGGCACCGGCAAGACCGCCGCGTTCGGCCTGCCGCTGCTCAACCGCCTCGGCAAGGCCACCCCGGTCAACGGCCCGCGCAAGCCGCGTGCGCTGATCCTGGTGCCCACACGCGAACTCGCCGTGCAGGTGAGCGACAACCTGCGCACCTACGCACGCTACCTGCGCATGTCCATCGGGGCGATCTTCGGTGGCGCCGGCATGGGCCCGCAGGTCGACCTGTTCCGCCGTGGCGTCGACGTGCTCGTCGCCACGCCGGGCCGCCTGATCGACCACATGGACCGCGGCAGCGTGAAGCTCGACGCGATCGAAGTGCTCGTGCTCGACGAGGCCGACCGCATGCTCGACATGGGCTTCCTCCCCGCCATCAAGCGCATCCTCGGCAAGCTGCCGAAGCAGCGCCAGACGCTGCTGTTCTCGGCCACGTTCGAGGCGCGCATCAAGCAGCTCGCACTGGAGTTCATGCACGACCCCTACCAGGTGCAGGTGGCGGCGAACAACACGATCGCCGAGACCATCGCGCACCGCGCGCACCCGGTCGACGGTTCGCGCAAGCGCGACCTGCTGGTGAGGATCCTCACCGAGCGTTTCGAGGACCAGGTGCTGGTATTCGGTCGCACCAAGCACGGCTGCAACCGGCTTGCCGAGCAGCTCGAGGAGGCCGGCCTCAAGGCCGTGGCGATCCACGGCAACAAGAGCCAGGCGCAGCGGCAGAAGGCGCTGAACGCATTCAAGGCGGGCAAGGCGCGCGTGCTGGTGGCCACCGACGTCGCCGCGCGCGGCCTCGACATTCCCGACCTGCCGCTGGTTATCAACTACGAGTTGCCGATGGTCGCCGAGGACTACGTCCACCGCATCGGCCGCACCGGGCGCAACGGCGCGTCGGGCGAGGCGCTGTCGCTAGTGGGCATGGAGGAGGGCCCGCTGCTGGCCCAGGTGCAGAAGCTGTTGCGGCAGGAGGTCGAGCTGGTCACCGTCGACGGCTTCGCGCCGGCACGGCCGCTGCAGCTCACGGGCGCCATGCCCAACCCGCGTCGCAAGGCGGCCCACCGGCCGCATGCCGCCGCGCCCAAGCGGCATGCACATGCCGGCCCGAAGCAGGGGCCCTCGCGCCGCCGGGGCGGTGGCGGACGGCAGGGCTCGGCCGGCTGACGGTCGCGCTCGCCCAAATGCACGTAACGGCCCTTCGGGGCCGTTTTCGTTTGCGGCGTCGGGCCGGCTTGCGCGGTCGTGCCGTCGATCCCGAGCTTGTGTTGGCCGGCGGGATCGGGGTGGGATGCTGACCGCCCGTGCCCCGCGTCCGCGCGGGTGCGCGGACAGCCGTTGGGCGGAGCGGCATTTGTGGAATGGCTCGCGTCAAGTGAGGGATCCGCCGCTGCTCTCCGTCGCAATGCCGAATGACGCCGCGACCTGCCGGATGGACTCGGGCCATCCATGGCCCTCGCCCGCGCTAAGCGCGCGGGCAGCCATTCGGCTGTCCAAATCGGCTTTCCTGCCGATTTGTCGAACCCTGCGAGCGTTCGGCCCGCCCTGCCTTTGCGCCAGATACGAAAAGGCTCTGTTCGCGTTAGTTGAGGATGGGCTCACGCGGAGATGGCCAAAGCCAGCAGGGATGCGGCGCTGGCGCCGGATCGGGCATTCCGGTCGAGCGCCCGGAACCAGCCCAGGTAGTTCGG
>JBMOOW010000019.1:0-18463 GCA_049323195.1 Pseudomonadota bacterium | reverse complement strand
CCGACCCAGCCTCCCAGCCGGGCCATACAATCCCCATCGGCCACGGTCGGCCCCAGTTTGTTGCCTTGAGAACAGCAAGTCTGCCGGGTCGGCCGTGCGCCTCTCCCTCAGTTGGGAGAAGAACCAATAAAAAGCCCCGGTCGAGCCGGGGCGTTCAGGCGGGGATCGCGGCGTACCTGTGCACCGGTCGCGCCGGAGGCCGCTATCGGTGCCGGAGCTTTGCTTGTTCGGCGGCCGCAGCCAGACTGCGAGGCCGCGCGTTAACCGCGCATGAGTCCGGCGCGCAACCACGTCGATCGCATGACGCGCGTGCGCCGGATGCAGCGGCATGCTGCAATCCCCGGATGGACGCCCGCGCACTCATCCATCTGGCGCTGCACGCCCTCGTCCCACTGGCGATCGCGCTGGTCTTCCACCGTCCACGGTGGAAGCGCGCCTGGCTGTGGATGCTGGCAGGTTGGCTGATCGACATCGACCACCTGCTGGCCGATCCCGTCTACGTGCCCGATCGCTGCAGCATCGGCTTCCACCCGCTGCACACCGCGCCTGCCGCGCTCGCGTACGTGCTGCTCCTGCTGCCCAGGAAGACGCGTCTTCTCGCCATCGGCCTTCTCGTGCACCTGGGCCTGGATGCACTGGACTGCACGTGGATGCGCATGGGCTGAAACCCACGGCCGCTTTGGCGTGGCCGTGACCCATGGCTGCCTACGTTCGATGCGACCCCGAACGAGACGCCCCCGATGCTGGCCACGACGTATCGCCGCCCCTACAAGGTCCGCGCCGAGCAGGTGCCCGACCCGAAGATCGAGCATCCCAACGACGCGATCGTGCGGGTCACGCGCACCTGCATCTGCGGCTCCGACCTCCACCTCTACCATGGCCTGGTGCCCGATACGCGCGTGGGCACGATCTTCGGGCACGAGTTCTGCGGCATCGTCGAGCAGGTGGGCCCCTCGGTACGCAACCTCAAGGTCGGCGACCACGTGCTCGTGCCGTTCAACATCGCCTGCGGCAGCTGCTACTTCTGCCAGCGCGAGCTCTACGGCAACTGCCACAACACCAATCCCGAGGCCACCGCGGTCGGCGGCATCTTCGGCTACTCGCACAGCACCGGCGGCTATCACGGGGGCCAGGCCGAATACGTGCGCGTGCCCTTCGCCGACATCGGCCCGCACAGGATTCCCGAGGGCATGCACATCGAGGACGCCGTGCTGCTCACCGACGTGGTGCCCACGGGCTACCAGGCCGCCGAGATGGGCGACATCAAGGAGGGCGACACCGTCGTGGTCTTCGGTGCCGGCCCCGTCGGCATCCTCGCCGCGCGCTGCAGCTGGCTGATGGGCGCGGGCCGCGTGATCGTGGTCGACCACGTCGACTACCGCCTCGACTTCGTCGCCAAGTGGGCACCTGCCGAAACGATCAAATTCAAGGAGATCGACGACATGGTGCTGCACCTGAAGAAGATCACCGACTGGCTGGGCCCGGACGTGTGCATCGATGCGGTGGGCGGCGAGGCCGACGGCTCGCTCTGGCAGTCGATCACCGGCGTGCGCATGAAGCTGCAGGCCGGTGCCGCCACCGCCGCGCAGTGGGCGATCAACTCGGTGCGCAAGGGCGGCAACATCTCCATCGTGGGCGTGTACGGGCCGACGGTGAACGCCGTGCCGCTGGGTAACGTGGTCAACAAGGGCCTGACCATCCGCGCCAACCAGGCCAGCGTGAAGCGCCACCTGCCCCGGCTCATCGAGCACGTGCAGGCGGGGCGGCTGAAGCCGCGCGAGATCATCACCCACCGCGTGCCGCTGGAGGACGTGGAGGAGGCCTACAACATCTTCTCGGGCAAGAAGGAAGGCTGCATCAAGCCACTGCTCATCCCGCCGGGAACGGCCGACATCGCCGAGGTGCCCGTCGCCTCGCCCCACGTGCATTGAGGACAACGCCATGAGCTTCGACCGTTCGCAGATCCCCGGCTGGGGCGCCGACCTGGACCGCAGCAAGCGCCCCGGCGTGCCCATGGAGCGCATGCCGCCGCGCGATGACGATGCGCACTGGGAGGTTCCCGAAGCGCAGACCCCTACCGTCGAGGTACTGCACTCCAACGAGCGCCCGGGCCTGACCCCGGTGTTCGGCACCGCCGTGCCGCCCTCGGGGCTGTCGGGGAAGATCCGCCGCGCCGCGTTCCGCCACAGCGAAGGCCGCCTGCGGCACTGGATGATGCTGCTGATGGCCGATCGCGTGAACGTGGTCGAGGGAATGGTCGCCGACATCTCCAAAAGCCGGCGCACCCACTCGCTCGCCCTGGTCGGCGTCGCGGCACTTCTCGCCGCCTGGTGGCTGGGCAGGGACTGATCCTGCCCGACCCGCCCCGAGGGCTCGACGGCCCTGTGCGGCGGGTGGCGGGTGCGCGGATCGCCCCAATCCGTGATCGCGGGTGATCACGGCCGCTTGGCTATAGTCGGCCATCTGCCTCCGCCCGGTTGCCCATGCCTGTCCTGACGCCCTCCGGTGTGGCCAGCGTCGAGCACGCCGCGGACCGCTTCGCCTTCCTGGCGGCGGCCGGCGAGGCGCTGGCCTCCTCGCTCGACTACGAGGAGACGCTGCAGCGCGTGGCGCGCATGGCGGTGCCTGCGCTGGGTGACATGTGCGCGGTCGACATCATCGAAGGCGAGCGCATCCGCCGCGTCGCGGTGAGCCACGTGCTGCCGGAGAAGCTCGGGCTCATGCACCGGCTGGCCGAATGCTTCCCGCCCGATCCGGGCTCGCCGGCCCCCGCCGGCCGTG
The DNA here is from genome assembly GCA_049323195.1 of Pseudomonadota bacterium. GTDB lineage: Bacteria > Pseudomonadota > Gammaproteobacteria > Xanthomonadales > Xanthomonadaceae > Cognatilysobacter. The sequence continues at coordinate 15,682 of JBMOOW010000019.1, read as the reverse complement.
TCCTCGCCTCCGGGCGCACGGAACTGCTGGAGGCCGTCGATCCCGCGGTCGTGCGCCGACATACCCGCAGCGAAGAGCACGCGACCCTCATCCTCACGCTGGGCATCCGCTCGCACCTGGCCGTTCCGATGACGGTTCGCGGCCAGATGCTCGGCGTGATCAGCATCGGCATCACCGAGTCGGACCGCCGCTACGGGCCCGACGATGTCGCGGTGGCCGAGGAGATCGCGCGCCGCGCCGCCATGGCGATCGAGAACGCGCGCCTGTACCGCGCCGCGCGGGAGGAGATCGAACGCCGGCGCGCAGCGGAAGCCGAGCTGCGGCTGTCGGAAAGCCGCTACCGCGCGATCCTCGAGCAGTCGCCGATGTCCACGCAGATCCTCGCGCCCGATGGCCGCACCCTGCAGGTCAATCGCGCCTGGGAACAGCTCTGGGGCCTGACGCTCGACGACGTCGGTGGTTACAACGTTCTCACCGACCCGCAACTCCAGGCCCGCGGCATCACGCCGCTGCTGCGCCGCGCCTTCGAAGGCGAGCCGGTGCAGCTGCCCACCATCGCCTACGACCCCGACGCCACGCTGCCCGAGCGCAGCCGCAATGCCGCCCCGCTGCGCTGGGTCAGCGCCATGGCCTACCCCGTGCGCGATGCCGATGGCGCGGTGCGGGAGGTCGTGCTGATCCATACCGACATCACCGAAGCGCGCGTCGCGCAGGAGCGCCTGCGCGAGAGCGAGCACCGCCTGCATCGCGCGCTCTCGGCCGCGCACATGGCGGTATGGGACTGGGACCTGCGCAGCGGCATCATCGAGTGCTCGGACAATGCCATCGAGTTCTTCGGCATGCAGGTCGCGCATGCGGACGACTTCCTGCGCACCATCCATCCCGACGACCTCGCGCGCGTGAGGGAGGCATCCGCCGCATCGCTGCGCGAGGGGGTGCCCTTCGCCGCCGAGTTCCGGCTCGCCTCGCCCGACGGCCGCGAACGCTGGGTCCACAGCCGCGGCGAGGTCGACCGCGACGCCCACGGCGAGCCGGTGCGCTTTCTCGGCGTCACCATGGACACCACCAGCCTCAAGCATGCGGAAGACCTCACGCGCATGCTGGCCGATGCGGGCCGCGTGCTGGGCGCGTCGCTCGACTACACCACCACGCTCGCCGATCTCTCGCGGGTGGTGGTGCCACGCCTGGCCGACTGGTACGCGGTGGACCTGCTGACGGAGGACGGCCGCCTCGAGCGCGTCTCGGTGCACCATCCCGACCCCGCGCGGGTGCGGCTTGCGCATGCGCTGTTCGAGCGCTACCCGCCGCGGCGCGATGCGCCCGCGGGTGCCTGGCGCGTGATCGAAAGCGGCGAGCCGGAGTGGATGGCCGACATCCCCGATTCCCTCCTCGAGCAGGCGGCGGAGAATGCCGAGCACCTGGCGATCACGCGCAGCCTGCAGCTGCGTTCGTACATCGCGGTGCCACTGGTGGCGCGCGATGCCGTGATCGGCGTGCTGACGCTGGTCTATGCCGAGAGCGGGCGGCGCTATCGGGAGTCGGACATCGACGTGGCCGCCGACCTCGCCCGCCGCGCGGCGGCGGCGGTGGACAATGCGCGCCTGTTCGCGCGGCTGCAGGCCGAGCACCGCCGCAAGGACGAGTTCCTCGCCACGCTCGCGCACGAGCTTCGCAATCCGCTGGCGCCCATACGCACCGGGCTGGCGGTGCTCTCGTCGTGCGCCGATGCGGTCACGTCCGCGCGCGTGCACGGGATCATGGAACGCCAGCTGGCGCAGATGGTGCGGCTGATCGACGATCTGCTCGACCTCTCGCGCGTCACCCGCGGCGCCATCGAGCTGCGACGCGAGCGCGTGGGCTTCGACGCCATCGTTTCGTCGGCACTGGAGACCAGCCGGCCCGCGCTCGACGCCGCCGGCGTCGCGGTTCACGTGCATCCGCCGGCTGCGCCCCTGTGGTTCGACGCCGATCCCACGCGCCTGTCGCAGTTGCTCACCAACCTGCTCGCCAACGCCGCCAAGTTCACGCCGCGCGGAGGCCGGGTGGACATCCGCGCCGACGCGACGCCCGACGGGGCGCGCATCGAGGTCGCCGACACGGGCATCGGCATCGAGCCGGCGCGCCTCAGCCAGGTCTTCGAGATGTTCGTGCGCGGTCCGGACTCCGGGGCGCAGGGCGGCCTTGGCATCGGGCTCACCCTCGCGCGGCGGCTGGCCGAGCTGCACGGCGGCTCCCTGCACGCCGAAAGCGACGGCCCCGGCACCGGCAGCCGTTTCGTGCTGCAGCTGCCCCTGGCGGGGGCACCCGCGGAGACGTCGGCGACGGCAGCCCGTTCCGCGGGCACGGGCCGGCGTCGCGTGCTCGTGGTGGACGACAACGTCGATGCCGCCGAAACCCTCGCGCTCCTGCTGGACATGGGCGGCCACGAGGTGCGCACCGCCGCCTGCGGCACGGAGGCACTGGACGTCGCCCTGGACCTGCGGCCTGAACTCGCCTTCCTCGACATCGGCCTGCCCGACATCAGCGGCTTCGAGCTGGCCGGCCGCCTGCGCGCCGTGCCGGAACTGGCGGGCATCCGGCTGGTGGCGCTCACCGGCTGGGGCCGCGACGAGGACCGCCAGCGCGCCTGCGACGCCGGCTTCGACGCCCACCTGACCAAGCCGGTCGACGCCGCCGCGGTGCTCGAGCAGCTGGCCCGGCTGGATGGCGGCTGAGCCGCGGCCACGGCCTGTCGCCACCGCTGAGACGGCGGCGGCGACAATGCCCCGACGCCCGCCCCGCCGCCCGTGTACGTCGCCGAAGTCCCCCGCGCCAGCAGCCACGATCTCAGCGTCGCCCTCAAGCTCGCGCATCCGATGCCCGAGTACGTCGTGCTGTTCGAAGTGCCCGAGAGCACCGGCACGCACTACGGTTCGCGTGCGGACGCGCTGGTGATCTCGACCTATCCCTCGCGCGGCTTCGAGATGTGCGGTTTCGAGTTCAAGACCGCGCGTGGCGACTGGCTGGGCGAGCTGAAGAATCCCGCCAAGGCCGACCGCATCGCACGTTACTGCGACCGCTGGTGCGTGTTCGCGCCCAGCGGCGTGGTGCGCGAAGGCGAGCTGCCCGTCGGCTGGGGCCTCTGGGAACTGCTGCCGGGCGGCACCATCCGCCGCAGCGTGCAGCCGGCCACGCGCGAACCCGAGCCCATGCCGCGCGCCTTCGTCGCCTCGCTGATGCGCGCTCGTGCGAAGCTCGAGCCGGAGGACCACGTCGCGCTGGTCGCACACCACCGCCGCGAATGGGAAAAGCAGCAGCAGGCCCGCGAGGTCGCCCCGCCGCTGCCTTTCCACGACGCCGCCCGCGTCGATGCGGGCCTGCGCAAGCTCGAGGCCATCCGCGAAGCCACCGGGATCGACCTGCTCGACTTCACCCCCACCCGCCGCTGGATCGAGCGCCTGAAGCTGGTCGACAGCCCGCGCCTGTTCCACCAGTTGCGGCTGCTGCGCGACCTGTTCGGCGACGACGAACTGCGCGCGCGCGTGCAGCGCGCCTGCGCCGACGGCGATTGCGACCCGCCCGCGGAAGGCGCGCCCCCTCCAGCCTGAGCGCGGCCGCGCGCTGCGACGCCCGCCGGACGATCGCAGCGCGCCTGCCGGGCCGCGCCTCAGCGCGCCAGCATCGGCAGCTTCAGACCGTTCTCCACCGCGCACTGCTGCGCGATGTCGTAGCCGGCATCGGCATGGCGCATGACGCCGGTGCCCGGGTCGTTCCAGAGCACGCGCGCCAGGCGGCGGTCGGCGGCCTCGCTGCCGTCGCAGACGATCACCACGCCCGAGTGCTGCGAGTAGCCCATGCCGACGCCGCCGCCGTGGTGCAGCGAGACCCAGGTCGCGCCGCCGGCGACGTTGAGCATGGCGTTGAGCAGCGGCCAGTCGGAGACGGCGTCGGAGCCGTCCTTCATCGCCTCGGTCTCGCGGTTGGGCGAGGCCACGGAGCCGCTGTCGAGATGATCGCGGCCGATGACGACGGGCGCCTTGAGCTCACCGTTTCGCACCATCTCGTTGAAGGCGAGCGCGAGGCGGTGGCGCTGGCCCAGGCCGACCCAGCAGATGCGCGCTGGCAGGCCCTGGAAGGCGATGCGCTCGCGCGCCATGTCCAGCCAGCGGTGCAGGTGCGGATCGTCGGGGATCAGCTCCTTGACCTTCGCGTCCGTCCTGTAGATGTCTTCCGGATCGCCCGAGAGCGCGACCCAGCGGAACGGGCCGACGCCGCGGCAGAACAGCGGCCGCACGTAGGCCGGCACGAAACCGGGGAAATCGAAGGCGTTCGTGCAGCCTTCGTCGAAGGCCATCTGGCGGATGTTGTTGCCGTAGTCGAAGGTCGGGATGCCCTGATGCTTGAACGCGAGCATCGCCTCCACGTGCACGCGCATCGACTTCTTCGCCTCGTCGCGCACGCGGTCCGGGGCGCTCTTCTGCGCGTCGAGCCACTGCTCCACCGTCCAGCCGATCGGCAGGTAGCCGTGCACGGGATCGTGCGCGCTGGTCTGGTCGGTGACGGCATCGGGGCGCACGCCGCGGCGCACGAGCTCGGGCAACACTTCGGCCGCGTTGCCGAGCAGCGCGATCGACTTCGCCTGGCCGGCCTGCGTGTACTTCGCGATGCGGGCCAGCGCGTCGTCGAGGTCGGTGGCCTGCTCGTCGACATAGCGCGTGCGCAGGCGGAAGTCGATGCGCGACTGCTGGCATTCGATGTTGAGCGAGCAGGCGCCGGCGAGCGTGGCCGCCAGCGGCTGCGCGCCGCCCATGCCGCCCAGGCCCGCGGTGAGGATCCATCGCCCGGTCAGGTCGCCACCGTAGTGCTGGCGGCCCATCTCGACGAAGGTCTCGTAGGTGCCCTGCACGATGCCCTGCGAGCCGATGTAGATCCAGGAGCCGGCCGTCATCTGGCCGTACATCATCAGGCCCTTGCGGTCGAGCTCGTTGAAGTGCTCCCACGTGGCCCAGTGCGGCACGAGGTTGGAATTGGCGAGCAGCACGCGCGGGGCGTCGGGATGCGTGGGGAAGATGCCCACGGGCTTGCCCGACTGCACCAGCAGCGTCTCGTCGTCGTTCAACTCGCGCAGCGACTTCAGGATCGCGTCGAAGCATTCCCAGTCGCGCGCGGCGCGGCCGATGCCGCCGTAGACGACCAGTTCGGCCGGGTTCTCGGCCACGTCCGGGTCCAGGTTGTTCTGGATCATGCGGTACGCGGCTTCGGTCAGCCACGACTTGCAGGTCTTCCCGGCGCCGCGCGGGGCGCGGACGACGCGGGACGGATCGACGCGGGTGGACATCCTGTTCGGCTCCTCGATGCGAGCCGCGGATTATCGCAGGCCCGAACGAGGACGCCCGGCGCGGGGCCGGGCGTCGGGGACTATCGGCTCGCGGAGTGGCTAGCGGATGGAGGCGTCGAGCGTGCGCAGGGCATTCGCGATGTCGAGATAGCCCGTGCGGGCGAGATCCTCACGCGTCCAGACGTTGCCGTATGCCACGCAGCGGTCAGCGGTGTGGCGCGGGCGCAGCTGCGAGCCGGTTTCGCGCAGACAATGGCGACGGGCGTCCCGCCGGGTCGCCTGCTCGGTACGCCGCTCATCGAGCGACGGGTCCGCAGCGCGTGCGGACTCGTCGCCGGTCGACGGCGGCTGACCCTTCGCTGCCTGCGCCAGTGCCAGCCCCGGGACGAGGCCGACGATTCCGGCGACGACGATTGCATGCAAGGCCTTCATGGCGCACTCCGCAGGGGGATGAGAGCTAGAGCATACGCCTTGCCGACCCCGACGAATGCCAACGCGCCATGCATTAACGGGCGGTTTAGGTCAGATCGCGCGACCGACCGGCCGCGCGGCCCGGAAGGCCGCGGCGTCGGCCTCGTCCACCCGCTGCGGCGGGGCGCCGCCGTCGAAGGGGACGTACCACTGGCCGTCCGCGGCGCGGCGCCAGACCGACTGGAACGTGGCACGCGCCAGGCGCGGCTCGCGGCCGTCGGTACGCTCGAAAAGCGCGGGGCCGGTCGACCAGGCCAGGTCGCCGCTCACGGTGGTCCGCAGGGGATACCAGTCGAGCGTCAGGCCCTCGCCACGCACGATGCCCGGCCTCGCCCGCGACGGACCGTCATCGCCAGCGGCTAAAGTCATCGCCTTCGATACCGTCCGTCGGCCTGCCGTGATCCCGCGCTTCATCCTTTCGCTGCTCGTCCTGTTCGCCAGCGCCTGTTCCAGCCTCCGCCCCGACCCGCCGCCCCGCACGCTCGTGCTGGTCTCGCTGGACGGCTTCCGCCCGCAGGACCTCGGCCGCGGCATGACGCCGACCCTCGACGCGCTCGCGCGCGACGGCGTGACCAGCGATGCGATGCGGCCCTCGTATCCGTCCCTCACCTTCCCCAATCACTACACGCTGGTGACCGGGCTGCGGCCGGACCGCCACGGCATCGTCCACAACACCATGCGCGACCCCGTGCTGGGCCGGTTCCACACCGGCGATGCCGCCGCGGTGGGCGATGCGCGCTGGTGGGGCGGCGAGCCGCTCTGGGTGACCGCGGAGAAGGCCGGGCTGCGCACGGCCACGATGTTCTGGCCCGGCAGCTCGGCCGCGATCGGCGGCGTGCGCCCGTCGGAGTGGCGCGAGTACGACGAGTCGCTGAGCGGCGAACGCCGCGTCGATACCGTGCTGGCGTGGCTGGGGCGCCCGGTCCGCGCGCGGCCGCGGCTGGTCACGCTGTACTTCGAAGCGCTGGACGAGGCGGCCCACGACCACGGCCCCGCCTCGCCCGAGGCGCGGGCCGCGATCCGCGCCCTCGACGGCCACATGGCGCGCCTGCTGCGCGGCCTGGACACGCTGGGACTTCGCGACCACGTGGACCTGGTGATCGTTTCCGACCACGGCATGGCCGAGGTCGCGCCGGGCCGGGTGGTGGACGTCGACAGCCTGGCGCCGCCCGATCTCGTGGAACGGGTGACCTGGGGCCAGCTCATCGGCCTGCAGCCACTGCCCGGGCGCGAGGCCGAGGCGGTGCGCGCGCTGGTGGGACGCCATGCGCACCATGAATGCTGGACGCGCGAAACGCTGCCGGCGCGCTGGCACTACGGCCGGCACCCCCGCGTGCCGGCCATCGTCTGCCAGATGGACGCAGGCTGGGATGCGGAGACGGCCGAGCGCATCGCGCGGCGCGGCGGCTACGCGACGCCACGCGGCTCGCATGGCTACGACCCGGCCCATCCCTCGATGGCCGCGCTCTTCATCGCCGCCGGCCCCTCGTTCCGCGCAGGCACCCGCCTGCCCGCATTCGACAACGTGGACGTCTACCCGCTGCTGGCAGGCCTGCTCGGCCTCGCTCCGCAGCCGCACGACGGCGACCCCGCAGCGCTCGCCCCCGCGCTGCGCTGAGCGCCCGCGCCGCCGGCACGACACCGCCGCACGGGCCCACGGGCGCGCACGGATGCAGCAGATGTGCCGCGCGCTACATGCCCCGGAAGCGCTGCACGAAGGCCGCGCTCACGGGCAGGCGCTCGCCCCGGCCCTTGAGCTGCAGTGCGTGCCGGCCGAGCTCGTCCCGGCGCAGCCGGTCGATCGCCGACACGCGCACCACCAGGCCACGGTGCACCTGCCAGAACACGTCGGGATCGAGGCCGGAGGCGACCTCGCGCAAGGGCGTGCGGATCAGTGCCTCGTCCTGATGGGTCACCACCCGCACGTACTTGTCCTGCGCCTGGAAATACACCACCTCGTCGATGCCGATCAGCCGCACGCTGTCGCCGATGCCGGCGGTGATCCAGCGCACTTCCCGCTCGCCGCGCGGGCGCAGCGCGCCCTCGAGTGCATCGATGGCAGCGGCCGGCGTAGCCCCGCCCAGCCGCGTGCGCACGCGCGCGACCGCCTGCGCCAGCCGCGCCTCGGCGATGGGCTTGAGCAGGTAGTCGAGCGCACCGGCCTCGAAGGCGCTCACGGCGTACTCGTCGTAGGCGGTGGTGAACACGACATGGCCGCCACAGGCCGCCACGGTGCGTGCGACGTCGAGCCCGCCCACCCCGGGCATGCGCACGTCGAGGAAGGCGACCTGCGGGCGGTGCAGCGCCACCGCCTCGAGCGCGGCGATGCCGTCCTCGCAGGCCACCACACGCAGCTCCGGCCAGGCCTGCGCGAGCATGGCGACCAGTGCCTCGCGCTGGGGCGCTTCGTCCTCGGCGAGGATCGCGCGGGGCGCGTCGCTCATGGGCATTCCATCGGCAGCTCGATCGCCGCCAGTGTGCCGCCGCCCGCGCGGCCCTGCAGCGTGAACGAGGCCTGCGCGCCGTAACGCGCGCGCAGCTGGCCGCGCACGTTCTCCAGCCCCAGCCCGCCGCCCACCGCGCCGGGTCGCAGGCCGGCGCCATCGTCGGCCACCTCGACGCGCAGGCGGCCCGCCGCGCACGTGGCGCGCAGCGCGATGCGGCCGGGCCCGGGCCGCGGCTCCACGCCGTGCTTGACCGCGTTCTCGACCAGCGTGATCAGCAGTAGCGGCGGGAAAGGCAACGCGCGAGGCGCCTCCTCCACCTCGACCGCGTGCGTGATGCGGCCGCCACTGCGCAGGCGCATGACGTCGAGGTAGTGCGTGCACAGGTCGACCTGGTCGCCCAGCGTGCTGTCCAGCGCCACGGCGTCGTCGCGCAGGCGGGGGATGCTCGCGCGCAGGTAGGCCACCAGCGCATCCAGCGTGTCCTCGGCCTGCGCGGGGCGCTCGCGCAGCAGGGCGCGCACGGCGGCCAGCGTGTTGAACAGGAAGTGGGGTTCGACCTGCGCCTGCAGCACGCCCAGCCGCATCTCGGCGGCGCGCCGCGTTTCGTTCGCCTGCTCCAGTGCACGACGGTGCTCGCTTTCCTCGCGCCGGAGCTGCTCGCCGAAGTAGGCGCGCAGCGCCAGCCCCCCGCCGAACAGCCCGTAGATCACCAGCAGCACGACGATGTTCAGCGTGAGCGCCGCCGCCTGCTCCAGGGGCGGCGCCGCTGCCATGCGATCGCGGATGGCACGCGGGCTGGGCGCGACCGAGGGGCCGATGTGCGGGCCGATCGGGCGCACCGGGCCCTGCATGGCCGCCTCCACGCGCTGCTCGATGTGGCCCGAGGCCCATTTGTCGGCGAAGTAGCTCGCCACCACGCCCAGCAGCATGGCCAGCACCACCGCGGCGCGCTCGCGCCGTACGGGCCAGCGGCGATGGCGGACCCACGTGGCCAGCGCCGGCCCGGTGGTCGCCATCGCCATGAACGCCACGAAGGTGAGCGCGCCCACGAACACGCCGGCGCCGTAGTCGCTCGTGGAAAAGCCGATGCCCAGCGCGCTCACCAGCGCGAAGGCGCCGATGGCGAGGCAGAACAGCAGCGTGCGGCCGGCCAGCCAGCGCAGCCCGAAGACCGGGTACTGGCGGTAGCGCGTCCACGGCAGGCCGCCGCCGTCCACGACGTCCGCCGGCAGCCGCGACATGAGCGAGGGCACGGCACTCATCGCCCGCGCTCCCCGCGCAGGACCTGCCCGCCCTGGCGCAGCGTCACCGCGGTCACCGCGCCATCCCCGCCGCGCTCGAAGCGCAGCTCGGCGCCGACCGCGTCCGCCACGAACACGTCGCGCTCCACCGCATCGAGTGCGATGGCCGGCTGGCCGGTTCCCTGCACGTGCAGGCGCCCGTCCCGCACGGTGAAGGCGAGCGCGAAGCCCGGCGCCAGCGGATAGCTGCCGACATAGTCCGCCAGGCGCCCGGGCGGCACCTCGTACCGCGCCGCGGCAGAACCCGCTTCCGCGTCGACCCGCCGCGCGGTCATCACGCCGCCACCCTGCATCCAGCGCAGGGCATAGCGACCGTCGGGCTGCCGCTGCGGCGTCATCAGCGCGTCGAAGTCGAGCGGATGGAAGTCGCCGGCATCATCGTGGCCGAAGCGGAACGCGGGTTGGCCCTCCGCCTGCGCCCAGAGCGCGCCGTCCTGCTGCCAGAGGCGCACCGCCAGGCCGTTGTCGAACCGGTAGCGGCCTTCGAGGGCCGACAGCAGCGCAGGCGCCGGTGCGGCGGTGCGGCGCGGCTTCGGCGCCGGCATGGACGGATCGAGCAGGTGCATGCCGAGCGCGCCGAGCCCGCCCAGCGCGTTCACCGAGGTGTCCGAGAGGATCACCACGCCGCGCCTGCGCCCCGGCACGAAGGCCACGAGCGACGAGAACCCGCCGGTGCCGCCCTCGTGCGCCACCAGCCGGCCGCCGTCCTTCCAGGGCTGCAGCATCCAGTTCATGCCGATGTTGCCCGGCGTGGCCGGGGTGGCGACCGGCATGCGCGTGGCAGCGAGCGCCGCGTCCAGACGCGCGTCGCCGCTATCGTCGAGCTGGGCCTGCACGAAGCGCACCATGTCGTCGAGCGTCGCACGCACGCCGCCCACGCCCGACAGCTGCGGGTGGAACGTCCACGGCGCCGTGGGCCGTCCGGTCGAGAGATGGCCCTGCGCGGCGGTGATCCCGGCCGGCGGCGTGGCCACGTGCGCGCCGCGCATGCCGAGCGGCTGGAAAAGCCGCGCGCGCAGCTGCGTTTCGACGTCGGCATCGCCCAGGCGCGAGACGACGAGCGAGAGCAGCATCATCGCGAAATTCGAGTACTCGAAGCGCGTGCCCGGCGCGCGGTCGAGCGTGGTCTTCGACAGTGCGTCCAGCAGCGCCGCCGGTTCCAGCCCCGCGTAGGGGTCGGCCGGGTTCGCTGGCGCCATGCCCGCCGGCAGTGCGGGAAGCCCCGAGGTATGGCTGACCAGGTGGCGCAGCCGGATCGGCTCGCCCCCGAACTCCGGTACGCGCGTGCCGGGCAGGTGGCGCGCGAGCGGATCGTCCAGCGATGCGCGCCCCTCGGCGATGTGCAGCGCGAGCAGCGTGGCGGTCATCGGCTTGGTGACCGAGCCGATCTCGTAGGCGGTCATGGCGCCGATCCGCCGCGCCTGCGCGGGGTCCGCGCACTCGTAGGCGCGTTCGACGCGGTCGCCCTCGATGCGGGCGACGGCCAGGCAGGCGCCGGTGCGGTCGCCGTCGATGCGCGTGCGCACGGCCTGCGCGAGGCCGGTGGGCGCGGCATCCTGCGCGGCGGCGGGAAGCGCGGCGGCGAGCACGAGGGCGAGAAGGGTCTTGCGCGGCATGGAACGTCCTCCGTGATGGGATGCGCGCATGCTGCGCGCCGCACGGGCCCTGGCTGGGGCGATGCGACGAAGCTGCCCGGGCGCGTCGCGAAACCCGCCCGCCGCGGCGCGGGTCAGTCGGCCAGCAGGCGGCGCATCGCGCCGGCGTAGCCCGCGGCGATGCATTCGCCGTCGACATGCCGGCCCTCGCGCACGCGCACGGCCCCGCCCACGACGACCTCGCGCACCAGCGGGCGGTTGCCGGCGAAGATCCAGCGGTCGACGACATCCTCCGCCGTCGCGCCGGCCAGGGCCGGGGCGTGGGCATCGAGCACGACGCGCTCGTCGCGGGCGGCGAGGCCGGTCGCGTCCGCCGCGCTGTCGAGCGCGCCGCGCAGCAGCGTCGCGCCCACGCTTTCCATCCCCGCGCCCACCGCGATGCAGCGCCGCCGCGTGGCCAGGCGCTGCCCGTACTCGAGCCAGCGCAGTTCCTCCACCGGCGAGACGGAGACGTGCGAGTCCGAGCCGATGCCCCAGCGGCCGCCGGCGTCGAGATAGGCCGCCATCGGGAACAGGCCGTCGCCGAGATTCGCCTCGGTGGTCGGGCAGATCGCGACGGTCGCGCCCGTGGCCGCGATGCCTGCGACCTCGCCCGCGTCCAGGTGCGTGGCATGCACCAGCGTCCAGCGCGCATCGACGGGCGCGTTGTCGAGCAGCCAACGCACCGGCCGCGCGCCGCGCAGCGCGATGCATTCCTCGACCTCGGGCACCTGTTCGGCGATGTGGATGTGCACGCGCATGTCGGCCGGCACTGCCGCCAGCACGGCACGCATGGCGTCCGGCGGTACCGCACGCAGGCTGTGCAGCGCGCAGCCGATCGCGACGTCGTCGCCCGCCTCGCCCTGGAGCGCGTCGAGCAGGCGCAGATAACCGTCCACGTCATGCCCGAACCGGCGCTGCCGCTCCGACAGCGCGCGCCCGTCGAAGCCGCCGGTCATGTACAGCACCGGCAGCAGCACGAGGCGGATGCCCGCCTCGCGCGCGGCGTCGACGAGCGCACGCGACATCGCCGCCGGATCCGCGTACGCGCGTCCGTCGGGCGCGTGGTGCAGGTAGTGGAACTCGCAGGCGCGGGTGTAGCCGGCTTCCAGCATCTCCGCATACAGCTGCGTGGCGGCCGCGCGCAGGCTGTCGGGATCGAAGCGCCCGGCGAAGCGGTACATGGTCTCGCGCCAGGTCCAGAAGCTGTCGGCCGGGTCGGTGCGGCGCTCGGCCAGCCCCGCCATCGCACGCTGGAAGGCGTGCGAATGCAGGTTGGCGATGCCGGGCAGCTGCCAGCCCTCGGGCAGTCGCGTCACGGGCGGGAACGGGTCGGTCATGGAGGACGGCAGCGGGCGCGGGTGCGCTAGGCTACCGCCGACTTCCGCCGGGCGCGCGCATGGCCATCGTCGTTCCCATCCTCGCAGTGCTGCTCGCCGCCGGCCTGCTGGCAGCGGTGCTCCTTCATCGTGCGCGGCGTGGCGCGCGCGGCCCGCGCCCTGCAGCGCACGCCGGCGCCGCCGCGCCAGGCGGCGACGGATCCGCCTGCGATGCCGTGCCCGCGGAGAGCGCGGGCTGGTCCGGCGGCGGCGGGCACTGCGGTGGCGGTGGCGCGAGCGGCGGCTGGGGCGATGCCGACGCGGGCGGCGGCGGGGACGGCGGCGGTGACTGAGCGCTGGGACGGACTGGTCGTCGGCGCATCCATCGCCACGCTCGACGGCGACGGCTACGGGGCGATCGACGACGGCGCGCTGGGCTGGAAGGATGGCCTGCTCACCTACGTCGGCCCGCGCGCGTCGCTGCCCGCGGCGCCGGCCGCGCTCGCGCGCGAGGTGATCGAACACCGCGGCTGGATCACGCCCGGCCTGGTCGACTGCCATACGCACCTGGTCTTCGGTGGCGACCGCGCGGCCGAGTTCGAGATGCGGCTCTCCGGCGCGACCTACGAGGAGATCGCGCGCGCCGGCGGCGGCATCCTCTCGACCGTGCGCGCCACGCGCGCCGCGGACGAGGACGCGCTCGCCGCACAGTCCGCGCGCCGCCTGCGGGCCCTGGTGTCGGACGGTGCCACCACGGTCGAGATCAAGTCCGGCTACGGCCTGGACTTCGAGAGCGAGCGCCGCATGCTCCGCGTCGCGCGCAGGCTCGGCGCCGGATGCCGCGTCGGCGTGCGCACCACCTACCTCGCCGCGCACGCCCTGCCGCCCGAGTACGCGGGCCGCGCGGAGGCCTACATCGACGCGACCATCGACTGGCTCCGGCCGCTGCATGCCGAAGGGCTGGTCGACGCGGTCGATGCCTTCTGCGAGGGCATCGGCTTCTCTCCCGCGCAGACCCGCCGCCTGTTCGAAGCCGCGCGCGCGCTCGGCCTGCCGGTGAAGCTGCACGCCGACCAGCTCAGCGACCTCGGCGGCGCCGCGCTAGCGGCCGAGTTCGGCGGGCTCTCGGCCGACCACGTCGAACACACCACCGAAGCCGGGGTGCGCGCGATGGCGCGCGCGGGCACCGTGGCGGTGCTGCTGCCCGGCGCCTTCCACGTACTGCGCGAAACGAAGCTGCCGCCGCTCGAGGCCTTCCGCGCGCACGGCGTGCCCATGGCGATCGCCACCGACTGCAACCCGGGCACCTCGCCCCTGCTCTCGCTGCGCCAGGCCATGCAGCTGGCCTGCACGCATTTCCGGCTCACGCCCGAGGAAGCGCTGCGCGGCGCCACCGTGCACGGCGCGCGCGCGCTGGGGCTCGACGACCGCGGTGCATTGCGCGCAGGCCTGCGCGCCGACTTCGCCTGCTGGGACATCTCGCATCCGGCCGAGCTCTGCTACTGGCTCGGCGGCCGCCTCGCCCGCGGCGTGTACGCGGCCGGCCAGCGGATCGACGCCGCATGATCGACGTCTTCGACATCCTCGGCTGGGTGGTCGACCTGGTCACGGGCTGGCGCTTCGCGCTCTGCCTGGTCACCGGAATCGCCGCGGCCGCCGCGATCGTCCACTTCACCGAGCCCGACGCCATGGGCATGGCCGCGGCCGCCGTGCTCGGGTCGATGGCCGCCGGGCTGTGGTGGGAGTACCGCAACCGCGACTGACGCGCCCCGCACCGGAGGCCCCATGCGACGCCTGCTGCTCTGCACGCTGCTCATCCCTGCCCTCGCCCATGCCGGCGAGCCGCCCACGGCCGCGCAGGTCTTCGCGCGCGATGCGGTGATCGTCGACACCCACATCGACGCACCCGGCGAACTGCTCGACGGCTGGCGCGACCTCGGCGTCGAAACGCCCGACCGCGAGTTCGACTATCCGCGCGCCCGCCGCGGTAGGCTGGACGTCGCCTTCATGTCCATCTACACCTCGCCCTCGGACGACGCCGCGGGCACGGCGCGGCAGAAGGCGCACGTGCAGATCGACGCGGTGGAGGCACTGGTCGGGCGCCATCCCGACCGCTTCGCCCTGCTGAAGTCGCCCGCCGACGTCGGGCGCCTGTCGGAGAACGGTCGCGTGCTGCTGGCGCTGGGCATGGAGAACGGCGCGCCCATCGGGGACGACCTCGCGCAGCTCGCCGCCTTCCACGCGCGCGGCGTGCGCTACATGACGCTGGCCCACAGCCACAGCAACCGCATCGCCGACGGCTCGTACTCGCTGCACCGCCCGCATGGAGGCCTGAGCGCCTTCGGCGAGAAGGTGGTGGCCGAGATGAACCGGCTCGGGATGATGGTCGACGTCTCGCATCTCTCCGACGAGGCGGTACGCGACGTGCTGCGCGTGTCGAAGGCGCCGGTGATCGCGAGCCACTCGGGCCTGCGCCGCTTCACGCCGGGCTTCGAGCGCAACCTGAGCGACGAGCTCGCGCGCGGGATCGCACGCAGCGGCGGCGTGGTGCAGATCGTGTTCGGCAGCGGCTTCATCGACGCGCGCGCCGCGGCCGACACCACCGCCTACTTCCGCGAACTCGCGCGCGTGGAGAAGGCGGTGGCCGATGCGAAGGCACGCGGCGTGGCACCGGCGACCACGGTCGAGCAGTTCGACGAGGCCTGGGACGCGGCCCACCCGAAGCCTGCGACCACCATCGACCAGGTCGTCGACCAGATCGAGTACGCGGTGCGCCTGCTGGGCGAGGACCACGTCGGCATCGGCTCGGACTTCGACGGCGTGGGCGGCGCGTTGCCGGCGGGGCTGCGTTCGGTCGAGGACTACCCCAACCTCGTGGCCGCGCTGCGTGCGCGCGGCATGCGCGACGAGGTCATCCGCAAGGTGCTCGGCGCGAACCTGCTGCGCGCCTGGGCCGAAGTGGAGCGCCGCGCGACGGCGCGCTGACCACCGGTGTCAACGCGACCCGTGGCGGCGCGTTGGACGATCATGCGCGCCCCATCGCGGCGCGGGAGACGGCACATGCGGCGACCTGATTCCCCACCTGTCGCATCCCATGATACGCGGCCATTCCATGCTGACCCCACCTGACAAGGAGGGGTGTGGTCATGGCCAAGAACATGGTGCAGTTCCAGGCGGGGCTCAGCCTGCCGGC
>JBMOOW010000018.1:0-19298 GCA_049323195.1 Pseudomonadota bacterium | reverse complement strand
AGGCCAGCCGCAGCCGTGGCACGCGCAGCTCCACCGGGTCAGCAAACATCGGCAGGTCGCGAACCCGCCGTACCGCGCGGTCGTGGATCGCGATCACCGACCTGTCGCAGCCCGAACAGGTGCGCGCGGCGCCTTCATGCGGCTGCAGTTCCACCACCAGCCAGCGGCGCTCGCCGCGCTGCTCATGGCGCCAACCCGCCACGCCATAGCCGACCCAGCCTCCCAGCCGGGCCATACAATCCCCATCGGCCACGGTCGGCCCCAGTTTGTTGCCTTGAGAACAGCAAGTCTGCCGGGTCGGCCGTGCGCCTCTCCCTCAGTTGGGAGAAGAACCTTTCTTCTGGGTCCTTTTCGTTGGGCCGGCAAAGAAGACGACCTCGGGCGCGGAAGCGCACGAAACGCTTTCGCTGTTGCTTTTCGAAGGGCGACAGCGGGGCGTCCGTGGATGCCCGCGTTCGCGGGCATGACGGCAACCGGGAAGCGCAAGTCGCTGGGTCTCCGCCTTCGCGGGGACGACGGGGTGGGGTCGCGGCGTCTGGGGCTGCCCGGGTTTCGTCGCGTCGATGCGGCAACGTCCATGGATGCCCGCGTTCGCGGGCATGACGGCAACCAGGGATCCGAAAGTCGCTGGGTCCCCGCCTTCGCGGGGACGACGGCAAGCGGGAAGCGAAAGTCGCCAAGCCCCCGCCTTCGCGGGGACGACGGGTGGGGAGCGGCGCGGGACGCGGTCCGGCTGTAGTCGCGCTTCAGTCCAGCGACGTCCATGGACGCCCGCGTTCGCGGGCATGACGGTGGAAGGGGAGGAGCGCTGCGAGATTGCGGCGCACGGAAGTCACCGGGTCCCCGCCTTCGCGGGGACGACGGACGACGGAAGTGGCGTCCGTCGACGTGCGCATCCGCGGGCATGGTGGGGAGCGAACGCGCGCGAATCGCCTGGTCCCCAGCTTCGCGGGGACAACTGACGCCGAGGTGTCGTTCTTGGACGCCTGCGTCCGCCGACATCGCACCAGCGGTGAGCCCCGCCAGGTTCCCGCCCCCGGCGCCCCCGCTTACCCGATCGACCCCACCAGCCGCAGCCGCTTGTCCTCCGGCACCTCGCCATAGGCCAGCACCGCCAGCTGGGGCACGGAGTGGCGGACCAGGCGCGCGATCGAGGAGCGGATCGCGGTCGGAACCAGCAGCACGGCGGGCTCGCCCTTGCTCTCCTGCCGCGTCACGCATTCGGAGAGGTTCTGGTGCAGGCGCTCGGCCAGCCCCGGTTCCATGGCCGCGCTCTGCCCGGATACCGAATCCTGCAGCACGCGCTCGAGCGCCGGCGCCAGCGTGTAGACCGGCAGCTCCTCGTTGAGGCCGTTGAGCTCCTGCACGATGAAGCGGCCCAGCGCGGTGCGCACCGCGGCCACCAGCTGGGCCGGGTCCTGGGTGATCGCACCATGCTCGAGCAGCGCCTCGACGATCTGCCGCATCTGCCGCAGCGGCACCTTCTCGGACAGCAGCGCCTGCAGCACGCGCACGATGGTCGACAGCGGCAGTAGCTTGGGCGTCAATTCCTCGACGAGCTTGGGCGACGCCTTCCCGACGTTGGCCAGCAGCTGCTGCACCTCGTCGTGGCCGAGCAGTTCGGAGGCCTTCTCGCGCACCACGTGCGAGAGGTGCGTGGCCACCACGGTAGCCGGGTCGACCACCGTGTAGCCCAGTGACTCGGCATGCGCGCGCTGGCCCGCGACGATCCAGACCGCGTCCAGCCCGAAGGCCGGGTCGCGCGTGGGGATGCCTTCGAGCTGGCCGTACACGCGGCCGGGGTCCAGCGCCATCTCCCGATCGGGCTGCAGCTCGCCCATCGCCACCGGCACGCCGTGCACGAGGATGCGGTAGTGGCCCGGCGCGAGCTCCAGGTTGTCGCGCACGTGCACGGCGGGGATGAGAAAGCCCAGGTCCTGCGTGAGCTTGCGCCGCACGCCCTTCAGGCGCGCCAGCAGCTCGCCGCCCTGCGCCTTGTCCACCAGCGGGATCAGGCGGTAGCCGACCTCCAGCGCCAGCGGCTCGACGGGGCGCACCTCGTCCCAGCTCAGCTCGGCATTGGGCGAGGGCGACGGGGCGGCCGCGGGATCCGGGGCGGGCTTCTCCGCCTCCGCCTTCGCCTTTTTCTGCATGCGCCAGGCGGCGTATCCGAGCACGGCGGCGGAGATCAGGAACGGGATGTTCGGCATCCCCGGCACCAGGCCGATGATGCCGAGCAGGATCGCGGACACCGTGAGCGCGCGGTGGTGACCGAAGACCTGCCGGTTCACCGCCTCGCCCATCTCCTGCTCGCCGGTGGCGCGCGTGACCAGCATCGCGACCGCGGTCGACACCAGCAGCGCCGGCAGCTGCGCGACCAGTCCGTCGCCGATGGCGAGCAGCGAGTAGGTCTCCGCCGCCTGCGCGAAGGGCAGGTCGTGCTGCAGCATGCCGATCAGCATGCCGCCGACCAGGTTGATGACCAGGATCAGGATGCCGGCGATGGCGTCGCCGCGGATGAACTTGCTGGCGCCGTCCATGGAGCCGTAGAAGTCGGCTTCCTCTCGCACCTCCTCGCGGCGCGCCTTGGCCTCCTCGCGCGACAGCAGCCCCGCGTTGAGGTCGGCGTCGATCGCCATCTGCTTGCCGGGCAGTGCGTCGAGGATGAAGCGCGCACTCACTTCCGAGATGCGCCCCGCGCCCTTGGTCACCACCACGAAGTTGATGATGGTGAGGATGGCGAAGACCACGATGCCGACGGCGTAGCTGCCGCCGATCACGAACTGGCCGAAGGATTCGATGACGTGGCCCGCCGCGGCCGAGCCCTGGTGGCCGTTCAGCAGCACCACGCGGGTGGAGGCGACGTTCAGTGCGAGCCGCAGCAGCGTGACCATCAGCAGCACGCTGGGGAAGATCGAGAACTCCAGCGGGCGCTTGACGTAGACCACGGCCAGCAGCACCACCAGCGACAGCGCGATGTTGATGGTGAAGAAGGCATCCAGCACCAGCGGCGACAGCGGCACCGTCACCATCGCCAGCATGCCCAGCACCACCAGCGGCGCGCCGGCGCCGCCCTTGAGCGACTGCATCACCCCGGCCGCGCGGCTCATGCGGCGCCTCCGTCGTTCCCGGCGTCAGGCGCGCCGGCCGCGCCCACGTCCACCTGCACCAGCCGCGGCATCGGGCCGTCGGCCGGTTTCCAGCGGCGGATCTGGTAGAGGTAGGTCAGCACCTGCGCCACCGCGGCGTAGAGCTGCGACGGAATCTCCTGGTCGACCTTGCACTGGCGGTAGAGCGCGCGCGCCAGCGGCGGCGCCTCCACGCGCATCACCCGGTTGGCCTCGCCGATCTCGCGGATGCGAAGCGCCAGCTCGTCCACGCCCTTGGCGACGACCTTCGGCGCGCGCATCTTCCCGGCCTCGTACTTCAGCGCCACCGCGTAGTGCGTGGGGTTGGTGACGATGACGTCGGCCGTCGGCACCGCCTCCATCATCCGCTGGTTGGCGATCTGCCGGGCCACCTGGCGCACGCGCGCCTTGATCTCGGGATTGCCCTCGGCCTCCTTGGTCTCGTCGCGCAGCTCCTGCCTGGTCATCCTGAGCCTGTTTCGCCAGGCCCAGCGCTGGTACGGCACGTCGATCAGCGCCAGCGCGGCCAGCGCGCCGACCACTGCGTAGAACACGCCGAATACCACGTCCATCCCGTTGGACACCGCCACCTCGAGGTCCTGGCCCGGCATGGCGAGGAAGCGGTCCAGCCCCGCGCGCAGCACCAGCGTGGAAATGCCGCCGATGAGCAGCAGGCGCAGAAGCGAGCGCAGCAGTTCGGCGAAGGACTCCCTGCCGTACATGCGGGCGAAGCCGGCGAGCGGGTTCAGGCGGCTGAGGTCGGCCTTGACCGCCTGGCCGGAGAAGCGCAGCGAGCCCAGGGCCGCCGGCGCGAGGAAGGAGCCGAGCAGGGCGGCGGCCAGCAGCGGCAGCACGGGCAGCATCAGGCCGCCGAGGAGCCGGGCGGCATAGACGGGAAAGCGGTCCGGCTGGCCCAGCAGCGCGGGTTCGAACTGCAGCGCGCCGGCCAGCCAGCCCTGCGCCGCGGCCCCCAGGCGCGGGCCGGTGACGGCCAGCGCGAGCGTGGCGCAGCCGAGCACCGCCACGTTGGCGAGTTCGCGCGATCTGGGGCTGTCGCCCTTCTCGCGCGCCTCGCGCAAGCGTTTTTCCGATGGAAGTTCGGTCTTGTCTTCCTGGTCTTCGCTGGCCATCTGCGTGGTCTTGTCCCGTCAACCGGTGAGGGCGCGCGCCGCCTGGAAGGCGTCTCCAAACAGTCGCTGGACAGGTCCCTGCAATTCCCTTGCCAGCACCATCAGCAGCAGCATCCCCAGCAGGATGGCCACGGGGAAGCCCAGCGACAACGGGCTCAGCTGCGCGGCCGCCCTCGACAGCACGCCGACCGCCACGTTCACCGCCAGCAGGGCCATCATCACCGGCAGCGCCAGCAGCAGCCCCGCCTTCATCGCGGTGGCGAAGAACAGCGGGATGGCCGACAGGAACTCCGGCAGGTCGCGCAAGGCCGTGCCGACCGGCATGGCGGCGTAGCTGTCGAACAGCAGCCGCACCAGCGCCAGGTGGCCGTCGATGCTGAAGAAGATCAGCCCGAAGGACAGGTAGAACCACTGCGCCAGCACCGTGGCCGACCCGCCGCCACTCGGGTCGGCGAGCGTGGCGAAGGACAGGCCCATGCCCTGGCTGACCAGTTCGCCGGCCAGCTGCCCGGCCTCGAAGGCCAGCCGCAGCATCAGGCCGATGGCGATGCCCACGGAGAACTCCCGCAGCACGGCCAGCGCGGTGGCGGCGTCGACGCCGGCTTTCGGCGGCTCCGGCAGCAGCCCCGACAGCGCCGCCGCCAGGGCGATGGTGAATACCAGGCGCGAGCGCATCGGCACCCCGCGTGCGCCCAGCATCGGCAGCACCTGGATCGCCGCGCCGATGCGCAGCGCCGTCCAGAGCACGCGGCCGAGCATGTCGAACAGGTCGAGCCCGCTCGCGGAAGTGAGGGTGACGGGATCCATCGGCCGCGGGGATGCAAGGCACGTACCGCCGGGCTGGCGGCCGGCTGCGTGCGGTCGCGCGGCCCTAGAATGCGTCGCGTACCTGGACGAGGATCGGATGCGGCCCGGCGCCGCGCGGGCGACGCGGAGGAGCTTGCAGCTTCATCGCATCGAGCTCGCGCCCGAAGCACTGCGAGAGCGGCGTGACCGGCCGCACCTGCACGTTGCCGACCTGGCCGGCGGGATCGATGGAGGCCACCAGCGTGAACGCATCCGCCCTGCGCGCTGCCGCACGTCCGGGCGGAACGCACTTGACCATCGCGGCATGGATGGCGGGGACCAGGGCCAGGTCGTAGGCATAGCCCTCGCGCGTGGCGATCGCGGCACGGGCCTGCGCCACGCGCGCGTCGAAGCCGGCGGCGCTGGTGGCAAGCGGCAACAGTGCGAGCATGGCGACGGGGGGTTTCATTCGCGCTCGTCCGGGGTGAGGCGCCAAGTCTTCAGTGCAGGGCCTGAAAGCCGCCGCAACGGTGGTGCCCTTCCGTGCAGACCGGCAAGGCGGCAGGCCGCACGCGTTTAGCGGGCAACGGGCGTGTCGCCTTCATCCCCCGGCGCGTTTCCCCTGCCCGGGCAGCGTGCGGGGCGCAACAGCTACCCGATCAGATGCGGAATCCGCTGGAACAGATCCTGGGTGAAGGCCACCAGCCGCCCGAGCAGGAAATGCCCGAGCAAGCCGATCGTGGCCACCAGCGCCATCGCCTTCACAACGAAGCCGATGGTCTGCTCGTTGATCTGCGTGGCCGCCTGGATCACGCCCACCACCACGCCCACGCCCAGCACCGCCAGCAGCGGCGGCGCGCCGAGCACGAGCGCCATCTGCAGGCCGCGGGTGATTTCGGTCATCGCGACTTCGGGGGTCATGTCAGCTCACCGGATTGAAGCTGGCGGCGAGCGAGCCGACCACCAGCACCCAGCCGTCCACGAGAATGAACAGCAGGATCTTGAAGGGTGCCGACACGATCATCGGCGACATCATGATCATGCCCATCGACATCAGCACGCTCGCCACCACGAGGTCGATGATCACAAAGGGGATGTAGATCAGGAACGCGATCTCGAAGGCGGTCCTGAGCTCGCTGGTGAGAAAGCTCGCGGCGAGCACGCTGAAGGGCACGTCCTGCGGCGTTGCGTAGGGGCCGGAGTTCGACAGGCCCGCGAACGTCATCAGGTCCGACTCGCGCACCTGCGCCAGCATGAAGCCGCGGAAGGGCTCGAGCGCAGCGCTCCAGGCCTGGCGGAATTCCATGCTGCCGTCGAGGTAGGGCCCGATGCCCACCGCCCAGGCCTGGTCGAACACCGGCGTCATCACCATGAAGGTCATGAACAGCGCGAGTGCCAGCAGCACCTGGTTGCTCGGCGTCTGGCCGGTGCCCAGCGCCTGCCGCAACAGGCCCAGCACGATGATGATGCGGGTGAACGCGGTGATGCCCATCAGCGCCGCCGGCAGCAGTGTGATGCCGGTCAGCAGCAGCAGCACCTGCAGCGGCATGCTCACCGGTTGCTGGCCGATCCGGCCGACATCGACCGATGGCAGCGGACGCGCAGGCGCGGCGGTGACGGGTGCCGCGGCCGGCGCGCTGGCTGCCGCCCGCGGCTGGGCCTGCGCGGGCAGCTGCTGGGCGCCGGCCGTGTTGGACAGCAGGCTCCAGGCCAGGCCGAGCACGAGCAGGAGCGCGCAGGCCGCGCGCATCAGGCGTTCGAGCGTCCCGCTCATGATTTCTTCCCGAAGTGCTGCGCGAGGATCTGCGCGAACGCAGAAGGGGGCGCGGCCGCGGCGACCGGCAGCGGCGCCTGGAGCGTGTGCAGCGCGCGCACGCCGCCCTGGCCGACGCCCAGCAGCAACTGTGTGCCGCCCACGTCGACCACGACCGCGCGTTCGCGCGGCCCCAGTGCCACGCTCGCCACGACCTTGAGCCCCGAATTGCCGGCGCCGCGCTGCAGGCCCGGCATGCGTCGGGCCAGCCAGCCCAGCGCGAGGATCAGGCCGACGACGAGGACGAGCGAGAACAGGGCGCCGCCGATGCTGCCCGCGTCCGCGGCGGAGGCGTGGCCGACGGCGGGCGCGGCCTGCGTAGCGGTCGTGCTGGCCGGGCGTACCGGAAAGGTGATGCCGGTGGCGGCCGGGGTCGGCTGCGCCGTGGTGGCGGGTGCGCCAGCCGCTGCCGTCGTTGCGGGTGCGGCCACCACGGCGCCCGCATCGCCGGACGCGGGCACGGCTGCAGCCGCCGCCGGTCTCGCTTCGGACGCGGCAGCCGCCGGCGCGCCGTCGCCGGCAGGCCGCGCCGGGGCGGCCGGCTGTGCAGCCGCCACCGCCTGCATCGCCTCTGCATGCGTCACGTCGGCCATCCCGCTCAACGCAGGCGCTTGATGCGCTCGGACGGGCTGACCACGTCCGTCAGGCGCACGCCGAAGCGGTCGTTGACGACCACGACCTCGCCCTGCGCGATGAGCGTGCCGTTGACGTAGACATCCAGCGGTTCGCCCGCACCGCGCTCGAGTTCGACCACCGAGCCCTGGTTGAGCTGCAGCAGGTTGCGGATCGGGATGCGCGTGCGGCCGACTTCCAGCGACAGGGTCACCGGCACGTCGAGGATCACGTCGAGGTTGAGTTCGCTGGCACCGGCGGAACCGTCGGCGGTCAGCGGGTCGAATGCGGCGCGGGCCGCGGCGTCGGAGGCGTTCATGGCGTTTCGCTCAGGGCGTCGAGGGGCAACAGTGCGCGCGGCGCGTTGACGTGCGTGATCTTGATGGCGTTCTTGCCGTTGTGCGTGCCGAATTCACCGGCGAAAAGCGGCATGTTCTCGACTTCCACCGTCAGCTGCTTCGGCAGCTCGATGGGGATGACGTCGCCCACCTTCAGGCGGCTGAGCTCGCGCAGCGAGATCTGCCGCTGCGCCAGCGCGCTGCTGATCTCGACCTCGGCATCCTGCAGCTGCAGGCGCAGCGCGCGCGTCCAGTTTTCGTCCTTCTCGACGCGGTCGGACTGCACGCCGGCGTCCAGCAGCTCGCGGATGGGCTCGAGCATCGAGTAGGGCAGCGCCACGTGCAGTTCGCCGCCGCCGCCCTCGAGTTCCACAAAGAAGCGGCTGACCACGATGTACTCGCGCGGCGAGATGATGTTGGCGAAGTGCGGGTTGACCTCGGAATTGACGTATTCGAATTCCACCGGCAGCACCGGCGCCCAGGCCTCGGCCAGATCGGCGAAGGTCTGCCTGAGCAGCAGCTGGATCACGCGCATCTCGGTGGGCGTGAACTCGCGGCCCTCGATGCGCGTGTGGTATTTGCCGGCGCCGCCGAAGAAGTTGTCCACCGTGGTGAACACCAGGCGCGGCTCGAAGACGATGATGCCGGTGCCGCGCAGCGGCTTCATCTTCACCAGGTTGAGGTTGTTGGGTACCTGCAGCGAGTGCATGTACTCGCCGAAGCGGATCAGGTCGATGCCGCGCACCGAGAGATCCGCCGAGCGGCGCAGCAGGTTGAACAGGCCGATGCGCCAGGTGCGCGCGAAGCGCTCGTTGATCATCTCCAGCGTGGGCAGGCGGCCGCGGACGATCCGGTCCTGGCTGGCGAAGTCGTAGGGGCGCGCCTCGCCGGGCGCGGGCGGCGGCTCGACCTCGACCGCCCCGGAGTCCACGCCGTGGAGCAGGGCATCGATCTCGTCCTGTGAAAGCAGGTCGGCGCTCATGGCGGCTCCGGCGGGGTTACTGCGTGACCAGGCTGGTGAACATCACGGCGTCGACCTTGTCGGGCGCGCCTTCCTTCTTCAGTACCGCGCGCACTTCCGCCAGCGCCTTCTCCTGCAGCCGCTCCTTGCCGCTGCGCTGGGTGAGCGAGGTCGAAAGCTGCTGCCCGAACAGCAGCAGCAGGCGGTTGCGCAGCGCCGGGCCATGGGCCTGCAGCGCGGCGAGCGTCTCGGGATCGCGCGTGGCGATCTGCACGTCCGCCTGCAGGTAGCGCACGCTGTCGGTGTCGGCGAGGTTCACGACGAAGGAAGGCTCCATCGCGACGTACTGCGTGGGCAGCTTCTCCTCGGCCGCGGGCTTGCCGTCGCCGGCACCGGCGGTCATGAACCAGGCGGCGGCCGCCCCGCCGCCCACCAGGACGACGGCCAGGATGATGACCAGCAGCTTCTTGTTCTTCTTCTTCGGTGCTTCGGCGGGTGCGGCTTGGGCGGACACGGAGACGGCTCCTCGGGGATGTCCTCCCTGTGCAAAGCCCGTGCCGGAGCGGTGGCCCGCGGTCGCGCCGGTGGATTGACGCATGGATGAACGGGGGTGCGCCGGGAGTCCGGCGCCGGCGGTATGGGGCCGCCTCATGCGGCGTCGCGCGGCCGAGGCGTCGCGGCGCGGGACGCGCCGCCGTCAGACGTACTCGTCGACCAGGCCGCGGGCGCGCAGTGCGCGCAGCGTGGTGACGGTTGGCTGCGCGTCGTCCGCCATGTCGACCGCGCCGTGGGCCGCCGGGGCACCCCCTTGGCCGGGCCGCGAGTGCTGCTGGCCCACCTGCGCATCCGCCAGCTCCATGCCCCGCTGGCCGAGCAGGTCGCGCAGCCGGTCCATGCCCGCCTCCAGCGCCTGCCGCACGTCCGCGTTCGCCGCGCTGAACTGCGCGGTCACGCGATGGCCGTCGATCTGCAGGCGCACGTCGATGGGCCCGGCGCCCTCGGGGCTCACCCGCATCTCCGCCCGGCCGATGCGCTGCTCGGCCATCCAGACGATGCGCTGGTCGAAGGCCTCGTCCATCCCGACTTCCGGCCGCGCCGGCAATACGACCGGAGCGGTGAACTGCAGGCGCGCGGCGGCGACGTCGGACGTCGCGCGCGCCGCGCCCGGGAGCGCTGCGGGGGCGTCGGTCGGCGTTGCGAGCGGATCGAGGGGCGGGGGCAGGTCGGCGCGTTCGGCCCGCATCGCCTCGTCTCCCCCCTGGGCGACGAGCGCGGCCAGCGCCGCGGACGGGTTGCCGCCGTCGCGCAAGGCGGCGGACTCAGGCACGGGGCTGGCGGGCAGCGCGGCGGTCAGCGTCGATGCCGCGCCCAAGTCCGCCGAGGGGGCGGCCATGTCCGGCAGGGCGCCCATGAGGCTGCCGGGAGCGATCGGGGGAGAAGCGAGGGTCGGGGCAGCCGACGGAGCAGGGTGGCCGGGCAGCGGGCCCACGGGGGCGCCGCCGGGCCCAACGGAAGCGGCGGGGGCGGCAGTCAGCAGATCGGTAGCGCCAAGCGGGTTGCTGGTGGGCGAACGCAGCACCAGGCCTGCGGATGCGCCCCGCACGGATCCCGGCGACGCGTCGGGCATCGCGGACGCGAGGGAGGTGCCGGCATCGCGGGGCGCCCCGGGCGTGACGCCCAGCAGCGCCAGCATGCGTGCGGGCAGTTCGGCATCCGGCGGCGAAGCGCCCGGTGCTGCGCCGGGCAAGGCCTCGCCCCGCGCGGCCGCGTCGGCGGCTTGCGTCGGCGCGTCGTCGGCGCGGAGGTTCGCGACGTCCGCGTTCGGGCCGGCTTCCGCCGCGCTGACGGCCTCGGGCTCGCGCGTGTCATCGACCGCCGCGTCCCGACGCTCATCGCGCTCGCCAGTCGCTTCCGCGGTGCGCGGCTGCGAAGCGGACGGATGAGGATTCTCCCCAGCTAGGCGTCCTGCGCCGGATGCGGCCTCGCGTCGCTGCGCTACGCGATCCTGCGCCGGTTCCCGCGCGCCACGTGTGGGCCCGCGCTCGTTCCGCGCCTCGCGAGCCGACGGGGCCTGCGCCGCCCGGGTGTCGACGCCCTGCGTGCCCGAAGCACTCGGCTGCGGCAGCACGAACGGTGCGGATGCCTCGCCGGCCCCACGCGGCGCATCGCCGCCCCGCGCCGCGCGCGGTGCACCCGGCAGCCCCGCCACGCCCGGCAGGTTCATCCCGCCACTCCCGTATCGGCGCGCGGGCGGCGCCCGGCCAGGTCGTCGAGTTCCTTCTGCACGCGCGCATCGGCCACGCGCGCCTCGTCGGCGCGGTAGCTGGCCGCGAGCTTCTCCAGCACGTGCTTCTCGCGGCTGGCCAGCATCAGGCGCGCGCGCTCGACCTCGCTGGACTGCCGCGCACGGTCGACCACCTGGGCCTGCTGGTGCACCGCCTGCTGCAGCTTCTCCTGGAACGCGAGGCGGTTGGCCAGCAGGGCCGGGTTGGTGATGCCCCCCTGCAGCGGCTGCTGCGCGTACTCGGCCGCGTAGCGCTGCAGCGCGGCCAGGCGCTGTTCCTGCTCGGCCAGCGCGGCCTCCCGCGCGGCCACCTGCTGCGCCACCTCGTCCTGGTGGCGCTGCTTGATCCTGAGGATGGGGTCGAGTCGCTGCGAGCGGGGTGGCATGGGCTATCCGAATCGTCAGTTGGAGCCGGGATCGAGAAGGCTGAACAGCGCATCCTTGCTCTGCTCGACGTTGGAGGCTTCGCGGATGTCCTGTCCGAGGAACTCCATGATCTGCGGCCAGCGCGCGAGCGCTTCGTCCACCACCGGGTCGCTGCCGCGCTGGTAGGCGCCGATCGCGATGAGGTCGCGCTGGGTGGAATAGGCCGACATCAGGCGCTTGAGCATGCGGATGCGCTCGCGCCAGGGCGCGTCGGTGATGTCCTGCATGACGCGCGAGACCGACGCCTCGACGTCGATGGCCGGGTAGTGGCCGGAATCGGCGATGCGGCGCGACAGCACGATGTGGCCGTCGAGGATCGCGCGCGCGGCGTCGGCGATGGGTTCCTGCTGGTCGTCGCCCTCGGTCAGCACGGTGTAGAAGGCCGTGATCGATCCGCGCCCGTCCGCGCCATTTCCGGCGCGCTCGACCAGCGCGGGAAGCTTCGCGAACACCGACGGCGGATAGCCGCGCGTGGTCGGTGGCTCGCCCACCGAAAGGCCGATCTCGCGCTGGGCCTGCGCATAGCGGGTGAGCGAGTCCATGAGCAGCAGGACGTGCAGGCCCTGGTCCCGGTAGTACTCGGCAATGGCCGTGGCGCGCAGCGCGCCGTGCAGGCGCGCGAGCGGCGGGCGGTCCGCCGGCGCGGCCACGACGACCGAGCGGCGCAGGCCTTCCTCGCCCAGCGTGGCCTCCACGAAGTCGCGCACTTCGCGGCCGCGCTCGCCGATCAGTCCCACCACGATCACGTCGGCCGCGGTGAAGCGCGTCATCATGCCCAGCAGCGTCGACTTGCCGACGCCCGAGCCGGCGAAGAGGCCGATACGCTGTCCGCGGCCGATGGGCAGCAGGGCATTGATCGCGCGCACGCCCACGTCAAGCGAACGGGTGATCGGCTCGCGCATCAGCGGATTGATCGCCACGCCCGCAAGGCCCATGTGGCTCTCGGCGCGGATCGGCCCGCGGCCGTCGAGCGGCACGCCGTCCGAGTCGATCACGCGGCCCAGCAGGCCTTCGCCCACCGCGACCTCTCCCTGCCGGCGGCCGGGAACCACGCGCGCATTCGGCAGCAGGCCGTCCAGGTGCGCGGTGGGCATGAGGAACGTGCGGTCGCCGGAGAATCCGACCACTTCGGCGTCCACCCAGCGCCCGCCCGCGGTTTCCACGCGGCAGCGCGAGCCCATGGGCGCCTCGCAGCCGGAGGCCTCCAGCGTGAGCCCGACCGCGCGGCGCAGCACGCCCTCGCGGGCAAGCGCCGGCCCGGCCAGGGCCGGGTCGATGGACGCGAGCCGCGCGGCCAGCCGCAGGTTGCGTGCCTCGTGCCACTGCGCCGCGGCGATGCTGGTGCTCATGTATTCGCCCCGTGCGTGCCGGCGAGCATCGCGTCCAGGCAGGCGCGAAGGCGCGAATCGATGGTGGCGTCGATGCGTACGCTCTCGCTGTGCAGGCGCAGTTCGCCGCGCGCGAGCGTGGTGTCGCCGGCCAGGCGCACGCCGTCGAGCGTGGCCAGCTGCGGCATCAGCACGCCCAGATCGTCCGGGTGCAGGCGCAACTCGACCTCGCGCGTCTGCGTGCCGACCGCGTCCATGGCTTCGCGCACCAGGTCGGCCAGCAGCGTGGGGTCGTTGCGATAGGCATGGCCGACCAGCGTGCCGGCGATGCGCGCGGACAGGCCCGCGAGCGCGTCGGCGACCTCGCCGTCCAGGCGCGCCAGCGGGCGCGTGAAGCTGTCGAGGATCCCCTCGATCTGCGCGACCATGCGGCGGATCTCGCCCTGGCCGCTCGCAAGCCCGTCCGCGTGGCCGCGCCGGAAGCCCTCGTCGAAGGCCGCCTGTTCGATGGCCTGCAGCTCTTCCACGCTCGGCACGCGCGGCAGCTCCTCCGGTGGAGGGGGCGGCTCGAAGCCGGGGGCGATCCAGCGAACGGCGGCATCGGCGCTCAAACGAAGGTCTCCGCCTTGGCGGCCAGGGTGATCGTGCCCTCATCGGCCATCTTGCGCACGATGGCGAGGATCTCCTTCTGCGCGGCCTCCACGTCGGCCAGGCGCACCGGGCCGCGGGCCTCCATGTCGTCCTTGAGGATCTCCGCCGCGCGCTGCGACATGTTGCCGATGATCTTGTCCTTGACCTTCTGGTCGGCGCCGCGAAGGGCGACGGCCAGCTTCTCGTTCGGCACCTCGCGCAGCACGGTCTGCATGGCGCGGTCGTCGATGTCGGCGAGGTTGTCGAACACGAACATCAGGTCGCGGATCTGGCTCGACAGGTTCTCGTCCATCTGGCCGATCGCGCCGAGGAGGGTCTCGTCCTGCCCGCTGTCCATGAAGTTGAGGATGTTGGCCGCGCACTTGACGCCGCCGAGCGCCGACGACTTGATGTTCTGGCTGCCGGCGAACTGCCGGGCCATCACGTCGTTGAGCTCGTTGAGCGCATGCGGCGGCACGCCGTCGAGCGTGGCGATGCGCACCAGCACGTCGCTCTTGACGCGCTCCGGAAAGCACTTGAGCACCTCGGCGCCCTGGTCGGGATCCAGGTGGGCGAGCACGATCGCGATGATCTGCGGATGCTCGTTGCGCACGAGCTCGGCGATCGCCCGCGGTTCCATCCACTTCAGCGTGTCCAGGCCCGACGTGTTGCGGCCGAGCAGGATCCGGTCGATCAGGCTCGACGCACGGTCTTCGCCCAGCGCCTGCACCAGCACCGCGCGCACGTACTCGTCCGCACCGGCGCCCAGGCCCGAGGGTTGCTGCAGGGTGTCGACGAAGTCGTCGACCACGTTCACGACCTGCTCGCGGGTGACGCCACCCACGCTGGTCATCGCCACGCCGAGCTTCTGCACTTCCTTGGCGCTCATGTGCTTGAGCACTTCGGCGGCCTGCTGCTCGCCCAGCGTGAGCAGCACGATCGCGGCCTTCTGGGTGCCGGTCAGTTGCGCGGTCTCAGCCATCCTGTGCCACCAGGTCACGTACCGCCTGCGCCACGCGTTTGGGATCCTGCGTCACCGCCCCGCGCGCGACGTTGAGCTTGTCCTCGAACTGCATCGCCGCCGTCGGCAGGCCGGGCTCGCGCTGCGCGCGCGCGGCGTTGGCATGCTCCTGCCCGATCTCCTCGGCCACGATCGCCTGCACGGTCGACGTGGCCGGTACGACCGCCTTCGGCGCGAGCATCTGGCGGAAGGCCGGGCGCAGCACGGTGAAGATCAGCGCCAGCACGGCGAGGCCGCCCAGGATCGTGCGCACCAGGTCGCGCACGCGCGGGTTTTCCCACATCGGCGGCGCCTCGCCGGCGTCGGCCACCACGTCCGCCGCGAACGGCGCGTTCACCACCGAAACCGCGTCGCCGCGCTGGGCGTCGAAGCCGATGGCCTGCTGCACGAGCGTCTCGATGCGCTTGAGCTCGGCGGCGTCCAGCGCGCGCAGCTTCTGCTTGCCGTCCTTGCCCGCCGGGCCGGCCGGCACGTTGTCGACCAGCACCGCGGCGGTGATGCGACGGATGCGCCCGGGCGCCTGGCGCGTGTGCGTGAGCGTGCGGTCCACCTCGTAGTTGCGCACGGCCGTACGCGAACCCTGCGCACTGGCGGGCGCCTCCTGTCCGGCCTGCGGCGCAGCCATGCCCGGCGGCTGCGGCGTATTGCTGGCGCTGCCCGGCACGCCACGTGCGGGCACCGCGCTCATCGCGGCGATGTCGCCCTGCTCGGAGATCTGCTCGCTGCGCACGTTGGCTTGCGGGCCGTAGGTCTCGCGCGCTTCCTCGGTCTGGTTGAAGTCCATGTCCACCGACACCTGCGCGCTCACGCGGCCGCGGCCGGTCATGGGTTCGAGCAGTTCCTGGATGCGCTGGACGAACACCGCTTCCTGCCGGCGCTGCTGGTCGAACTGCTGCGCGCCGATGGCGGCATCCGAGGTCGGATCCTTGTTGGAGAGCATGCGGCCGAACTGGTCGACCACCGTCACCTTGTCCGTCGGAAGATTGGCGACCGAGGTGGAGACGAGATTGACGATCGCGTCGACCTGCCCCTGCTCGAGCGTCGCACCCGTGCGCAGCTGGAGCACGACCGATGCGCTCGCCGGGTCCTTCTGCCGCGTGAAGGCCGACGGCTTGGGCAGCGCGAGATGCACGCGTGCCTCGCGTACCGGGCGCAGGTTGGCGATCGTGCGCGCAAGCTCGGTCTCCAGCGCATGCTGGTAGCGCGCGTTCTCGACGAACTGGCTGGTGCCGAAGCCCTGGTCGCCCTGGATGGATTCGAAGCCCTTGTCGCCATTGGCCGGAAGGCCGGCCGAGGCCAGCGCCATCTTGGCCGCGCCCAGCTGGTCGGCTGGGACGGCGAGGGCGCCAGTGGCGGTTTCGATGCGGAACGGGATCTGCGAGGTGGTCAGCAGCTGCGAGGCTTCCTCGGTCGCCTTCGCGTCGAGCCCGGCGAAGACCGGCACGTAGTCGGGCTTCTGCGTCCAGAAGAACAGCCACAGCCCCGTCGCGATCGCCGCGGCCACCAGCGCGATCATCCCCAGCTGGCGCACGGCCGGGATGTCCTGCAGCCGGCCCAGCTTCTGCAGGTTCTCGGTGGACTTGGGAACGGCGATCACGGCCATGGGGCGGGTCTCGGAGGGAGGCGGGGCGGTGGGTCAGTGGGGTACGACCGTCAGACCGGCATGTTCATGACGTCCTGGTAGGCCTGGACCAGCCGGTTGCGCACCTCGACCGTCGCCCGGAAGGCCACCTGCGACTGCTGCATGGCCACCATGACCCGCGCCAGATCGGCCCGCGGGTCCCCCATCTCGAAGGCCCGCTGCAGCTCCCCGGCCTCGGCCTGGACCTTGCTGACGTTGTCGACCGCCCTGGACAGGGTGGCCGAGAAACCGCCCTGCGGCGCCGACGCGCCCGGCTGCACGCCGGCGGTGCCCGGATTGATCGCATTGCTGCCGGCAACGTCGCCGAGCCCCCGCGTACGCATCTCGTGCGCGCGGATCTGGGCGAGGACGGAGGAGATCGCGTCGGTCATGGCCTGCGGGTTCGTCACGGGGACTTGCCCGCATCAGGCAAGCGGCGTGCCAGCGGGCTGACGGGAAACCGGCAGGGTGGCTGGGGGCGGCTTTTCCGGTGGCTGCAGGGTGGAGCTGGTGTAGGGCTCGCGCCCGGCCGGGTGCCGGCCTTGGCCGAACCGCGATCGGCACCGCCTCCCGTCACGCCGGTGGAGAGGCGCGAGGCGGCTCGCTGCGGCGTGCGGCATGGCGACCGGCGCCACCGCTGCCGGTGCTGCGACCGCGATGCGTGGAAGGACAGGGGCGCGGTGCCAGCGGCTGGCGCCACCGCTGCGCCTCGGGTCACTGGCTAGCCGAGGTTGCCCCTCGGAACGCGTCCCGGGTGGTCCTGTCGCGTCTGCAAACAGGATCGCCGGGAGCGCCGCCCGTCCACCGCTCCCGCCCGCCGCGACCCTTGGCGCGTGTCCGCCGGGGATCGCCGTGCGCCAGCAGCGCGCCGGCGTGTCGTGTCAGACGACAGTCGCGACCGGATCGGCCAAGCCGTACTGGGCGACCAGCCGCGCGAGCGCGATCGTGTCCGCGATTCCAAGCTTCTCGAACATGCGGCTTTTGTGCGTGTTGACCGTCTTCGGGCTCAGGCTCAGGCGCCGCGCGATCTCCTCCTGCCGCATTCCCTGCACCAGCAGCAGCGCGATCTCGATCTCGCGCGGGGACAGCAGGTCGAAGGGCGACGTCGTGCTGCCGATCCCCGACAGCGCGAGGTTCTGCGCCACGGACGAGGCGAGATACTTCTTGCCCCGCGACACATCACGCACCGCGCGCAGCAGCTCGTTGGCGTCGCCGCCCTTGCCGACGTACCCGGACGCGCCGGCTTCGATCAGCCGCTTGGGCAACGGCCCGTCCTCGTGCACGGACACCACGATCACGCGCGTGCCGAAATCCCCGCGCACGATGCGCTCGGTCACTTCCAGCCCGCTGATGCCGGGCAGGTGCAGGTCGCAGAGGACCACGTCCGGCTTGAGCGCCCGGATCTGCGGCAGCGCCGCTTCCCCCGACTCGGCCTCGCCCACCACCTCGATGTCGGTCTGGGCGCTCAGGATCATGCGCATGCCCGTACGCACCAGCGCGTGGTCGTCGAGCAGATAAACACGGATGGACATCCTTGCCTCCCGTCTACAGGTTGTGACGGGATTCTAGGTTGCCGTGTCGGCGCCAAACAAGGGGGAAGGAGCGCGCCGCCGCCCACGGCGCAGGTACTGCCGGCGGGTAATCGAACCCCGGGCGGGCGCTGCTTCAGTCCTGCGGGCCGTCCCCCGGCGCGGAATCCAGGATCACGCCGGCACCCGACTGCCGCGCGCGCAGATAGGCCGTCTGCATGGCGCTGCCCATGCCCTCGAGCTGCACGGGCTCGCGCATCCGCGCCACGCTGTCGAAGCGGCAGCGCTGCCAACCGAGCGCACCCAACTCGAGAATGACGCGATCACGCGCACGCTCGACGTCGTCGTCGTCCACGAGGCAAATGGCGGCTGCGGCGGCTGTCTGGCCCGTGGGCTCGGCCGGGTCGGGAAGTCGGGAAACGCGGAATGCGTGCATGTCCGTTCCAGGGGCTCGAGGTCGCCATTGTCGCCACAGCGTCGACTGCTTTAGAAAGCGCGGTTGCATCCGCTGCCGCCAGTGGCCTGGCTGGGCTGCCTGCCGGGTGCCCGAAACGAGTGGTTGCTCGGCAGCGACATCGCACGCGGAGAGCACGGACCCTACAGCTGCGTGGCCGGTCGGCGGCCGCGGCGGCCACGACTGCCACGCCAAGCCGTGGCGATACGGGTGGCGGCCCACGCCAGCGCGCCAGCGCTGCCACGCCGGCACTCGATCATCCGTGGCGGATGAAAAAAGGTGCAGCTCGCGACATGTCGAAAGCCATCCATGGCCCGGACACGCCGCATCCGGGCCGCGAGCGTCTTCCCGTATGGGCGACGGTCGGGTCGCAGCTACGAACGCGCGCCCACGGGCGCGCAGCATCGTCAAGCCGGACGTCGATTCGCCTCGCATCCGCCGCGATCAACGGTCGGCAGAGGCGGCCAGCCAAGCCTCATGCGGCAGCAACGCGCTTGCGGAATTTGGACACCGCAAGCGCGTATGCCTCGTCCAGCAGCGGCCTGATCTGCTGGAAGGTCTGACTGCTGGGGTTCAGCACGCAGAGCCAGCTCATCCAGCCGTACACCGGATGCGGGGTCACGGTGTCGAGAGCGGTGAAATCATGCCCCGTGTCGACGACTCCGCCGGCGGCCGGCCGAGCCGGTGGCGTCCCGAACAGAGCGCGGTAGGTGGGCTTGGTGATGCCGATGTTGAGCCGGAAGACGCCGGGCCGGTTCAACGCCGAAGCCCTGTCGTTGTTGCCGTCCTTTGCTTTCAGCGTGGCGAAATACACCCCGCGTGGCAGCACGTGTCCGGGGTTGTAGAAGAACGAGGTCTCGCCCCACGCGGCAACCGGAACGACGCCGTCGAAGGTTTCGCAGATGTACCGCGCTATCGAAGACTCTTCCATTGGTTCGCGTGCCTGAGTTCCCGGTTGAGCCGCGCAGTCAGCTGGCGTTTCGTTGGACGTTCCGTTCGACTTCACTTGGCAGCCCGAGCCTTTCCCGCCGGTGTTGCTGCGCGCTCGGCAGCACGGGTCATGGACTTGATGAATTCCACCCGCCTGAAGCGCAGCGCCGACCAGTCTTCATCGATCCTGATTCCCCACCTGTCGCATCCCATGATACGCGGCCATTCCATGCTGACCCCACCTGACAAGGAGGGGTGTGGTCATGGCCAAGAACATGGTGCAGTTCCAGGCGGGGCTCAGCCTGCC
>JBMOOW010000017.1:0-19738 GCA_049323195.1 Pseudomonadota bacterium | reverse complement strand
TGCTACCGCTTCAACCGCCGCTTCGACATGGCGGCAATGGTGCCGCGCCTGCTCTATGTCGCGGTCCGTACGCCGCCGCTGCCCTACCGGCTCGTAACGCTGGATGCGTAATGTGGGGAATCAGGACTCGGCTTGAGTTCTCAATCCATGCGGTTCGAGACTTTCTCGTTGCATTGCCCCCCATGGGCGAGCAACGCGCGATCGCTGAAATGTTGAGCACATGGACAACCGCCATCCAGAGAACCGAGCGACTAATTGCGGCGAACGAACTGCGCTACTCAGCAATGACCCGCCGCCTAGTTTCTACTGGATCAAGTGCAGGATGCTGGAAATGCAGAAAACTTTCTGACATAGCGGATCGCGTGCAGCGACGCGCAGACGACAGCGACTACCCGCTCTTGACGATTTCCTCGGCGTCCGGATTTGTCCGGCAGGAAGATAAGTACAGCCGCTACATGGCCGGCGAGAGTGCGAAGACGTATACGCTCTTGCGAGCCGGCGAGTTTGCATACAACAAGGGAAACTCCAAGCGTTACGAATTCGGATGCGTTTTCCAGCTGCAAGACTACGAAGCCGCCTTGGTACCCAGCGTGTATGTAAGTTTCCGCCTTCACGACGAAGTGTGCCCCGGATACATGCGCCATTTGTTTGCCGCTGACTACCTTCGACCTCAGTTGCGCGCGCTGGTCAAGACTGGCGTGCGTAACAACGGCCTGCTGAACATTCGTCCGGACGAGTTCATGGGGACCACCGTGCCGCTTCCGTCCTATCAGGAGCAGGTGC
The DNA here is from genome assembly GCA_049323195.1 of Pseudomonadota bacterium. GTDB lineage: Bacteria > Pseudomonadota > Gammaproteobacteria > Xanthomonadales > Xanthomonadaceae > Cognatilysobacter. The sequence goes on along the minus strand of JBMOOW010000017.1, from coordinate 18,955 downwards.
GTATTTCTAACGTTCTCGACGCTGCCAGTGCGGAAATCGAATTGCTTAGGCAGGGGCTTGCATTGCTGCAAACCCAAAAGCGTGGGCTGATGCGGAAACTGCTAACCGGTCAGTGGCGTTTGCCGCAGCGAGAAGCGGAGGCGGCGTGATGGATAGCTTCCGCTTTGACGAGAAGTACCTTTCGCAGATCCCGGCTCTTCAGCTTCTGGTGAATCTCGGCTACCGGTACCTGACGCCTTCCGAGGCACTCGCTGCGCGTGGCGGCAGAGCCGGTAACGTGCTGCTGGAGGAGATCCTGCGCGAGCAACTGCGCAAGCTCAACAGCATCCAGCACAAGGGCGGCAGCTATCTCTTCAGTGAGGAGAACCTACAAAGCGCAATCCAGCGCCTGAAGAACGTCAAGTATGACGGCCTCCTTAAAACCAATGAAGTGGTGTACGACCTGCTGACTCTGGGCGTGGCGCTCGAGCAGTCCGTCGAGGGTGACCTGAAGAGCTTCACACTTAACTACGTGGACTGGCGTAACCCCGCCAACAACGTCTACCACGTCGCGGCTGAGTTTGCAGTCGAGCGCACTCGCAGTGTCGACACATGTCGCCCCGACCTCGTGCTGTTCGTCAACGGCATCCCCTTCGCGGTGATCGAGTGCAAGTCGCCCAAGATCGAGGTGGCGCAGGCGATCTCGCAGACCATCCGCAACCAGCGCGACGAGTACATCCCGCGTCTATTCACCTACGCGCAGATGCTACTGGCGGTCAATAAGAACGAAGCCCGGTACGCCACGGCAGGTACACCGGCCAAGTTCTGGTCGAAGTGGAAGGAGGATGTGCCCGACGCCGATCTCGTGCCACTGCTCGAGCGTCCGCTTCCGGAGGACGTAAAGGCTTCGCTGTTTGACTTGGCGTTCTCTGAACTGGGCGTCCGCGAAGAGGCCGCAGAGTATCTCGTCGGCCGGCAGGTGACCGAGCAGGACCGGGCGCTCTACGCCCTGTGCCGCGCCGACCGTTTGCTCGACATGGCCTGGGCGTTCACCGTGTTCGACGGAGGCGTGCGCAAGATCGCGCGGTACCAGCAGGTATTCGCTATTCAAGAGGTCTTGCGTCGCGTCCGGCAAACCGATGAAACCGGCAAGCGACGAGGCGGCATCGTCTGGCACACCCAAGGTTCCGGCAAGTCCCTGACCATGGTCATGCTCGCGCGCGCGCTGGCGATGGAGCCGGCAATCCGCAATCCGCGCATCGTGCTGGTCACCGATCGGGTGGACCTGGATAAGCAGCTTGGCAATACCTTTGCCGCCTGTGGGCTGTCCCCTGACCGAGCCGAGAGCGGCCGCCACCTGATGGAGCTGGTTTCAGACGGTAAGGCGCACATCATCACGACCCTGGTCCACAAGTTCGAGAAGGCGCTGGCCCACAGGAAGTTCAGCGATTCGTCGCCCGACATCTTCGTGCTGGTAGACGAGACTCAGCGCAGCCAGCTTGGCGCGTATTCAGCGCGCATGCGCCAGGTGTTCCCGAACGCTTGCTACATCGGATTTACGGGTACGCCATTGCTCACCCGTGAGAAGAGCGATGTGGCGCGGTTCGGCGGCGTGATCCACACCTATGCCATCGACCAGGCCGTCGCCGACGGCGCCATCGTCCCGCTGCTGTATGAGGGGCGGATGGTGGAGTTGGAGCAGAACCAGGCCGCCATCGACATTTGGTTCGAGCGCCATACCAAGGAGCTGACCAGCGAGCAGCGCGCGGATCTCAAGAAGAAGTATGCCCGCGCGGAGATGCTGAACAAGGCGGAGCAGGTGATCTACATGCGCGCCTTCGATATTAGCGAGCATTACCGCCAGAACTGGCAGGGCACAGGGTTCAAAGCCCAGCTGGTCGCCCCCAACAAGGCGGCGGCGCTGCGCTACAAGGCTTTCCTGGACGAGCTTGGGGCCGTCACCAGTGAGGTGATCATCTCCCCGCCCGACGAGCGCGAAGGCTTCGACGAGATCGACTCCGAGGAGTCCACGGATGCCGTCGTGGCTTTCTGGCAGCGCATGATGAAGCGCTACGGCTCCGAGGAGGATTACAACAAGCAGGTCGTCAACTCGTTCAAGTTCGGTGAGGAGCCGGAAATCCTGATCGTGGTCGACAAGCTGCTCACCGGTTTTGATGCCCCACGAAACACCGTGCTGTATCTGGCGCGGCGCCTCAAGGACCACACGCTGCTCCAGGCGATCGCGCGCGTTAATCGTCTTTACGAGGATGACTCGGGCAGCAAGAGTAAGGACTTCGGGTACATCATCGACTACGTCGGAGTGCTAGGGGAGCTGGACCAGGCACTGACCACATATAGCGCTCTGGAGGGTTTCGACACGGCTGATCTCGAAGGCGCGCTGACGTCGATTCACGACGAGATTCGCGCGCTACCGCAGCGCCACGCCGAGCTATGGGACCTGTTTAAGACGGTGAAGAACCGTCAGGACGAGGAGGCCTACGAGCAGCTGCTCGCCAACGAGAAGCTGCGCGCCGACTTCTACGAGCGGCTTTCGGCTTACGCCAAGCTGCTCGCGATGGCTCTTTCCAGCGAACGCTTCGTCACCGAGACGCCGGAACAGAAACTTCAGCTCTACCGGAACGACCTGAAGCGCTTCGTCAACTTGAAGGCGGCGGTCAAGCTCCGCTATGCCGAGTCGGTGGACTACCGCGACTTTGAGCCGCGCATCCAGAAGCTGCTCGACACCCACATCTCGGCCTCAGAGGTCGTTCGGCTGAACGCGCCAGTAAACATCTTCGACGAGGCTGCATTCCAGAAGGTCGTCGAGCAACAGGGTGCCGGTAGCGAGCAGAACCTCGGCGCGAAAGCCGACATGATCGCGCACGCGACCAAGCGGGCTATCACCGAGCGGCTGGAACAGGATCCCGCCTTCTATGAGAAGTTCTCGCGCCTGATCCAGCAGGCCATCGATGACTACCGTGCGAAACGCCTGTCCGATCTGGAGTACCTGGAACGGGTAACCGGCATCAAGGACGCCGTGGTGTCGCGCAAAGGCGACGACCTGCCGGCCGTCCTGAAGGGCGACGCGGACGCGGCGGCCGTCTATGGCCTCCTGCGCCCCTACGTCGCCAACCACGTGAGTGACATAGAACAGACGCAGCAGACAGCCGCCGAGGCGGCCTCAGCGGTCTGGAACGTCGTGCGGCGTAACCGCAAAGTCGACTACTGGGACGATCTCGAAGCCCAGCGGCGGACGATGAATGAGATCGATGACTATCTCTACGACGAGATCAAGGGCGCGCGCGGCATTGCTCTGTCGGTTGAGGAGATGGATGAGATCATCGAGAAGACCATGCAACTTGCCCGCCACCGCCTGGCGGGCTAGACAGGATGATTGGAACGCTGACGTACGGTGCGGACACCGTCCCCTATGAGGTGTGCTTCCTGTCGTCGCGGCGCACACTAGCGATTGAGGTTTTCCCCGATTGCAGAGTGCTGGTACGCGCCCCACTGGGGTGCTCGAATGCATTGATTGCCGAACGGGTGCAGAAGAGAGCACCGTGGATTGCACGTCAAATTGCGGAATTCGAGGGTTACAGGCCCCGAACGCCCGCACGGCAGTACATCAACGGCGAGTCACATCTGTACTTGGGCCGGCAATACCGCCTCAAGATCAGCACAGGATCAGCCGCTGCCGTGAAGCTGACGCGCGGGCAGTTCTTGGTGACCCTTCCTGAAGCGCGAGATCCCGAACAGGTCAGGTGGATCCTCGAGCGCTGGTATCTCGACAGAGCGCGCACTCTGTTTGCCGAAGTGCTCATCGACAAACTCTCGTTGTTTGAAGGTATCGAGCAGCCACGGCTAATCGTCCGCGCCATGCAGACGCGTTGGGGAAGCTTGTCCAACGCAGGCGCGATGACGTTGAACACCAGTCTGATCCGGGCACCCCGCACGTGTATCGAGTACGTGGTAGTTCACGAACTCTGCCACGTCCGTAATCGCAATCACGACGCGCGCTTCTTCCGCGAGCTGCGCCGAGTCATGCCTGACTGGGAGCGGCGAAAACAGCGGCTTGAGTCCGCGCTGCTATGAGTTTGGACTGATAGACAGGGCCGTGCGCACTTCCTCGCTTTTTTAAGTTGGCCGACTGCCGCGTCCGACGGCGTGGTGAAGTTCTGACCCAACATTAGGATCCGCGTCTCGCACGACGCGGCTGCGCGCAGCAAACTAGAAATTGTGCATACCGCACTGGGGCTCGGATGACGACTAACGCAACTTCTCCGAATGAGATCAGTGAGCGGCAGAACAGCGCCGCGATGATCAAACTGCTGCGCGCGCGCAGGCGCATATATGCCAGAGTCAAAGCAGTGCAGCGGGCTTATTTCGTGGTTGCGCTTGTGCTCCCGGTGGCGTCGTTGACGACTGCGGCTTATGCCCCCGAACACCTACCTAAGCTCAGCCTGTTCGCACTAGTAACTGGTGCGTTCGATGCCATGCTTCTAGATCCTTGGCGAAAGCGGCAAGTGAAGCTCGCCGGAAAGGTCCAGGAAGAGTTCGATTGCAAAGTCTTGGATCTGGACTGGAACAAGTTCATTGCAGGCTTCCACGTCGTCCCTGAGGACGTGGAGGAATACGGTGGTGCCCCGCTGAATCCTGAGGGGGAGCAGTCGCTAAGGAATTGGTATCCCGCCGACGCCCGAGAGCTCCCGCTGCATCTCGCACGCCTCGTTTGCCAGCGTGCCAACCTCTGGTACGACTCGAGGCTTCGTCGGACGTACCGCGCGGCACTTTGGCTGCTGACAGCGACCTATTTGGCGGCATTGGTCGTGTACGGGCACGGCATGACGCTATCGGCATTTATTCTGACGGTTCTCGTGCCATTCGGGCCGTTCTTCACTTGGGTCGTTCGAGAGCAACATCGCCAGGGGGACACAATCACCCTCGTCGATCGTCTTTTTGCGGAAATCGAGGCATCCCTCTCGCAATTTGCACACGCGAAAAGTGAGGAGGCAGCGCGCGGAAGGGCTCGCGAGCTGCAGGACGCGATCTTTGCGCATCGCGCCAACAGTCCCTTGGTGAGCGATCTGGTTTATCGCTTCAAGCGTTCCAGTCTGGAAGGGCAAATGAAGGTCGCTGCCAGGGACTTCATCGAACGGCTGACCAGGTCCGCCGGAGCCCCGCTATGAAGCACATCACGGCGTTCGATGATTTCCTCGCCGACACGGTGAACGTGAACGACACGCGCCTTGGGCAATTGGACGACTCATTCGAGGCAATCAAGCGCTTCATCCGCGGATCTGATTACGAGCCGCGCATCCTGTCCTTTTACAAACACGGCTCGTGGGCCCACCGTACGATCATCAAGCCGGTGGAGGGCAAAGCGTTCGACGCAGACGTGATTGTGTTCGTGAAGCCGACCGAGGGCTGGACAGCAGCGCAGTATGTCGACGACCTGCTTCGCGTGTTCAGGAGCAGCGGTGTCTACAAGGACAAAGTCAGGGGCTACAGCCACTGCGCGACGATCGAGTACGCAGGCGTTCGAAAAATGGACATTGCTCCGTGTGTGGTCGATCGCACCGCGGCTCACGAGTATGAGGTTTGTAACCGGATCTCCGACAACTTCGAGAAGAGTGAGCCCGGGCTCTACACTGCATGGTTGCGAAACCAGAACACCCGAACGGGACGCAACAACCTAAGAAAGGTCACGCGCCTCCTCAAGTATCTGCGCGACATCAAGCTGACCTTTACGTGCCCGTCGTTTCTCCTGACTACATTGCTGGGCACGCAGGTGCTCGAGGGCGACCGGGACGGCGCCGGCTTTGCGGACTGCCCCTCGGCCCTCAGGACATTGGTCGGGCGTCTGGACGACTGGCTGCAGGCCCGCCCCACCGTCCCGGTCGTTCCCAATCCGGTGATGTCCAGCGAGAACCAAGCGTCAGCTTGGACGCCGACGCAGTACGCGAATTTCCGCAATCAGGTCAACCGCTACCGGGGATGGATCGATGACGCGTATGTAGAGGAAGATGCGGCGCGCAGCATCTCCAAGTGGCAACGCGTGTTCGGCGACGAGTTCAGTGTCGTTCGCAAGGCGACGACCGCCCTCGAGCCGGCGCCGGCCCCGGCACCCACAAGAGACGACGTGGATATCGTGCGCACCACCGGTCTGCGCGGCTTGGCCGAGTCGATTCTCCGGCCGAGCTGGCGCCGCGCTCCGACGTGGGAACTCGACAAGATCGCATCACGTGTGACGATCAAAGCGCACCTGATCGCCACCGCGGGGCGGGGTCTGCGCGTAGAGAGCGGTATGTCGCTGGAGAGCGGTCAGTGGATCGAGTTTTCCTCAATGCTGGGGGGCGTTCCGCCCGGCGACGCTTATCGCACCGAGTGGCGGGTGACAAACACAGGTCCTATTGCGACCGCGAAGCGGGCACTCCGAGGCGGTTTTGAGCCATCGGCCCCGGCGGATCACAAGCGGCGGGAGCAGCTTTCCTACCGTGGCGTGCACATGGTGGAAGCATTCGTAATCCGCAAGTTCGACCAGAAGCTCGTCGGCTTTAGCGACCCGTTCTATGTCGTGATTGAGTAGAACATCCAGCGCTTGGGCGGTGCGCACATGCCAGCAGGCGCAGGGTACGCGCCGATAGGTGCCCCAGATGAGCTCCGTCCGGGCCACTGCTGGGCGCAACTGACCCGGAATCTGTCCCTCATAGGCAGCAGGAGCTCTCTCAAAAGGGGGGGGCTGGAGCGCTGTGGCTGCCGTCAATCGATACACAGGGCGCGGCTCTTGGCAGCCGTGCCGTGCCGTGCATACACTCAGGGTCGGCGCCTGCCATGCTTGCACACGAGCAAAAGACGGCATTGTTCAGTTCGACTCTCCTGCCGGCCTGGCTGCCGGGGACTTAAACGTGTGCGCCCAACCCGGCGGCCTGACCATCGAGGATGAGTCATGTCTCTTCAGGAACAGGTATTCCACGCTCATGCTGTGCTCAAGCGCATCGGTTTGCGCGACATCACGCGGAGCCAAGTGTATGAGTTGATGTCCGCGGCTGTGCACTATCCCACGTACGCCGCGTTTCAACACGATTGCGTCTGGTGCGATATCCCGCTGGAAGCGGATCGCTCTCTTCCCGATCGAGATGGAGTTGCCCGACGCGCAGTCGAACTCGGTCTGTCACTTGCCGCCGGTAGCCTCGCCGCCGAGGCGCTGTGCGGATTCTTGGAGCACTTCCCGTACTGTCCGGTTCGCTTGGAGACGCTGATCGCGACCGCAGAGGGCGAGCGAGGGGAAGAGGGGTATGAGCAGTGGGTGTACGAGTGTGTGATTGAGCGACTCGCGGAGGACGGCTTTGAGGGTGTTTTCCGCTTGCTCCCTGTTCTGCTCGATAGCCTGGATGCCGCAGCCGACCGCGGGGTGGCATTAGCGCACCTCGCGATCGCCCGCCTGCTGGAACCCGAGGCGGAGGTGTCCGAAGAGGACGATGCGCGCTTTGCGCGTCATCTGATGCGAACCGGCCGTTGGGAAGCTGAGCGCATAGGATTCGACGAGCTGAAGAGCTGCGGCTCATCGTTTCCCCTCGTACTTGGGAAGTATCGCTACCACCTGCTCGCAGCGGCGAAGGCGGGCGATGCCCAGGCACTTTGGGAGACGGCAGAGCGCTATTCCAATCCGGCGCTGCTCGACGATCCAGAGGCCGGAGTTGCAGATCCAATGGAGCTTGCCCGCCAGGCGCGTAAGCACGGGCGAACCGGCACTGCGCGTCACTTCCTAAAGGCCGCGGCAACGGCACTCGATGTCGACGCGATGCGCGAGCTCATAGCGGAGCCCGACACGCCCTTGGAAGAGGCGTGGATGTGGATGCACCTGTCGAGGCTGGTGGGCCACGACCTGAGCCGCGACCGCCATGTGGCAATTAACGAAGACGGCTCGCTATACGACTTTGATGTCGGCGGTCCGGCCTACGGCGGCGGGGAGGATGGGATCGTGCTCAAGCCACTCGGCGCCGAGCAGGACTTTGTGGCGCGCACAAGCGCGCAGGCGATCTACGATGCCGTAGCTACCCCGTCTCCGGACGTGTAACCCGAGCGCGAAAGTGCTCCCTCTGGGCCGGTCGCCGCGCCGAGTACAACAGACTTGGGGTGCCTGCCGCGAGCGAGGAGCCTACGCATGAAGATCAATTGACCGATGTGTTTCGGCAGGAGCCCGACCAAGCTGCAAGCGTTATTGATGTCCTCCGACCCATTGACGTTATGCAGGCTGGCCGACGCCGGACGACCCCGCGAGCTTTCACCAGCGGCCACGAGTACAAATTGCACCCCAATTACACCTAGTCGGTTTAATTGTCGCAGCAATGCGTGAGATCAAGCGGTCTGTCCATCGGTTCCGTTCCCAAGCCGGCTGAGCCATGGCTGGGAACAGGTGGTTGTGGATAACTGGTTTCACACTAGGCCATACCGCGAGCATTGACAGTGATGTGATGTCCGCCCGCTTCCCTCGCGAGGAACTAATTCGTCGATCGCCACGGGAATCAGAGGGGGAATCCCGGTATTCGTAGGGCCAGGACCTGCTGTACTGGAGGAAAGGGCAAAGCAACAGAAATCGAAGGCCGACATAAAGTGCTGCTGCGTGTACTGCTTCGCACGGCCGACGCATGCCTATCTCGACCTCTCGCCGGGCCTGGACTTCGAAACCCGGCTGTTCGCCAAGACCAACGCGGTCGAGCGCCTGCGCGAGGAACTGGCCCGGCCCGGCTACGTGCCGCAGGTGACCGCGCTGGGCATCAATACCGATGCCTACCAGCCCATCGAACGCCGCTACCGCATCACGCGCGAGGTGCTGGAGCTGTTCGCCGAAACCCGGCACCCGGTGAGCTTCGTCACCAAGAGTGCGCTGATCGAGCGCGACGTGGACCTGCTCGCCGCGATGGCACGCGAGAACCTGGTCAGCGTGCATTTCTCGGTGACCTCGCTCGACAACCGGCTCTCGGCCAGGCTCGAGCCGCGCGTGGCGGCTCCGCATGCGCGGCTTCGCGCGATGAAGGTGCTGGCGGATGCGGGCGTGCCGGTGGGCGTGATGGTCGCGCCGGTGATCCCGATGATCACCGACATGGAGCTGGAGCGGATCCTCGAGGCCGCGTTCGAAGCGGGTGCGCGCGAGGCCGGCTACACGCTGCTGCGCCTGCCGCACGAACTCAAGGAGGTGTTCCGCGAATGGCTGGAGCTGCACTACCCCGACCGCGCCGCGCACGTGATGAGCCTGGTGCAGCAGATGCGCGGCGGCAAGGACTACCAGGCCGGGTTCGGCACCCGCATGACCGGCACCGGCGTGTTCGCGCAGCTGCTCCAGCAGCGCTTCCGCAAGGCGCGCACGCGCATCGGCTACGGGCGGTTCGCGCCACTGGACGCGGGCCGCTTCGTGGCGCCACGCAAGCCGTCGGCGCAGGGGGAGTTGTTCTGATGGCGGGATTCGGGATTCGGGATTCGGGATTCGGGATTCGGGATTCGGGATTCGGGATTTGGGATTCGGGATTCGGGATTCGGGATTTGGGATTTGGGATTTGGAAGACCGGTGGGCTGCATCCCGCTTCGCCGATCACCAGTCACCAGTCACCAGCCCGCCGGCCACAGCGGGCCCTCCAGCCAGAGCCAGCGTGACATCCATGCGCTGACCAGGCCGATCAGCGCCGTCAGCGGCAGGCCGATGCGCAGGAAGTCGCCGAAGCGGTACTGCCCGGGGCCGAGGATGAGCAGGTTGCCGTGGTGCCCGATCGGGGTGAGGAACGAGGCCACCGCGCCCAGCGCGGTGCACACCACGAAGGGCACGGCCGGCATGCCCAGCGATTCGGCCAGGTTCACCGCGATGGGCGCCAGCAGCACGGTGGTGGCGCCATCGGACAGGATCTGGGTGAGCAGGCCGGCCACGGCGAACATCACCAGCAGCATCGCGAGTGCGGGCCAGTCGGCGACCACGTGCAGCAGCCCGCCCGCCAGCAGCTGCGCGGTGCCGGTGGTCTCCATCGCGATGCCCAGCGGAATCACGCCGGCGATCATCACGAAGATGCGAACGTCGACCTCGCGGTAGGCCCGTTCGATGTCGACGCAGCGCGTGGCCACCATCGCGACCGCGCCGAGCAGGAAGGCCAGCGGCGCTTCCAGCCATTCGGTGGCCGCGGCGACCACCGTCGCCGCCAGCACCGCGAGTGCGAGCGGCGCGCGGCGCCGGCGCTGGGCTTCGCCGGAAAACGGCATCAGCAGCAGGAAGCCGTGGTGGGTGGCCAGCTGCGAAAAGCGCGTCGCGCGGCCCCAGAGCACCAGCAGGTCGCCCTCGCGCAGGCGCTCGTCGGCCAGGCGCAGCGCGAAGGGGCCCTGCCGGCGCCACAGCCCGGCCACCACCGCATGGAAGCGCTGGGCGAAGTCGAGCTCGCGCACGCTGTGGCCGATGAACTCCGAGCCCGGCGCCACCACCGCCTGAACCAGCTGCGTCTCGCCCTCGCCGTCGACGTACTGGGCAAAGCGCGTCACCGCGTTGAGGTCCAGGCCCGGGTCGTCGTGCAGCGAGGCGATCGCATCGGCGGAGGCCTCCACCAGCAGCACGTCGCCCGCCAGCAGGGGGCTGGAGGCGCCCAGGTCGCCGCGCAGCTCGCCGCCGCGCACCCAGCCGTGCAGCTTGAAGCGCCCGCCGAGGTTGCGCTGCAGCTCCGCCAGCGGGTGCGTGGCCCAGCCGCCGTTCTCCACGACGACGAGCTCGGTGCGGTAGCAGCCCAGCTGCAGGTAATCCTCGTCGGACGCCGCGCCCACGCGCCGCGGAAGCAGCCAGCGCGCCAGCAGCATGTAGACCGTGCCCAGCAGCACCAGCGCGATGCCGATGGGGGTGATGGCGAAGATGCCGAGCTCGCCGTGGCCGGTGCGCTCGAGCAGGTCGGCCGCCAGCAGGAAGGCCGGCGCGCTGACCAGGGTGAGCGTGGTGCCCAGGCTCGCGGCAAGCGACATCGGCATCAGCAGGCGCGAGGCCGACAGCCCGCGCGCCTGCGCGAAGCGCGTGACGATGGGCAGCATCATCGCCGTCACCATCACGTGGTGCGTGAACGAGGCCAGGGCCGCCACCGCCGGCATGATCACGGCGATCGAGCGCGTCTCGCCGCGTCCTGCCGCATGCCCCACCCACTGGCCGATGCGCTCGGTGATGCCGGTGGCCGCCAGCCCGCCGGAGATCACGAACACCGCGGCGACGATGATCGCCGGTTCGCTGGCGAAGCCCGACAGCGCCTGTTTCGAGTCGAGCACGCCGGTGACCACGAGCGCGAGCAGCGTGATCATCGCCGTGACGTCCACGCGCAGGCGCTCGCTCACGAAGAGGTAGAGCGCGCCGCCGAGGACGAGCAGGAACAGGATCTGGTCGAGCGACATGCGCGCAGTATCGCTGCAGCCCATGTGTACCGGCACGTCACGGGCCGCGGGTACACTGGGGGCCGTTTCCGTCGTCCGCCCCGCGCCGATGCCCCCGCATTCCCCCGCGCCGGACCTCGCCGCCGCCCTTGCCGCCTGCGCCGCGCCCACCGCGTCGGTCGAGGCCGATGGCCGCGTGCTGCAGGCCAACGACGCCTTCGCCCAGCGCTTCGGCCGGGCAGCGCGCCTGGCCGAGCTCGCCGCCGAGCTCGACGGCCCGGCCGCCGCGCTCGCCGAACGCGGGCCGGTGCCGCTGGGCGAGGGGGAACTGCACCTGCGCGCGCTCGACACCGCCACCTGGTGGGCGCAGTGGCTGCCCGTGGCCGCCGACCGCAGCGCCGAGCAGCGCCAGCTGCAGATGTTCGCCGATACCGTGGCGCATGACCTGCGCGCCCCGCTGCGCTCCATCGACAGCTTCGCCAAGCTGCTCGAGGACCGCGCCGCGTCCAAGCTCGACGCCGCCGAGCGCATGCATCTCTCGCGCATCCGCGCCGCCGCGACCCGGATGTCCGGCCTGCTGGCCGCGCTGGGCGAACTCTCGCGCGCGGCCAGCGCGCCGCTGGTGCCGGTCACCCTCGACATCAGCGTGCTCGCCGAATGGGTGGCCGCCGAACTCAGCGACGCCGAGCCGGCGCGGCAGGTCGAGGTCGAAGTGCAGCCGGGCCTGGTGGCGGTGGGCGACGAGCGCCTGGTGCGCCAGGCCCTGCGCGCGCTGCTGGAGAATGCCTGGAAGTTCACCCGCGGCCGCGAGGGCGCGCGCATCGAGGTGCGCGGCGAGCGCCAGGGCGACCGCCTGCGGGTCGACATCCGCGACAACGGGGCCGGTTTCGACATGCAGTACTGTCATAAGCTCTTCCAACCTTTCCAGCGCCTGCACGGCGTGGAGCAGGGCGCGGGCCACGGGCTCGGCCTGGCCACCGCGCAGCGCATCGCACGACGCCATGGCGGTGACGTGCGGGCCGCCTCCGACGGCGACGGCGCGGTGTTCACCCTCGTCCTGCCGGCCCCCGCCGGCGAAGGCGCCGCCTGATGCATCGAGAGATCCTGCTGGTCGAAGACAATCCCGACGACGTCGAGCTGACCCGGCTCGCGTTCGACGAGGCCAAGATCGCCAACCAGCTCGCGGTGGTGGGCGACGGCGCCGAAGCCCTGGACTACCTGTTCGCGCGCGGCCGCTTCGCCGACCGCGACCCCGCCGAGCTGCCGTCGCTGGTGCTGCTGGATCTCAACCTGCCCAAGGTCGACGGCCGCGAGGTACTGCAGGCCATCCGGGCCCACGAGGCCACGCGCTCGCTGCCGGTGGTCGTGCTGACCACCAGCACCGAGCCCTTCGACGTCGAGGCCACCTACGCGCTGGGCGTCAACAGCTACATCCAGAAGCCGGTGGACTTCGAGCAGTTCGTCTGGGCGGTCAAGCAGGTCGGGCTGTACTGGCTGGTGCTCAACCACGCGCGCCCCTGAGCGGCGCCTTCAGGCTGCGGGCGCGTCGGCCCGCACGCCGGCCCCGCATCAGCGGGCGCCGAACAGCACCTCCGCGCGCTGGAACAGCACCCAGCTGGTCGCGATGAACTTGTCGCCGCCCTGCGGGCGGTTGCCGCGGTGCGTGTGCGTGAACGCGGCCGGTGCGATCAGCAGCGCGCCGGCCTTCGGCGCGATCCGGCGTTGCTGGTAGAGGAACTCGGTTTCACCCTCGGCGAAGCCGTCGTTGAGGTAGACCGTCCACAGCAGGTGCCGGTGCAGGGTTTCCGCACTGGCATCGCGCGGGAACAGCTCGCAGTGCCAGTAGGGATAGCCGCCGCGCCCGGCGCTGTAGCGCTGCAGGTTGATCACGCCCGGCCGGAAGATCTGCGTGATGATCGGCAGCAGCGCGGCATCGTCCATTGCCGCCAGACGCTCGGCGGTCAGCCGGTGCCGCCGCCCGCCCTCGCCGGGGACCTCCAGCATCAGCGGCGCTACCAGGGCATGCGGATAGCGGCGCAGGTAGCGCAGCAGCCCGTGGATCACCGCCTGGTTGAGCGTGTTGGCGACGTCGTCCCATTCGGCGCGGCCGGCCAGGCTGATGTCCTCGCTGTCTTTCATGTCGCGGAAGACGCCGCCGCCCACGCGCCCGGGCTGGCGTGCATCGCTGCCGCTGAAACGCTGCAGCACCGACTCGCACCAGCCGCGGTCCAGCGCGCCCTCGTAGACCTCGATGAAGTCGGCAGGGGCCTGCGCGGGTTGCGGCTGGGTCATCGCGGCGTCCTCGGGGCTGGAGCGGAAGGCAGTATGCCCGTGGCGGTCCGTTGCAGGCATGCAACACGTGCTGCGAAGCGACCATGGCGCCACGGAAAGCTCGGGGTGACGGCGAAATGAGGACGGCGGCGCGAAGCTGAGCGGAACCGAACCGGCAGCAAGGGTTACAGCGCTGAAACGGTTTGCGTACGGCCGCAGGTTCAGGGCGCGGTCAGTCATCTGAAAAGCCCGTAAAAACAGGGCCTTGCAAAGTTGGCACGCGATTCGCTCCAGGGGGCCGTGTCCCAGGAGTGCCATCGCCGTGAACCGCCTGCTCCTTGCCACTGTCCTCTGCGCTACCGCCCTGCCCATCGCGGCCGGCGAGCGCGAGGCCGAGCCGACGCTCGTGCTGACGCGCACGGTGCAACCGCGGATCGCCTACCGCGCGCTGCCGCCCGAGCAGAACCCCGTCGCGGCCTCGGTGTCCACGTTCCCCTCGCGCGTGTTCCACGCGGCGGTGGAAAACGCGACCGCCGTCATCGGCGACCAGCTGCTGGGCGACACCGTCGGCGAACGCGAGTTCGAGGGCGGCGAGCTCCATGGTCCGGGCGCGCCAGGGACGGCGTTGCCCTTGATGTTCGGCTCGGGACGCGAGGGCGCCGCGCGTACGCCGATCGGCCCCGGCGCGACGGTGCGCGGCGCGGTCTCCGGCGCGACCTCGGGCCTGGCCGGGCTGGTCGGTGGGGTGGTCGGGCAGACGGGCCCCGGAGGCGGCCCGTGACAGCCCGCCGCGCCACCGCCGCGATGCTGCTGGCCGGCCTGCTCTGGGCTGCGGCGTCGGGCGCCACCGAGCCCGGCCCCGCCGAGCGCCTGGCGCGCGACGTGTCCCGCATCGACGAGGACTTCGCCTCGAATGTCGACGGCCGCACCGCGGTCAACATCGCCGCGGGCGCCGGCAATGCCCAGGCCAACGTGGCCACGCTGGCGGCCGGCGCGGGCGAATCCACCAGTCGCGCCTCGCAGCAGCTCAGTGCGCTGGTCGATGCACGTGACGCGGTGGCCGACATCGGCGGCAGCGCACTCGCCAGCGGGCGCGGGCTCACCAGCATCAACCAGGCCGCGGGCGCGGCGAACGCGCAGGCCAACCTCATCGCCATCGGCATCGGCGCCGGTATCGACCTGGTGCAGGCGGTGGACGTCGAGCTGGCCGGCGTCGCCACCGGCACGGCGCCGGACGCCTCGGCCGCGACCGAAGCCTCCGCCACGCGCGAAGCGCGCATCGGCGGAGCGGCATTCCAGGGTCCGCAGGGCGTCCTGCAGATCAACCAGACAGCGGGCACCGGCAATGCGTCGGCGAACGCGATCGTGCTCCAAATCCCCGGGGGCGCGCCTTGAAGCAGTGCAACACCACCAACCAGGAGTCCATGCCATGAAAGCTTCCCTCTCCCTTCTCACGCTCGCCCTGTCCGTCGCCATCACCGCCCCGGCATTCGCGCGGGACGACGCGGTCACCAACACCAACACCTATCTGTGGAACGAGATCGAGGTGAAGGTCAAGGTCAAGGTGCAGGGCGAGATCGACGTCAACGCCGAGTCCGCCGCGACGGTGGACCAGGACCAGATCATCGGTCTGAACCGTTCGGTCGGCGACGGCGACCACACCGCGCGCATCGACGGTGACGCGCTGCGTCGCGCCGACGGCAATATCGGCGTCAACCTCGCCAGTGGCGTCGGCAACGCGCAGTCGAACGACGCGGCGATCTCGACGATCACCCGCGACGGCCCCGGCGCCAGCGGCGCCGGCGGCGCGAACGGCAACAACGGCAACGACCGGAAGAAGGGCGGCGCCATGGCGACGGCGATGGTCTTCTCGACGCAGGCCACCGGTGGCAATTCGGCCCGGAGCAACACGTGGGGCACGAACTACACCGCCGAGCTCGAAGGCAACGCGCTGCAGAACGTGCAAGGCAACATCGGCCTGAACAT
Organism: Pseudomonadota bacterium; assembly: GCA_049323195.1. Classification (GTDB taxonomy): domain Bacteria; phylum Pseudomonadota; class Gammaproteobacteria; order Xanthomonadales; family Xanthomonadaceae; genus Cognatilysobacter. The sequence goes on along the minus strand of JBMOOW010000017.1, from coordinate 3,337 downwards.
CGCGGCCGGCGTGGGCAACGGCCAGTCGAACGCGATGGCTGCCGCGGTCGCCGACGGCGCCGTGATCGCCAAGGCGACGTCCGACAGCGAGCAGGTCAGCCTGTTCAACGAGCTCGACAGCTCCCACGGCGATCTCGACCTGGTCGCGTCCATCGGCGGCAACGCGCTGCAGAACGCCTCCGGCAACATCGGCGTGAACGTCGCCTCCGGCGTCGGCAACCTGCAGCACAACGGCCTGGCGATCGCCTCGTCGAGCTGCAAGGCCTGCGGCAACTGAGTGACACGGGCGCCCGGCAGCCGCCGGGCGCCCGCTCCCGTCTCCATGGACCGCATCATGATCATGCCGCCGCGCCTGCTGCCCGTCCTCCTCGCGCTGGCCGCGCTGCCTGCGACCGCGCAGTCGCCGGTGGACGCCGGGCTGCTCGGCACGGCGCCGGTCGGCAAGGCCGTGCGCTCCATGCGCGACCTGCGCTACCGCGACATCGTGCGCCAGCAGTACGACTTCAGCTGCGGCTCGGCCGCGCTGGCCACGCTGCTGCGCGGCGTGTACGGCATGGAGGCCGACGAGAAGGAACTCATCAAGAAGATGATCGCGGGCACGGACGCCAGGCGCGTGGTCCAGCAGGGATTCTCGATGCTGGACATGAAGCGCTACGTGGAATCCACCGGCATGCGCGCACAGGGCTTCCGGGTCGACAGCGCGGCGCTGTACCGCCTGCAGATCCCGGTCATCGCGCTGCACGATTTCAAGGGCTACAAGCATTTCGTCGTGATCAAGGGCGCCGACTCCGGCCGCATCCATGTCGCCGATCCCGCGCTCGGGCACCGGGTGGTGTCCGAGGCCGAGTTCGCCGCGGGCTGGAACGGCATCGTGCTGGCCGTGACCGGCGACCGCCCCGTGATCGCATCCGCCATCGTCGACGGCCGCGGCTCGCCCGCGCTGCGCCGTCGCGTCGACGCGCTGGACCGCGCCACGCTCGCCACCCCGGTGGTCGAGCTGGGGCTGGTCCGCGCCGACCTGTTCTGAACACACCACCGGTATCGAGGGTTTCATGACCAGGAAACGACTCCCCCCCGTTCTGCTCATGGCCCTCGTGGCAGTGGCCGCCGCGGGACCCGCGGCGGCCCTGCCCCCTTTTGCCTCCGACGTGCGCACAGGCGACGTCGACGACGCCGAACTCGACGGCATCAGCGGGCGCTACCTCGGCGCGAGCATGCTCGTGGGCGTGCGCATCGAGCTGGTGTCCAGCCTCGCCACCCCGCAGGGAAGCCATGCGACCGCGGCCGGCGCGCTCTACGTGCGGCGCACGTCGGGCGGTTTCGACGTGCTGGTCGACAGCCGCGTCAACGCCTACGCGCCCGATCCCGATGCCGGCGCCACGACGCTGCCCGGCAGCGCGTCCGGGCGGCTGGCGACCGGGGGCGACTCGCTCTTCGTGCAGGGCATCGGCCAGGTCACGCAGATCGCCGGTGACGGCAACCGCATGTCGAACCTCGCACTGATCCGCATCGGCGACATGCCGGGCCGGCCGGAGGGCTACAACGGCGCGATGGGCTCGCAGGCCACCGCGGGCGACCTCGTCGCGCAGGTGAGCTTCGTCGGGGGAGGCGTGCAGCTGGGCCTGACCGCGCCCGGCGTTAGCATCGGCCAGCAGGCGCTGGTCGACGGCGCAGGGGGGGTGATGCAGGTCGGGCGCATCGCGGGCGACGGGATGGTCGCCAGCAACACGCTCAACCTGCAGCTCATGACGGCGTCGATGCCGACCGCGTCCTTGCACCACCTCGGCATCCAGCAGGTGCTCGGCGCGCTGTCAGGCCTGCGGTACTGAATCAGCCAACCAAGGGGGACTGCACCATGCGAGACACGTGCACCGCGCGCACCGTGGCCCTGCTCGTCGCCGCGGGCTGCGCGATGGCCGCGTTGCCTGCCGCCGCGGCTGGGGCCGACGATCCCGGCCAGGCCGGCGACATGGGCCGGCTGCTGCAGCAACTCAATGCCAAGCTCGACGCGCAGGAGGCGGAGATCGCCGAGCTGCGTGCGCAGGTCGAGGAACTGCAGCTTGCGCAGCAGCGCGGCCGCGGCGTGGCCACGGCCGCACCGGCCGCGTCCCAGGCCGCGCAGGATGCGCCCGCACAGGACGGGCCCTCCGTCGCGCAGGCCGGGCCCGCGCCGGCGGCGGACGAACCCGTGCGCGTGGGCCAGGCCCGGCAGCAGGAGGACGCGGCGCGACGCGAGCAGGACAAGGCACTGGTGGTGCGCGAGCACGCGCCGCTGTTCGAGCGCAAGTTCACCTTCGAGTCCGGCTTCGCCTACAGCTACTACGACCGCCGGCAGCTCACGCTCAGCGGCTTCCTCGCGCTGGACGCCATCTTCCTCGGCACGATCAACCTCGACCAGGTCAAGGCCAGCCTGGCCACCTTCGATTTCAGCGCCCGCTACGGCCTCACCGACCGCTTGAGCATCGAGGGCAACGTGCCCTACGTCTTCCGCGACACGCGCTTCATCAGCGGGGGCGCCGGCGGCGCGGCGAGCACGCTCAGCGAGGCACGCGTGCGCTCCAAGGGCCTGGGCGATGCGAGCGTGGCGGCCTTCTACCAGCTGGTGAAGGAGACCGCGAGCGTGCCCGACGTGGTCGCCAGCCTGCGCGTGCGCGCGCCGACCGGGCGCGATCCCTTCGGCCTGAAGCTGATCCAGGCCGACGGCGAGAACTCCAACCTCAACGTGCCCGAGGAGCTGCCCACCGGCAGCGGCATGTGGAGCGCGACCGCGAACGTCTCGGTGCTGCGCACCTACGATCCGGTGATCCTGTTCGGCAACCTCGGCTACACCTACTACCGGCCGCGCGACTTCGACGACATCTCGCCGGTGGTCGATACCCTCGCGCCCGCGCGCGTCGCTCTGGGCGACATCCTGCAGCTCAGCGGCGGCCTGGCCATCGCGCTCAACGACCGCGCCGCGACCAGCTTCAGCATCGCCTCCGCGCTGCAGCAGGCCACGCACACGCGCGCGCCGGGGCAGGCGTGGACGCGCGTGCCCGGCAGCTCCAGCAACAGCACGACCTTCAACATCGGGGCGAGCTACGTGCTTCCCTCGGGCTGGACCTTCAACGGCCAGCTGGCCGCCGGGCTCACACCCGATTCGCCCAACTTCGTGTTCGCGCTGCGCGGGTCGCGCTCGTTCTAGGGCGCGGCGACATTCGGCCCATGCCCTCACCTGATTCCCCACATTACGCATCCAGCGTTACGAGCCGGTAGGGCAGCGGCGGCGTACGGACCGCGACATAGAGCAGGCGCGGCACCATTGCCGCCATGTCGAAGCGGCGGTTGAAGCGGTAGC
>JBMOOW010000016.1:0-19958 GCA_049323195.1 Pseudomonadota bacterium | reverse complement strand
GGGGTGTGGCGACGGTACTGCGCGGGAGGGCTGGGGGATGTCGCGGGTGGGGACGCTGGGTTCCTTGTGGGTGCGTCGTGGCTGCCTATCGTGCGGCTGCAGGTGGGGCCCGCCGGTGCCGATGCGGTCGCCGATGGCATTGTGAGGCCGGGCCTGTGGGGTTTTCATCTCTGTGGATGCACGGGACCACGGACGTTGCCCCACGCCGGCCTGCTTCCTCCGTCGTCCCCGCGAAGGCGGGGACCCAGCGACTTCCGCCTTCGTGTTGCCGCTGTCATCGCATGCACGGCCACGCCCAAGCCCGTCATCCCCGCGAACGCGGGGATCCATGGACGTTGCCTGTGGTGTTGGGTGTCCAACGGCTACAGCGTTTCGTGCGCTGTCACGCGCGACGTACGTTTCTTTGCCGGCCCAAAGAGAAGTACCCAACAGAACGGGCCGTTCCCGACGGGCCTACAGCCCGCGGCCGGATACGACATCGCGATCGGCACACTCGGCGTCCTGCCTCGGGTGCCGACGGCGGCCATCCAGAGCCGCCGCCCTTCGGGGTTCACGATTGGCACGGCTGTCGGCGCAGGAAGCGCGTTGCCGGCGCGCTCCTCGCAGCCGTCCTCGTTCGTGTCGCCTTTGTCATCGGCCCGCCGAGCGTGCCGGGTGCGCTTGCCGATGCGGTGAGCGGGTGTCTCGGCCGTCGCGGACGCTGGTCTCCGTGTGCGCGGGCGCTGCCGGCCGACTACCGCCCCGCGTCCCAGCGCGCGCGCGCGACCTGCGGCCTGAGCTGGGCCGGCCAGTCGCGGTCGTTGGCGACCTGCGCGTCGGCGCGGCTGGCGTCGAGCGCGTCGAAATCGAGGTCGGCGATCGCCCACGGGGCGTCGCCGCGCGTCGTCGCGACAATGCCGTCGGCGGGGAGCCCGCGGTCCATGGGGGCGTAGACCGCGGCCTCGCCGGTGTTGACGTCCAGCGCGGGGCTCCAGGGCGCCTGGCCGGCGGTCACCGCCTGCGCGACGAAGATGCGGTTCTCCAGCGCGCGCGCCAGGCAGCCCACGCGCACGCGCGTGGCGCCGGCCTCGGTGTCCGTGCAGCTGGGGACCAGCAGCAGGCGCGCGCCGGCCTCGCACTGGGCGCGCACCGGCAGCGGGAACTCGGCGTCGTAGCAGACCGCGATGCCGGTGCGGATGCCGTTGGCATCGAACGCGCGCAGGGCGTCGCCGGCTTCGATCACGCCGGCGGCCTTCTCGAAGCCGGTGAGCTGCAGCTTGTCCTGGAAGCCGTGGCGGCCGTCGGGGGCGAACCACCAGGCGCGATTGCGGTAACGGCCGCCGACGTCGGTCAGGAAGCTGCCGGCCTGCACCACGAGGCCCAGTTCGCGCGAGAGATCGGCGAACAGGGCGATGAAGGCCTCGCCATGGGCCTGCGTGGCGGCCAGCGAGGCATGCAGGTCGGCCTGCACCACGGCATCGAACGTGGCCGCCAGTTCCAGCGAGAGGTATTCGGGCAGCACCGCCACGCGTGCGCCGGCGCGTGCGGCCTCGGCCAGAAGCGAGCGCTGCCGCGCCGCGAAGGTGGCGAAGTCGGCCGGCGCGTCGATGCGGTACTTGGCGACGGCGACCCTCATGCGGCCTCCAGCGGGCGCAGCCAGTAGGTCAGCGGCTTGATGCTCTCGACGTCCTCGCCGAGTTCCTTCCACGCCAGCCGCAGCGTCATGCCCGGCTGGCGCACGTAGCCGCGACCCTGCCAGAACAGCTCGTTGCCACGGTGGCCGGGCGGGCGGCGCGGATCGGCCGCGTCGCGGTCCACCGCCGCGAAGGCGGTGCTGCGGAAGTCGCCGAGCGCACGGGCATGCGCCTCGCGCGCGTCGAAGAAAGCGTGGCCGAGACCGCGGCCACGGTAGGCCGGCAGCAGCACCGACTCGCCGCAGTAGAAGACCCGGGCGACGTCGTAGCCGTGCTCGCGCAGCGGCGCCTGGAAGGCCGGTTCCTCGTCGGCCAGCGGCAGGCCGGTGGAGGCGCCGACCACCGCGTCGCCATCCAGCGCGAGCACGAACAGGCTGCGAGTGCTGCGCGTGTAGGTCGACAGGTACCTCGCCTCGTAGGCGGCATCGCCGTCGTAGAGGTAGGGCCAGTCGCGGAAGACGCCGATCCGCAGGCGCGCGACCGCATCGAGCCACGCGGCGCCGAGCCGGTCGCCGCGCACCGTTTCGATGCGCACGCCGCTCACGCGCGGCCCGCCACCTGCGCGATCCAGTCGCCGAGGTTGTAGTAGTTGGTCACGCGTGCGATGCGGCCGTCGCGCACTTCGAAGAACGCGCCACCCGGCAGCACGTAGGCCTGGCCGCGCGCGGCCGGCAGGCCCTCGTCGTCGGCCTGGTAGGTGCCGTGCACCACGTACTCGGCCGCCGCGCGCGTGCCATCGGCGCTGGTCATGACCTCGATCCCGTGCAGCTGCTCGGAATAGCTGCGGTCCATGCGCGCGAGGAAGGCGCGGAAGGCCTCGCGGCCGGTTTCGCGCGGGCCCTGGTTGAGGTCGTGGACGACGTCCTCGGCGAGCAGGGCCAGCATGCCCTCGCGGTCGCCGCGGTTGAACGCCGCGTAGTAGGCGTGGATGAGATCGTGGATGTGCATGGCCGCAGTGTAGGCGCGGCAGGATGCGGCGTCGCGAGCGGCCATCGCGATGCTGCGTTCCCGCCCCGCGTGGCCGGCCCGTGCGCCGGCACCTCGGCACAGGCGTAAGCTGCACGCGCCGGCGCCGGTCGAACGGGCGTTTTACGGGCGCTGTGGCATAAGCGATGGGGCTTGCCCGCAGCGCTCCCGGCACGACGCACCGACCTCCGAGGCTCCCGTGTTCGAATCCTTCGATGCACTGTTCCTGGCGCGGCTGCAGTTCGCCTTCACCGTCAGCTTCCACTTCATCTTTCCCGCCTTCACGATCGGCCTGGCGAGTTTCCTGGCCGTGCTGGAAGCGCTGTGGCTGAAGACGAAGGACGAGGTCTACCTCGATCTGTTCCGCTTCTGGGTCAAGATCTTCGCCGTCACCTTCGCCATGGGCGTGGTGTCGGGCATCGTGATGAGCTACCAGTTCGGCACGAACTGGGCGGTGTTCTCCGACCGCGCGGGGCCGGTGATCGGCCCGCTGATGGCCTACGAGGTGCTGACCGCGTTCTTCCTGGAAGCGGGCTTTCTCGGCGTGATGCTGTTCGGCATGAACCGGGTGGGGCGCCGGCTGCATTTCCTGGCCACGCTGATGGTGGCGCTGGGCACGTTCTTCTCCGCGTTCTGGATCCTCAGCGTCAACAGCTGGATGCAGACGCCGGTGGCCTTCACCACGAATGCCGTCGGCCAGTTCGTGCCGGCGGCGGGCTACTTCGAGATCATCTTCAACCCCAGCTTCCCGTATCGCCTGGCGCATACGGTGATCGCGGCCTACCTGAGCACCGCGATGATCGTGGGCGCGGTGGGTGCGTACCAGCTGCTGAAGCTGCGACGCGGCCGCGTGGTGCCGAAGGTGGATGCCGGCGACCCGGTGGAAGTGCGCGAGCAGGCCGTCATGCCGCGCTCGGAGGCCGCCGCGCGGCGCATGTTCTCGATGGCGATGTGGATGGCCGCGCTGGTCGCGCCCCTGCAGGTCCTCGTCGGCGACCTGCACGGCCTGAACACGCTCGAACACCAGCCCGCGAAGGTGATGGCGATGGAAGGCCATTACGACAGCCATCCCGAGGGCGCGCCGCTGGTGCTGTTCGGCCTGCCCAACCCCGAGGCCCGGCGCATCGACTACGCGATCGAGATTCCGAAGGCCTCCTCGCTCATCCTCAGGCACGATGCGAACGCGCCGCTCGCGGGCCTGGACACCATTCCCGACCACCTGGAGCCGCCGGTGCCGGTGGTGTTCTGGGCCTTCCGCATCATGGTCGCGATGGGCCTGGTGATGCTCGCCATCGGCCTGTGGAGCCTGCTCGCGCGGCTGCGCCGGCGCCTGTACGACTGGCCCGCGCTGCACCGCGCGGCGCTGGTGGCCGGGCCGTCGGGGCTGGTGGCGGTGACCGCGGGCTGGATCACCACCGAGGTCGGCCGCCAGCCCTTCACCATCTACGGCGTGATGACCACCGCCGAGAGCGTGTCGCCGCTGGACGCCTCGGCGGTGGGCGCGTCGCTCGTGGCCTTCATCGTCGTCTACTTCCTCGTGTTCGGTTTCGGCACCTGGTACATCCTCAGGCTCATGACCAAGGGCGTGCACGTCGCCGAGGCGCCGCCGGACGAGGACCACGGCCCGATCCGCACCGCGGGCATCACGCCCGGGCCTGCGATGAGGATTTCCGAGGCCACGCCGGAGGACAGGCCATGATCGCGGACGTCGACCTCACGCTCGTCTGGGCGGGCATCATCCTGTTCGCCGTCTTCGCCTACGTGGTGATGGACGGCTTCGACCTCGGCATCGGCATCCTCTTTCCGGTGTTCCCGGTGGGCCGCGAGCGCGACCAGGCGATCAATTCGATCGCGCCGGTGTGGGACGGCAACGAGACCTGGCTGGTGATGGGCGGCGGCGGCCTGCTCGCGGCCTTCCCGCTGGCCTATGGCGTGGTGATGACCGCGCTGTACCCGCCGATCATCGCCATGCTGCTGGCGCTGGTGTTCCGCGGCGTCGCCTTCGAGGCGCGCTGGCGCGACCCCGGCCACCGGCGCTGGTGGGACATCGCCTTCACCGTCGGCTCCACGGTGGCCGCGCTGAGCCAGGGCATCGCGCTGGGCGCGCTGCTGCAGGGCATCGAGGTCAAGGACCGCGCCTATGCCGGCGGCTGGCTGGACTGGCTCACGCCCTTCTCGCTGCTCACCGGGGCCAGCGTGGTGGTCGGCTATGCGGTGCTGGGCGCGACCTGGCTGATCTGGAAGACCGACGGCGTGACCCAGCAGCACGCCTACCGCCTGGCCGCGCGCTTCGGCGTGCTGCTGCTGGTGGGCATCGTCGCCGTCAGCATCGCCACACTGGGGCTGGACTACGACTACCACCGGCGCTGGCTCACCTTCCCCGCGGTGCTGGTGACCGCGCAGGTGCCGCTGCTCACGGCGATCATCGCCTACGCCTATTTCCGCTCGCTCAGGAAGCGCCGCGAGGGCTGGCCCTTCCTGCTCGCGCTCGCCCTGTTCCTGCTCACCTTCGTGGGGCTGGCGATCAGCGTCTTCCCCTACGTGGTGCCGACCGCGCTCACCATCTGGGACGCCGCCGCGCCCGCCAAGAGCCAGGTCTTCATGCTGGTGGGCGCCGCGGTGCTGGTGCCGATGATCCTCGTCTACACCGGCTGGTCGTACTGGGTGTTCCGCGGCAAGGTCGGCCACGAGGGGTATCACTGATGGACGGGCCCGACCAGGCCGACCGCCGGCCCCTGCGCGTGCGCCTGGGCTGGATGCTGCTGCTCTGGCTGGCCGGCGTGGCCGCAGTGGGCGCGGTGGCGATGCTGCTGCGGTTCTGGCTGCGCTGAGCGGTCGTCAGTACCCGGGCAGGCCGGCGCGGGCGGCGTCGAGGTCGATGCCGCGCGAGTGCAGCCAGGCGCGGTCGAACAGGGTGCCGGCATAGCGCTCGCCGCGATCGCCGAGGATGCTGACGATGCTGCCCGGGCGGCCCGCCGCGCACATGCGCGCGGCCAGCTGCATGCAGGCGGTGAAGTGGGTCCCCGACGAGCCGCCGTACCAGCCGCCGAGCAGTTCGCGCAGCCGCCAGGCGGCGGCGACCGACTGCGCATCGTCGATCTCCAGCACCTCGTCGACCACCTCGTAGAGAAACCCCGGTTCGGCATGCGGGCGGCCGATGCCCTCGATGCAGCTGGCGCGCCGCGCCCGGGCCGCCGGGTCGCGCCCCGCCCAGCCCACCGCGAAGGCACCGCCCGTGGGCTCGGCCACGCAGAGGCGGCTGGCCAGGCCGCGGTAGCGCAGGTAGCGGCCGATGGTGGCCGAGGTGCCGCCGGTGCCGGCGCCGCAGACGATCCAGGCCGGCTCGGGGAAGCGTTCCAGCGCCATCTGGGCCACGATGGACTCGGCGATGTTGTTGTTGCCGCGCCAGTCGGTGGCGCGCTCGGCCAGGCCGAACTGGTCGAGGAAGCAGGCGCCCCGCGCGGCATGGGCCGCCGCGGCCTCGCGCACGCGGGCCCCGTCGGCGACCAGCTCCACCCGGCCGCCCAGCGCGCGGACGTCGTCGACCTTCGCCGGCGCGGTCGATGCCGGCATCACCGCGGTGTAGTCCAGCCCCAGCAGGCGCGCGAACCAGGCCTCGGAGATCGCGGTGCTGCCCGATGAGGCGTCCACCACCGGCTGGCCCGGCTGCAGGCGCCCGTTGCACAGCGCGTAGAGGTAGAGCGAGCGCGCGAGCCGGTGCTTGAGGCTGCCCGAGGGATGCGAGGCCTCGTCCTTGAAGTAGAAGTCGATGCCGGGGAAGGCCGGCAGCGCCAGGTGCAGCAGGTGGGTGTCGGCCGAGCGCGCGGCCTCGCGGCGCAGGCGGTCGACCGCCTCGTGGGTCCAGGCGCGGCGGCTGGCCGCGCCGCCATCCGCCGCGGCAGGGAGCGGGCTGTCCATCTCAGGCGCCGGCGACGAGTACGCGCCCGGTGGCGTCCACGAGCAGGCGGCTGCGGCGCGCGCCGAAGTGGAACGTCGCCCGGTACAGCCCCGTATCCGCGCCGGTGCCGCGCTCGCAGAGCAGCCGGATGCGGCCCTCGGCCATGAGCTGGCGGAAGCGGCTCACCGGCAGCCCCAGCAGCTGCGCCACCAGCGCGCCGTCGACCTCGAGGCTGCCGGGCGGAACCGGGCCGGCAGCGGTCACAGGCCGATTCCCGCGGCATCCTCCGCGCTCAGCGATTCGAAATCACGCAGGGCGTCGGGCAGGCGCAGAGCGGGGTCGTCGGGGGGCGGGCAGCCCTCGTCCAGGCTGGAGCAGGCGTCGGTCAGGTCCATGGATGATCCTCGTGCTGCCTGCATGCTGCGCCGCAGGCAGCGCGCCTGCCTTGATCTGCATCAGCCCGATGTCGCGCCCTCGTGAGGACCGCCGCGCGCATGCTTCCTATACTGCCGACGTTGCATTGGCTGGGGAGTGCGCCGTGTCCTGGACAGCGGCTTGGATGTCGGTCCGCACGCGGCCCGCGCGGTGGCGCGGCGCGGCGGCCCGCGGGCGCGCGGCGGTGGGCCCATGGACGGCCTGAGCGACCGTTTCGGGCGCACGTTTCCCTACCTGCGCCTGTCGATCATCGACGCCTGCAACTTCCGCTGCAGCTACTGCCTGCCCGATGGCTACCGCGCGGCCGGCGGCCGCCCGCGCTGGCTGGAGCTGGACGAGATCGCCCGGCTGCTGCGTGCCTTCGCCCGCGCCGGCATGCGCAAGGTGCGCATCACCGGCGGCGAGCCTTCGCTGCGCCGCGACCTGACCGACGTGCTGCGCATCGCCGCCACCACGCCGGGGGTGTCCACCGTGGCGCTGACCACCAATGGCAGCGTCCTGCGCCGGCGCCTGGCCGACTGGCATGCCGCGGGGCTCGGGGCGCTCAACGTCAGCGTGGATTCGCTGGACCCCGCGCGCTTCCGGGCCATCACCGGCCACGACGGCCTGGGCGACATCCTCGCGGCGATCGACGAAGCCACCGCGCGCGGCCTGCATGCGGTCAAGCTCAATGCCGTGCTGCTGCGCGGGGTCAACGACGACGAGCTGCCGGCCTGGCTGGACTGGCTGCGCGAGCGCCCGGTGGGCCTGCGCTTCATCGAGCTGATGCAGACCGGCGACAACCTCGACTACTTCCGTCGCCACCACCTGCGCGCCGAGCTGCTGGAAGCGCAGCTGCAGGCCGCCGGCTGGGCGCTGCGCCCGCGCGCGCCCGAGGCCGGCCCCGCGCGCGAGTACGCGCATCCGGACTACGCCGGCCGCATCGGCATCATCGCGCCCTACTCGCGCGACTTCTGCGCCGGCTGCAACCGCCTGCGCGTGACCTCCACCGGCGACCTGCGCCTGTGCCTGTTCGGCGACGCCGGCATCTCCCTGCGCCCGCTGCTGCAGCACGATGCGCAGCAGGACGAGCTCTTCGCGCTGCTGGCCACGCAGCTGGGGCTGAAGAAGGCCGCGCACGGCCTGCACCAGGGCGATACGGGCGCCACGCCGCACCTGGCCTCGGTGGGCGGCTAGGGCGGACCGACATCCGACCGGTGCCGTGATGCCCGCGAAAGCGGGCCTGCATGGACATCGGCTTCGACGCGGCTTCACAGTCCGCTCGAAACCGGACCCTCAGCCCAACGCCTCTCCCGAGGGGGAGAGGGGCTCAACCACGTCGCCGTTGCCGCGAAAGCGGGCACCGGGCCGCGGCGCCTGCCAACGCCAGGGCGCACCCGTCGCGATCGAACGTCGATCCGCTCCGGGGGCTCAGCCGAAGACGAGGTACAGCGTGACCAGTACCAGCGCGATGGTGACCACCGCCCAGATGAGCGGCCAGACCTCGCGTTCCTGGCGCGTGGGCACCGACACCGTGTCCAGCGGCGTGCTGCCGTCCTGCTCTTCGCGGTAGTCCGGATCGCGGTGCTGCGTCATGCGCGGATCGACGCCCGGCAGCTTGGGCCGGGACTCAGGCGTGGGAGCCATGGCGTGCGTCCTCGTTCGGATGATGGGCATGCGCGGCGCGCGCCTGGCGATGCCAGGCCTGCATGGCCTCGATGCAGGCGCGGCCCGGGTCCTCGCTGCGCGCCAGGCGGCCGAGCAGCTGCGTCCAGGCGTCGGGCGAGGCCGAGCCGGTGAAATCCGCGACCACCTGCCGCAGGTAGTCGCCGGCGGACAGGCCGAGCGCGGCGGCCTCGTCGTCCACGCTCGCGCGCAGGGCCGCGGGGCAGGCGCCGAGCCAGGCCGCGATGCGCGAAGGATCGCGCGATGCGGCCAGCAGGTCGCCCAGGGTCATGGCGCCGCTCCCGGCTCGAGGTCGATGCCCTCGACGTCGGCCGCGCGCACGAGGGCGTCGATGAAGCGCTGCGAGGCGGTGGCCCAGGCGCGCGCCTCCAGCAGGTCGGCGATGCGCGCGCGCACCATCTCGAAAGGCAGCACGCGGCCTTCGATGCGCCGTTCCAGCCGCAGCACGTGCCAGCCGAAGCGGCTCTGCACCGGTTCGGCGGCGACGGTGCCGGGCTCGAGCGCTTCCAGCGCCTCCTGCAGCGCGGGCACCAGGTCGCCGCGCTGGATCTGCCCCAGCGAGCCGTCCTGCTGCGCGCTGGGGCAGGCGGAGACCTCGCGCGCGCACTCGGCGAAGCGCGCGCGGTCGTGGCCCACCTGCTCGATCAGCGCGCGTGCGCGGCTGCGCGCCTCGCGCCAGCCGGCGTCGTCGGGCGTGCGCGGCTCGATCAGGATGTGCGCGGCCTCGAACAGGTCGGGCGTGCGGAAGCGCGCGGGCGCGGCCTCGTAGACGCGGCGGCACTCGGCCTCCGTCGGCGCCTCCGGCACGACCGCCTGGTCCATCAGCGCCCGGACAAGCGCATCGTCCTCGGCCTCGGCTTTGCCGTCGTCGGTCTCGGGCTCGGGCACGAGGCCGCGGCGCCGCGCTTCCTGCAGCAGCAGCTCGCGGATCGCCAGCGCGCGGGCCGCGGCGCGCCAGGAGGCCTCCAGGCTGGCCGCCGGGTGGTGCTGCATCTCGCGCGCGATCGCCTCCGGCGCCAGCTCCACGCCGTTCACGCGCACCGGCGCGAAGCTGGGCGCGGGCGGACGCGGCGGCGCGGGCGAGCCGCCGCAGCCGCCGCTGGCGCAGGCGCTGGGCATCTGCGGCTCGGGGCGGGCCACCGGGGCCGGCGCGGGCGCCAGCAGTTCGACGTCGATGATGCGGCTCATACGCCGCTCTGCCCGCTGTCGGAGGTGGCGCGCTCCACCGCCGGGCCGCCGAAGGTCGAGGCCGCCGCGCCGCTCGTCACCGGGATCTCGGCGCGGCGGCGCGGATTGCGCGGCCGCACGATCTGGTAGCCGGTGCGGAACAGGTACCAGACCGGCGCGCTGAACACGTGCACCAGGCGGGTGAAGGGCGTGATGAGGAACAGCACCAGGCCGAGCACGATGTGCAGCTTGTAGACGAAGGCCGCGTCGATGATCAGGTCGGCCGCGCCCGGATCGAAGCGCAGCAGGCCCTGCGCCCAGCCCATGAACAGCACCATCTCCTTGCCGTCCAGATGCTGCATCGTCCAGTAGGTCGTGGCCACGCCCAGCGTGAGCTGCGCCCACAGCAGCGCCAGCACCGCGATGTCGGCGAACGAGGACGTGCGGCGGATGCGCGGGTCCGCCAGGCGCCGGTGCAGCAGGAGGGTGCAGCCCAGCCAGGCGGCGACGCCGGCGAGCCCGCCGACCACCAGCGCCATGGCCTGCTTGAAGCCGTGCGAGATGCCCACCGCGTCGAACACGCCGATCGGGGTGAGCAGGCCGACGAAGTGCCCCACCAGCAGCACCAGGATGCCCAGGTGCATGAGGTTGGAGCCGATGCGCATCTGCCGGCGGCGCAGGAACTGGCTGGACTGCGAGCGCCAGCCGTACTGGTCCTTGTCGAAGCGCAGGATGCTGCCGAGCACCAGCACCGTCACCGCGAGGTAGGGAAACCAGCCGAAGGCCAGCTGGTTGAGAAACTCGTTCATCGTCGTCTCCTCAGCCCTTGATCGCCGCCATCACCGATTGCTGCGCCGCGCGCAGTCGTGCCACCACGCCGGTGGCCTGCTTCGCATCCAGCGTGGGCTTGCCGAACGACACGGGCGCGTCCTCCCATTCCTCGTCCAGCGTCTTCGCATCCGCCTGGCGCGCGCGCAGCTCCGCCAGCGCCTCGGCATCGGGCGTGGCGCCGGCGAGCACGGCCAGCGCGCCGAACACCGCGGCATAGGGCGACTGCCGCGCGTGCAGGCGCTCTTCCAGCGCGACGAAGACGTGCACCGGTTGCGCGAGCAGGTCGCGCGCCTCGGGCGGCGGCAGGCAGGACGCGAATTCCAGGAACAGCGGCAGGTAGTCCGGCAGCTCGTTGCCGGTCATCACGAAGCCGTGGTCGAGGTAGAGCTGGCCGAGGTCGATCAACGCCTGCCCGCGCTCGCGGCTGTCGCCGTGCACGTGTTCGAACAGGTGCAGCGCCAGGTGCCGCGAGCGGTCGAACAGCTCGCTGTAGGCGGCCTGCGCGTCGAGCAGGTCGGAGGTCGCCAGCGCGTCGAACAGCGGGTCCAGCGCGGCGATGCGCGCGGCCGGCAGGGCGCGCTCGGCGGCCACCGCCTCGCGCAGGGCGCGCGCCTCGGCCTGCAGCTCCGCCGACGGGTAGCCCAGCAGCAGGGCCAGCGTGCGCAGCGTGCGCCTCACGTCGTGGTCTCCGTATGGGGCTGCTGCGGCCTGGTCTTGGGCCCGCCGAACAGGTTGAGCTTGGACACGCCGTTGGTGGGCTCCCGGAAGCCGAAGCCGCTGGCGCCGCGCAGCACGTAGGCGTTCTCCTCGGTCTCGCGGTGCGTGGTGGGGATGACGTAGCGGTCCTCGTACGCGCCCAGCGCCATGTAGCGGTACATCTCCTCGATGATCCGCCCGCTCAGGCCCACGCGCTGGGCGATGGACTCGTCGATGCGCCCGTGCACCGTCTTGGCGCGCATGTAGGCGCGCATGGCCAGCATGCGCTCCAGCGCCGCCGCCACCGGCGCCTCGTCGCCCGCGGTGAGCAGGTTGGCGAGGTACTTCAGCGGAATGCGCAGGCTGCGCACGTCGGGCATGCCGTCGTTGACCGACATCTTCCCCGCCTCGGCCGCCGACTGGATGGGCGAGAGCGGCGGCACATACCAGACCATCGGCAGCGTGCGGTACTCCGGATGCAGCGGGAAGGCCACGCGCCATTCCTTGGCCATCTTGTAGACCGGCGAGCGCATGGCCGCCTCGATCCAGGCCTCGGGCACGCCGTCGCGGCGCGCGGCGTCCTGCACGGCCGGGTCGTAGGGGTCGAGGAAGAGGTCGAGCTGCGCCTCGTAGAGATCGCGCGGGTTCTCCACCGAGGCCGCGGCCTCGATGCGGTCGGCGTCGTAGAGCACCACGCCCAGGTAGCGGATGCGCCCCACGCAGGTCTCCGAGCACACCGTCGGCTGCCCGGTCTCGATGCGCGGGTAGCAGAAGATGCATTTCTCCGACTTACCCGTGGACCAGTTGTAGTAGATCTTCTTGTACGGGCAGCCGGACACGCACATGCGCCAGCCGCGGCACTTCTCCTGGTCGATCAGGACGATGCCGTCCTCCTCGCGCTTGTAGATGGCGCCGGAGGGGCAGGTGGCCAGGCAGGACGGATTGAGGCAGTGCTCGCACAGCCTCGGCAGGTACATCATGAAGGTCTGCTCGAACTGCCCGTAGATCTCCTTCTCCACGTCCTGGAAGTTGTAGTCCTGCGAGCGCTTGGCGAACTCGCCGCCGAGGTCGTCCTCCCAGTTGCCGCTCCACTCGATCTTGTTCATCACCTCGCCGGTGACCAGCGAGCGCGGCCGCGCCACCGGTTGCGCCTGCAGCTCGGGCGCCTTCTGCAGCCAGTCGTAGTCGTAGGTGAACGGCTCGTAGAAGTCGTCGATCTCCGGCAGGTCGGGGTTGAAGAAGATCTTGGCGAGGATGCGCCACTTCGAGCCGAGCCTGGGCTCGATGCGCCCGTTCTTCTTCCTCACCCAGCCGCCGTTCCAGCGCTGCTGGTTCTCCCAGTCCTTGGGATAGCCGATGCCGGGCTTGGTCTCGACGTTGTTGAACCAGGCGTATTCCATGCCCTCGCGGTTGGTCCAGACGTTCTTGCAGGTGATCGAGCAGGTATGGCAGCCGATGCACTTGTCCAGATTGAGCACCATCGGGATCTGGGCGCGGACTTTCACTTGGCCACCTCCGCGCGCTTGACCTGTGCCGTGGTGTCCACCGCCTTGTCGAACCAGTCGATGGCGTTCATCTTGCGCACGATCACGAACTCGTCGCGGTTGGCGCCCACGGTGCCGTAGTAGTTGAAGCCGTAGGCCAGCTGCACGTAGCCGCCGATCATGTGCGTGGGCTTCATGTTGATGCGCGTGACCGAGTTGTGGATGCCGCCGCGCTGGCCGGTGATCTCCGAGCCCACCGTGTTCACCAGCTTCTCCTGCGCGTGGTACATGATCGCGGTGCCCGGCATCACCCGCTGCGAGACGATCGCGCGCGCGGTGAGCGCGCCGTTGATGTTGAAGGCCTCGATCCAGTCGTTGTCGCAGATGCCGGCGCGCTGCGCGTCCTCCTCGCTGATCCACACCGTCGGCCCGCCGCGGTTGAGCGTGAGCATGATCAGGTTCTCGCAGTAGGTGGAGTGGATGCCCCACTTCTGGTGCGGGGTGAGGATGTTGAGCGCGATCTCCGGATTGCCGTTGGGGAGCTTCCCGACCACCTGCTGCACGGTGCGCGTGTCGATGGGCGGGCGCCAGGTGACGAAGGCCTCGCCGAAGGCGCGCATCCACGCATGGTCCTGGTAGAGCGTCTGCCGGCCGGTGAGCGTGCGCCAGGGAATGAGCTCGTGGACGTTGGTCCAGCCGGCGTTGTAGGTGATCTTCTCGTGCTCGATGCCCGACCAGGTGGGCGAGCTGATGATCTTGCGCGGCTGCGCGGCCACGTCGCGGAAGCGGATCTTCTCCTCCTCGCGGCCCTCGGCCAGGTGCACGTGCTCGCGCCCCGTGGCCTTCTCCAGCGCGTGCCAGGCCTTCACCGCCACCTGCCCGTTGGTCTCGGGCGCGAGCAGCAGGATCATCTCGCAGGCCTCGATGTCGTTCTCGATGCGCGGGCGCCCGGCGGTGGGGCCGTCGGCCACCACGCCGTTGAGCTCGGCGAGCTGGCGCACCTCGTCCTTCGTGTCCCAGTTCAGGCCCTTGCTGCCGTTGCCGCCGGCCTCCAGCTGCGGCCCCACCGAGATGAAGCGCGCATGGGTGGCCGGATAGTCGCGCTCGACCAGGAACACGCTCGGCATCGTGCGCCCCGGCACGGGCTCGCATTCGCCGCGCGCCCAGTCGCGGGGCTCGTAGGGCTGCGCGATCTCGCCGGGCGAGTCGTGCATGATCGGGTTGAGCACCAGGTCGTGCTCCACGCCCAGCACCTCCGGCGCCACCTGCGAGAACGCCCTGGCGATGCCGCGGAAGATCGCCCAGTCGCTGCGCGACTCCCAGGCCGGGTCCACCGCCGCGGTGAGCGGATGGATGAACGGGTGCATGTCGGTGGTGTTGAGGTCGTGCTTCTCGTACCACGTGGCGGTGGGCAGCACGATGTCGGAGTACAGGCTGGTGGTCGACATGCGGAAGTCGATGTTGACCATCAGGTCGAGCTTGCCGACCGGCGCCTCGTCGTGCCAGGCGACCTCGCGCGGATGCCGCCCGTCCGGGCCGAGGTCGGTGCCGACCACGCCGTGCAGCGCGCCGACGAGGTGCTTGAGGAAGTATTCGTGGCCCTTGCCGCTGGCGCCGAGCACGTTCGAGCGCCAGAAGAACATGTTGCGCGGCCAGTTGCGCGGATGGTCGATGTCGCGGTTGGCGAACTCCAGCTCGCCCGACTTCAGGCGCTCGGCCACGTAGGCCTTCGGGTCGGCACCGGCGGCGTGGATCTCGCGGCCGAGGTCGATGGGATTGGTGCGCAGCTGCGGCGCGGACGGCAGCCAGCCCATGCGCTCGGCGCGCACGTTGAAGTCGATGATCGAGCCGCCCCAGTCGCCCGGCGGCGCGGTGGGCGAGACGATCTCGGCCGGGTCCAGCGTCTCGTAGCGCCACTGGTCGGTATGCGCGTACCAGAACGAGGTGGCGTTCATCTGCCGCGGCGGGCGGGTCCAGTCGGTGGCGAACGCCAGCGGCAGCCAGCCGGTGGCCGGGCGCAGCTTTTCCTGGCCCACGTAATGCGCCCAGCCGCCGCCGGGCTGGCCCACGCAGCCGCAGAGCACGAGCATCGCGATGATCCCGCGGTAGCTCATGTCCATGTGGTACCAGTGGTTGAGGCCGGCGCCGAGGATCACCATCGACTTGCCATGCGTGTCGGCCGCGTTCTGCGCGAACTCGCGCGCCACCTGCACGATGGCCTGGCGCGGCACGCCGGTGACGCGCTCGGCCCAGGCCGGGGTGAAGGGCACGTCCTCGTCGTAGCTCGACGCCACGTTCGCGCCGCCGAGCCCGCGGTCGATGCCGTAGTGCGCGGCGAACAGGTCGAAGACGGTGGCCACCAGCGCCTCGCCCTCGCGCAGCGCCAGGCGGCGCGCGGGCACGTGGCGCAGCAGCACGTTCGCGTGGTCGGTGGCGACGAAGTCGTGCGGCGCGTCGCCGCCGAAATACGGGAAGGCCACCGCGACGTTCTCGCCCTCGCCCTTGAGCGTGAGCTTCAGGCGCGTCTCGCGGCCCTGGCCGTCCTTCTCCTCGAGGTTCCACTTGCCCTGCTCGCCCCAGCGGAAGCCGGCCGAGCCCAGCGGGCAGACCACCTCGCCGCTGGCCTCGTCGATGCCGACGGTCTTCCAGTCGGGGTTGTTGGCCTCGCCCAGCGCGCCGTCGAAGTCGGCGGCGCGCAGCATGCGGTCGGGCACCAGGTGGCCGTCGCGCTCGACGAGCTTCACCAGCATCGGCATGTCGCTGTAGCGGCGCGCGTAGTCGGCGAAGTAGGGCTCCTGCCGGTCGACGTGGAACTCGCGCATGATCACGTGGCCGAAGGCCAGCGCGAGCGCGGCGTCGGTGCCCTGCTTGGGGTGCAGCCACATGTCGCCGAACTTGCTGGCCTCGCTGAAGTCCGGCGTGATCACCACGCTCTTGGTGCCGCGGTAGCGCGCCTCGGTGTAGAAGTGCGCGTCGGGCGAGCGCGTCTGCGGAATGTTCGAGCCCCACACCAGCAGGAAGCCCGAGTTGTACCAGTCGGCCGACTCGGGCACGTCGGTCTGCTCGCCCCAGGTCTGCGGCGAGGACGGCGGCAGGTCGCAGTACCAGTCGTAGAAGCTGAGCAGGTTGCCGCCGATGAGCGAGAGGTAGCGGCTGCCGGCGGCGTAGGAAATCATCGACATCGCGGGGATCGGCGAGAAGCCGGCGATGCGGTCGGGGCCGTACTCCCTGATGGTGTACGCGTTGGCGGCGGCGATGATCTCGTTGACCTCGTCCCAGCCGGCGCGCACGAAGCCGCCGCGGCCGCGGCGCGCGACCCAGGCCGCGCGGGTGTCGGGGTCCTGGACGATCGCGCGCCAGGCCGCCACCGGGCCCATCGACTGCCGCGCCTGGCGCCAGGCGCGCAGCATGGCGGCGCGCACCAGCGGGTACTTGATGCGGGTGCCCGAGTACAGGTACCAGCTGTAGGACGCGCCGCGCGGGCAGCCGCGCGGCTCGTGGTTGGGCAGGTCCGGGCGCGTGCGCGGGTAGTCGGTCTGCTGCGTCTCCCACGTCACGATGCCGCCCTTGACGTAGATCTTCCAGCTGCACGAGCCGGTGCAGTTCACGCCGTGCGTGGAGCGCACGATCTTGTCCGCCGCCCAGCGCTTGCGGTAGGCCTCCTCCCACTCGCGCCCCTCGCGGCTGACGATGCCGTGCCCGTCGGAGAAGGTCTCGCGCGGGCGGGTGAAGTAGGTCAGGCGGTCGAGGAGATGGCTCACGCACGGGCTCCTTGGATGTCGGCGGTCGGGGCGGCCGGCCCGTTCCGCGGGCCTTCGATGTCGCGCATGAAGCCGCGCGGCCCGGTGTAGACCCACCAGGTGATCGCCGCGCAGCTCACGTAGAACGCAAGGAAGCCCCACAGCGCCGCATTCGCCGCGCCGGTGGCCTCGATGGAGCTGCCATAGGCCTTGGGGATGAAGAAGGCGCCGTAGGCGGCGATGGCCGAGGTGAAGCCGATGATGGCGGCCGACTCGCGCTCGGCCTGCATGCGGCGCTCGGGCTCCGGCATGGCCGCGGCGACGATGCCCAGCTCCTTGCGCATCATTCCCGGGATCATCTGGAACGTGGACGCGTTGCCCACGCCGCTGATCGCGAACAGCGCCAGCACCATGGCGAAGAAGCCGGGGAAGCTGCGCGCCTGCAGGAACCAGAGCATGCCGCCCATGGCCGCGATCATCGCCACGAACACCCAGAAGGTGACGCGCCCGCCGCCAACGCGGTCGGCGATCCAGCCCGAGCCGGCGCGCGAGATCGCGCCCACCAGCGGGCCCATGAAGGCGTAGCGCAGCGCGTCGACCTCGGGGAACACGATCTTCGCCAGCAGCGGGAAGCCCGCCGACATGCCGATGAACGTGCCGAAGGTGCCGGTGTAGAGCCAGCACATGATCCAGGTGTGGCGGCGGCGGAAGATGCTGGACTGGTCGGCGAACGACGCGCGCGCGCTGAGGATGTCGTCCATGCCGAACCAGGCCGCCAGCGTGCCGGCCAGGATCAGCGGCACCCAGACGAAGCCCGCGTTCTGCATCCACACGTGCGTGCCGTCGGCGGTGACCTGGGCCTGCCCGCCGAGCGCGCCGAACAGCCCCATGGTGACCACCACCGGCACCAGGAACTGCATCAGGCTCACGCCGAGGTTGCCCAGGCCGGCGTTGATCGCGAGCGCGTTGCCCTTCTCGCTCTTGGGGAAGAAGTAGCTGATGTTGGCCATCGACGAGGCGAAGTTGCCGCCGCCCAGGCCGCACAGCAGCGCCAGCACCAGGAAGATGAAGTAGGGCGTGCCCGGGTCCTGCACCGCATAGCCGATGCCCAGCGCGGGGATGAGCAGCGAGGCGGTGGACATGGTGGTCCAGCCGCGCCCGCCGAAGATGGGCACGAGGAAGGCGTAGAAGATGCGCAGCGTCGCGCCCGACAGCCCCGGCACCGCGGCCAGCCAGAACAGCTGGGCGGTGGTGAACGCGAAACCGAGGGCGGGCAGGCGCGCGACCACCACGCTCCACACCATCCACACCGCGAACGAGAGCAGCAGGCAGTACGTGGAGATCCACAGGTTGCGGCGCGCGATGGGGCGGCCGGTGCTTTGCCAGAAGGCCGGGTCCTCCGGGCGCCAGTCGTCGAGCTTGTGCGGGCGGCGCGCCGGCACTACCACCCCGGGCTCGCCCAGGCCCTGCATCTCTGGCAGTTCCGGCAGCGCCTGGCGCTGCTGCTCGGTGAGCGCGCCGCGCTCCATGCGCCGCACGGCGGCGTGCATCCACACCAGCGCCACGGTGACCAGCAGGAACAGCAGCGCGAAGCAGCTGGTCCAGATGCCGGTGAGGTCCAGCAGCACGCCGAACACCAGCGGCAGCACGAAGCCGCCCAGGCCGCCGATCATGCCCACCAGCCCGCCGACCGCGCCCACGTGGTGCGGGTAGTAGACCGGGATGTGCTTGTAGACCGCCGCCTTGCCCAGGCTCATGAAGAAGCCCAGCCCGAACAGCAGGATCAGGAACGGCACCAGGCCCAGCGAGGTCGAGAAGCGGATCGGCCCGTTCTCGCCGTGGATGACGTAGTCGGTGGGCGGGTAGCTGAGCATGAAGGTGCACAGCACCGACACGCCGAAGGTCCAGTACAGCACGCGGCGCGCACCGAAGCGGTCCGACAGCCGCCCGCCGTAGATGCGGAACAGGCTGGCCGGCACCGAGTAGAACGCGGCCAGCATGCCCGCCGCGCGGAGGTCCAGCTCGTACACGCCGACCAGGTAGCGCGGCAGCCACAGCGCCAGCGCCACGAACGCGCCGAATACGAAGAAGTAGTACAGCGCGAAGCGCCAGACCTGCAGGTTGCGCAGCACCGACAACTGCTCGCGCATGCCCATGGGCCGCGTCTTCTCGCGGCGGCGGCGTTCGGCGTCGGGGTCCTCGGGCGTGGCCAGCAGGTAGACGATGCCGGTGACCAGCAGCACGCCGGCCCAGACCCGCGCCACGCCCTCCCAGCCCAGCGCCAGCATCACCATGGGCGCGAAGAACTTGGTGACCGCCGAACCGATGTTGCCCGCGCCGAACACGCCCAGCGCCGTGCCCTGCTCGCGCGCGGGGAAGAACCTGGACACGTAGCTCACGCCCACCGAGAACGCGCCGCCGGCCAGGCCCACGCCCAGCGCGGCCAGCAGCAGCTGCCCGTAGGTCTGCGCATAGGAGGTGAGGAAGGTCGCGACCGCCGCCAGCACCATCACCAGCGCGAACACGCGCCGGCCGCCGTACTGGTCGGCCCACACGCCCAGCACGATGCGGCTGAGCGAGCCGGTGAGGATGGGCGTGCCCACCAGCAGGCCGAACTGCGTCTCGCTCAGCCCCAGCCGCGTCTTCAGTTCGACGCCGATGATCGCGAAGATCGTCCAGACCGCGAAGCAGACCGTGAAGGCGAAAGTGCTGGCCCACAGGGCACGTTGCGCTCCAGCGTGTCGGGAAGGATCTGCATCGACCACAGGCATGACCTCGCGCAGGACAGGCGGACTCTAGCCTGCGTGCAGCTGCAGTATGGCGAAGTGAAGGACATGCGAGGGCAATTCCGTCGCGCCTTCCGACAGGCGGCGTGCGCCGCGCATCGATCCTTCACGCGTCGCACATGTATCGCGAGGCGCACGTGCGACGCGTTCGCGATGCCGTGCATTGCATTGCATGGCGTGTTCTCGCAGGCCGCGCAGCCGTAGCCATGGCGCGTGGCGCGTCGCGGCCCGACGGCGCGCCGGGCATGCGCCGCACTTGACGTGCATCAGGGCGTTTCCGCCGCGCCGCCGCGATGCTGCGCGCCGACCCGATGCAGGAGAACGCGATGGCATGTGGTTCCCGTCCGGACGCCCCCCTCGACCTGCGCGGCCTGCCCGCGCCGGTGCCGATGGAGCGCGCGCTGGCCGCCGTCGAGCGCCTCGAGGCCGGCGTCGACCTCGAACTGCTCACGCCGCAGATGCCGTATCCGCTGATCCAGCTGCTGGGCGAGCGCGGCTTCGCGGTGGCGGCCGAGCGCTGTGCCGATGGCACGGCGCGCCTGCGCGTGCGGCGTCCCGCGGGTCGATGACGCGGCTGGCCATCGGCGCCGGCCCGCCCGTCGCCCTGCCGCTGGCGT
>JBMOOW010000015.1:0-21007 GCA_049323195.1 Pseudomonadota bacterium | reverse complement strand
CGCGCGGCCGCCTGAGCACGCACGCGGGCGATACGCGGCACTGGCGCGGCGATGCGCCGCCGTGGCTCAGCCGCGCACGGCGAGCATCCACGACACGCCGGCGCCCCAGACGACCAGCAGCACCCGCTGCAGGGCGAAGGTGACGGCCACCAGCGCGGTGGCATGGAGCGCGCGCAGCGCCCGCAGGCGGCGCACGGCCAGCGCGCCGAGCAGGGCTGCCACCGCCAGCGTGGCCAGGTAGAGCGGATGCAGTACCAGCAGCAGCGCGCCGCGCGCGGTGGCGACCTCGATCGCCGCGGTCAGCGCGAATGCCGCGAGCGCGGCCAGGCCGGCCTCGGCGAGGTCGCGGCGCCCGGGCGCTTGGTGCTCACGCCTCCGCGTCCTCGCCGTGGTCGGGCACGCGCACGGGGGATGCCGGTACCGCACGTGAACACCGGACACGGTGCTTGACGCCGCTCAAACGCGGGCTGGCGCGCCGCGTCAGGATGCAGGTTCCGCTTCCCGCGTCCGCCGACCATGCCCCGCGCCGTCCGCCTCCCGCATCGCTTCGCCCTGGCCGCCCTGCTCGGCCTGGCGCTGCTCGCGCCGGCCGCGGCGGTGGTGCCGCCGGACTGGTCGCCACGCGCGGGCGAATTCGTGTGGAAACCCGAGCTTGCGCCGCGCGGGCCGGTGGTGGTGGTCGCCAGCCTGCCGCTGCAGCAGCTGCACGTCTACCGCAACGGCGTGCGCATCGGCGCGTCCACCATCAGCAGCGGCAAGCCCGGACACGAGACGCCGGTGGGCGTCTTCACCATCCTGCAGAAGCACGCGGAGCACTACTCCAACCTCTACGACAACGCGCCCATGCCGTGGATGCAGCGCCTTACCTGGGACGGCATCGCCCTCCACGCCGGGCGCCTGCCCGGTCAGCCGGCCTCGCACGGGTGCATCCGCCTGCCCGAGCCCTTCGCCAAGGCGCTGTTCTCGACCACGCGGCCGGGCGACGTCGTGATCGTCACCGATCGCGCGGGCGCTCCGGGTCCGGCCGCCGGCGGCGACGTCATGGCCGCGATGGGCCGCACCGCCCCGGTCGACGCCATCGACGACTGGGCACCGGAGCGCGCACCCAGCGGCCCGGTGAGCATCGTGCTCAGCACCAGCGACCGTCGCCTGGTGGTGATGCGCAACGGCGTGCGCATCGGGGCGGCACGTGTGCACGTCGAGCCCGGACTGCGCCTGGGCACGCGCGCCTGGGTGCTGCTGGACGGCCGCGGCGAGGGCATCGACCCGCTGCTGCCCGACCGCGCCGCACGCCGCTGGCAGGCGATCGAGGTCGAGCGCCCGGGCGAGACGGGCCGGGCCGTGCGCCAGGCGCTGGAGCGCGGTGCGCTCGCCATCGCGCCCGAGCTCGCGCGCCGCATCGACGCGTTGCTGGTGCCCGGCGCCACCGTCGTGCTCACCGATGCGCCGCTGGGCGACGGCGCGCAACGCAGGCCGCTGGAGCTGGAGAGCGACGCGCGCTGAGTGCGCGCGGCAGCCGTTGCCGCCTGGCGCAGCGGCCGGCGGCGCGTAGCGTCTTCGTGGCGACGCGCGATGGGCGCTTGCGGCCGCCACATGCGCGACGGGCCGCGTTCGCCGCGGCCCGTCGCTGCGTTTCCTGGCGCCGGCCGTCAGCCGCAGCGCACGTGCGTGATCACGTTCCTGTCGTCGACGTCGATGTTCAGGCGGCCCTCGATGAATTCCATCGTGACCATCTGGCCGGGCTTGAGCACGCGCGCCATGCGGGCACCGGCCAGCTGCCGTGCGCGCTCGACGTTGGCGGGCGTGGCCGGCTGGCCGACCAGCGAGCGTGCGGCGTCGGCATTGCAGCTGGCCGGCGGCGGCTGGGGATCGGACATGGGCGGCGCCCCGGTGGTGGTGCAGGCGGCCAGTATGGTCGATAGCGCGACGGCGGGCAGCAGGATGCGCAGGCTCATGCGGGACCTCGGTTCGGATGGAGGCCCGATTCTGGGGCCCGTCCGTACCGGCCGCGTCAATGCGCGCGACGCGGGTTCAGCCGCAGGTGGCGCGGGTGATGAGGCCGCCCTCGTCGAGGAAGGGGTTGAGGCGGTCGATCTGCTCGACCTGCGGCTCGGCCTCGCCCGGCATGACCAGGCGCACGGCCTGGCTGCCGCTGGCCGTGCGCGCCTGCTCGACGATGGGCGCACTGGCCGCGCGCCCGACCAGCGCGTCGGCTCCCCGCGGCTGGCAGACCGCCGCGCGCGCACTGGCGCCGGCCGGCGGCATCACGCTGCAGGCGGCGACGGAAGCGACGAGGACCGCGACCGGGACCGCCAGACGGGTCCAGTCGCCTTCGCGTGGGGAGCCAGACAGGGCCATGGGGGCCTACCCGGGAGGTGGGGAGGCTTCAGCGTCCAGCGCGCGTCGTGTGCGCAACGTCAAGGCGGCTCGGGGCCGTCGGTGCTCAGGGTCAGCAGCAGCTGCGCCAGCGTCGCCACGTCCTGGCGGTTGTGTTCGGCCACCCGGCGCAGGTTGATCGCATCACCGCCGCGCAGGTAGGCCAGCCAGGCCGCCGGTGCCTGCGAGCCGGGGAGGTCGTCCTCGCGCAGGATGCGCAGTGCCTCGCGCTCGATGGTCGCAAGGCGGCAGTTCTCCCAGCGGCCACGCCAGCGGCGGCGCGCGGGATGCAGCAGGTCGAGATGGTCCAGCCCCTGCAGCGGGTCGCCCAGGCGCGCGAGGCGATAACGCGTACGCAGCAGCGGTGCGTCGTAGCTGCGGCCGTTGTAGCTGGCCAGCACCGTGTGCGGGCGCAGCCACGAGGCGAAGGCGTGCAGCATGGCGCGCTCGGCGGCCATGTTCGCGATCAGCAACTGGCGGATGCGCAGCGCGCCTTCGAACCAGTCGGCCGCGCCGATCATGAAGGCGCGCGTGCCGGTGCCACCGGCCAGCCCGGTGGTTTCGGTGTCGAAGAACAGAAGGTCGGCCGCATCGACATGGCCCTCGCGCCGCGCGAAGCCCAACGGCAGCGGGCTGCCGGGCGGCGCGTGCGCGACGCGGGATTCGATGAGCCAGAGGCCCTCGTCGATCTGCTCGCCGGGCAGTGCCCGGTCGACCGGGCGCGCACGCGGGCGCGCGGCCGGGGCGCGTTCGCGCAGGCCCAGCAGGCGGCGAAGGCTGTCGACGTCCGGGCGCCGCGCCGGCGCCGTGGCGATGGCCGGTGCGTCGGCGGCCTCGCCATCGCGCGCGGCCTTCGCGGCGCCGCGTGCGGCGTCGTCGCCCAGCACCGCGTCCCAGGGCGCGGCGGGCGCCGCGGCATGCGCATGCGGCGGTTCGCGCAGCGCGGTAGCCGGCGGAGACGGTGCATCGCTGGCACCGGCCTGGCGCTTGAGCGCACGCAGCCTGTCGAGGGTGAGCGTCATGCACCGCGCTCCTGTCGATACACCGCGTAGCCCGGGCAAGGGCGCGGGCCGCGCGCGGCTTGGGGACGCGGGGGCATCTCGCATTGCATCGAAAGGCACCCGGGTGCGCTTCGCTTACCCGGGCTACGGTGGAGTGGGGAGGACACGCCGCTCATGCATCGCGCTCGAGGGCGCGGGCATCGGCGTCGATGCCGCGCCCGTCGGACGGCCTGGCCAGAAGATCCAGCACGCGCCTCGCCAGCGCCTTCGGCGAGGCCGCGCCTTCGCGTTCTTCGTCGGCGGCAAGGACCGGGCCGACGCAGGCCGGGCAGCCGGCCCGGCAGTCGCAGCGCTCCACCAGCTCCACCGCACGCTGCACCAGCTCCGCCTGCCGCGTCCACAAGGGTTCGGACAGCCCGACGCCGCCGGGAAAGTTGTCGTAGAGAAAGATCGTCGGTACGAACTGCTGCAGCTCGAAAGGGGCGAGCTCCTGGCCTTCGGCGCCACGCAGCTGGCCACGGCCGTTGGCATCGGCGGTGGCGAACCAGGCGCCGTCGCCGTTGCCGATGGCCTTCTGCAGGTCGCGCGCCTCGGCCATCACCGCCAGCGTGGCGACCACGTGCAGCGCATAGCCGGCACCAAGGAAGCCGTCGAGCGCGTCCTGCCGGCTGGCGAACCAGGCCAGCAACTGCGCCTGCGGCAGCTGCCACCAGGCCGCGGTGGTGTGCAGCTCCTGGTCGGGCAGGTTCACCGGCCCGTAGCCGATGTTCTCGTGCGTGTAGTAGCGGATCTTCTTGTAGCCGGCCACGCGCCGCACCACGTGCACCTCGCCATGGCGCGCATCGCCGTCGCCGGCGGGCGCGCGGTCGAACTCGGCGAGCACCTTGAGTTTCGTGTAGTCGATCGAGTCCGTGTAGTAGTCGACGAAGGTGCGCGTGACGTAGGCCTTGCGGCCTTCCCAGTCGAGCCGCTCCACCTGGTAGGGCGTGGACTGCACCATGTGGATCGCGCCTTCGTAGAGCGTCAGCGCGGCGGCCGAATAGTCGACCTCGGCGATGATCTGCTGACGTCCGTCGGTGCGGTCGACCACGACGAAGTTGCCGTCGGCGACCGAACGCAGCGAAACGGCGTTCGCCGGGTAGCTGTCGGCGATCCATTCCCAGCGGTCGCCTTCGCGATGCACCACGTCGGTTTCGGCGAGCGCCTCCAGGTACAGCTCGGGCTCGATCGGGCCGAAGCGCTCGTCCGCCACGAAAGGCAGCTCGAAGGCCGCGCAGCGGATGTGGTCGAACAGGATCAGCGGCTGGTCGGGCGCGATGCGCGCGTGCTCGGGGCTGGCGTCGATGAAGAACTCGGGATGGCGCACCACGTACTGGTCCAGCGGCTGCGAGTTCGCGACCATCACGCCCAGCGACGGCTGCCGCCGCCGCCCCGCGCGGCCGAAGCGCTGCCAGGTGCCGGCGACCGACCCGGGATAGCCGTTGAGGATCACCACGTCGAGCGCGCCGATGTCGACGCCGAGTTCGAGTGCGGAGGTGCTGACGATGCCGTCGATGCTTCCCGCGCGCATCGAGCGCTCGACCTCGCGGCGCTCGGTCGGCAGGTAGCCGCCGCGGTAGGCGCGGATGCGCGCGGGTTTGCGCGGGTCGTTGTCGAAGACGTCCTTGAGGTACTTGGTCAGCACCTCGACCATCAGCCGCGTCTGCGCGAACACCAGCGTCTTGAGCCCGGACTTGATGGCCAGCCGCGCGATGCGGTTGCTCTGCGAGCGCGCGCTGGCGCGCAGGCCGAGGTCGGGGTTGACCACCGGCGGGTTCCACAGCAGCACGTGCTTGTCGCCGGTGGGCGCACCGGATTCGGTGATCGCCGTGACCGGCGCCTCGATCAGGCCTTCGGCATGCTGCTTCGGATTGCCGATCGTCGCGCTGCAGAGAATGAACTGCGGGTTGGCCCCATAGAACGCGCAGATGCGCCTGAGCCTCCGCAGCACGTTGGTGACGTGGCTGCCGAACACGCCGCGGTAGGTGTGCACCTCATCGATGACGACGTACTGCAGGTTCTCGAAGAACTGCGCCCACTTGGTGTGGTGCGGCAGGATGCCCTGGTGGAGCATGTCGGGATTGCTGACCACGATGTCGCCGTGCAGGCGGATCGCCTGCCGCGCATCGCCCGGCGTGTCGCCGTCGAAGGTGAAGGCCTTGAGTCCGAGGTCGCCGGCACGCGAGAGCTCGAGCAGCTCGGCCACCTGGTCCTGCGCGAGCGCCTTGGTCGGGAACAGGTACAGCGCCTTGGCGCCCTTCTCCATCGCCGCGGTGACCACGGGCAGCGTGTAGCACAGCGACTTGCCCGAGGCGGTCGGGGTGACGACGACCAGGTGCTCGCCGCGCCGCGCCGCCTCCCAGGCCTGCGCCTGGTGCGAGTACAGGCGCTCGATCCCGCGCGAGGCCAGCGCCTGCACGAGCGCGGGCGGCAGGTCGGCCGGGAGGTCGGCATAGCGGCCGTCGCGGCCGGGCAGGGTGAAGTGGCCGGTGATGCGGTCGGCATAGCGATGCGCCAGCGCCTGCGTCAGGCCGGCGCCGTCGCCCCGGATGCGTGCGGCCGGGCGCGCAGTCAGGGTGGAGGAACGCTCGATGGGGCGCCCGGCCCCGGGTTCGTCTGCCGTCGTTGCCATCGCCTGTCTGCCCGGGGACCAGGGCGGATTGGGCGCCGGCAGCGTCGCATCGCCTGAGACGATCCGCGTCAGTAGGCGAAACCGGGGTTTCGAATCGGGCGTGGCACGGCCTGATCGAAAGGCTGCCTTAGAAAGGCCGGCACCTGTTTGTCGAAACTGGAGTTTCGAGCAGGCTGTCCCCGGGGCTCATTCGAAAACAGGATTTCGACTTCTTGCCCACACAGCCGCTCGTGGGCATGATCGAAACTCCCATTTCGAGAACGTCCATGCGCATTTCGATCCGAACCCCGGTCGAGCTGGGCGCCGAGATCCGGCGACAGCGCAAGCGGCAGGGCATCCGACAGGACGACCTGGCCGCCATCGTCGGCGCCAGCCACGTGGCCCTGCGCGACATCGAGCGTGGCAAGCCGACCGTGCAGCTGGGGCGCGTGCTGCGTGTGCTGGACGAACTGGGCATCGCCTTCAGCCTCGAAACGCCGGACGACGCCGCCGCATGATGCCCCGCGAGCTCGACGTCCGGCTGGATGCCCGGTGCATCGGCCGCCTGTCCGAGGCCGGCGACCTCTGGGCCTTCGCGTATGACGACGCCTGGCGGGAAGCCGCCGACGGCTTCGACCTCGCACCGGCCCTGCCGCGGCGCGCCGGGCGCATCGTCGATGGCGCGAGCCAGCGCCCCGTGCAGTGGTTCTTCGACAACCTGCTGCCCGAAGAAGGTGCGCGCCGGCTGCTGGCCGGCGATGCCGGACTCGGCGTGGACGATGCCTTCGGGCTGCTCCAGCACTACGGGCGCGAATCGGCCGGCGCACTCACCCTGCTGCCTCCCGGCGAGGTGCAGCCCGACGGCGACCTGCGCCCGCTGCCCGATCCCGTGCTGTCCGCGCGCATCCGCGCGCTGCCGCGTCTGCCGCTCTCGCACGATGCGCCCAAGCGCATGTCGCTGGCCGGTGCGCAGCACAAGCTGGCCGTCGTCCTCGACGGCGACACCCTGTACGAGCCCGTCGGCGGCAGCGCATCCACCCACCTGCTCAAGCCCGATCACGACGACACGGCGCGCTGGCCGCACAGCGCCGCCAATGAATGGTTCGTCATGCGCCTGGCCGCCGCGGTCGGCCTGCCGGTACCCGAGGTCGCCCTGCGGCGCGTGCCCGAGCCGGTCTTCCTCGTGCGGCGCTTCGACCGCATCGGGCACGGCGCCGCCGTGCAGCGGCGCCACGCGATCGACGCCTGTCAGCTGCTGGGCCTCGCGCCCGCGTTCAAGTACTCGCAGGCTTCGGCCGCCAACCTCGCACGCGTTGCCGAGGCCTGCCGCCAGACTGCCACCACCCGCCAGGCCCTGTTGCGCTGGTGGCTGTTCAACCTTCTCGTCGGCAATACCGACGCGCATCTCAAGAACCTGTCGCTGATGCCGGAGGCAGGTGGCCTGGTGCTGGCGCCGCATTACGACCTGCTCTCCACCGCCGCCTATCGCGACGGCGCATGGGGCCATGAACCCCTCGTCACGCCGGCAGGCAACGCCACGCGCGCCGGCGACGTACGGCGCGAGCACGTTGTCGCCTTCGGCGCCGAGCTGCGCCTGCCGCCGCGCCTGGTGCTGCAGCAGCTGGACGCGATGCTCGATCAGGTGCCCGCCCGCGCGCGCGAGCTGCTCGCCCGCTTCGAGGCCGACGCCCGCGGCCCCGCCGCCGCCGGCGAGGCCCGCCTGCTGCGACAGATCGTCCACGGCCCCATCGAAGACATGCGGCGCCAGCTCGCCGCGCCCGGAAAAGCCGCATGACCGAATCGAAGTACGCCAGCCTCGACCGCGAGGCGCTGATCCGCCTGCTCGAACGCCGCGACGCCGAGCGCACCCTGGGCCTGGTCTGGGAGACCGACGATGCCGACGTGCACGAGCAAGCCGTCAACGACGACTTCGTGGCGCTCGATCTCGATGCATCGCTGGCCTGCGGCGACGCGCCGTGGCGCAACCTCGTCATCGAAGGCGACAACTTCGACGCCCTGCGCGCGCTGCGCATGAGCCACGCCGGGCGCGTGCGCTGCATCTACATCGACCCGCCCTACAACACCGGCAACCGCGACTTCGTCTACAACGACCGCTTTGTGGACCGCACGCACCGCTTCCGCCACTCGATGTGGCTGGAGTTCATGCACCGCCGCCTGCAGCTGGCGAAGGACCTGCTGGCGGACGATGGCGTGATCTTCGTGTCCATTGACGACAACGAGCTGTACCGGCTCGGGATGTTGATGGAGCGGGTGTTTGGGGAGGCGAACTTCATTGCGAATGTGATTTGGCAGAAAGCTTATGCCCCTAAGAACTCCGCGCAGCATTTTTCCGATGATCACGAGTACATCGTTGTCTTCGCGCGCAGCGCTTCCTGCTGGCGGCCTAATTCCTTGCCGCGCACTCAATCGCAGGATGACGCATACAAGAATCCAGATAACGATCCGCGAGGCCCTTGGAGAGCCGACGGAATGTCGGCACGCAACTACTACAGCAAAGGGACGTATCCAGTGACTTGCCCCTCAGGGCGAGTCGTGCCTGGTCCTCCATCTGGACGCTACTGGGTCTATTCGGAAGAGAAGTTCAGGGAATTGGATCGCGACGGAAGGATCTGGTGGGGCGCTGACGGCAATAACAACCCTGCGGTCAAGCGATTTCTATCCGAGGTAAAGCAAGGTGTCGTGCCGCAAACGTTGTGGACGTATGACGTCGCCGGCCATACGCAGGACGCGAAAAAGCAGCTTCTCGACGTGCTTCGATTCGACTCTTCGGCCGATGTCTTCTCAACACCCAAACCCATTCAGCTGATCGAACGCATCCTCCGCATCGCGACCAAGCCCGACGACATCGTCCTCGACTTCTTCGCCGGCTCCGGCACCACCGCCCACGCCGTGGCGAAGCTCAATGCCGAAGACGGCGGCAACCGCCGCTTCATCCTCGTCAGCACCACCGAGGCCACCGCGGACGAACCGGACAAGAACCTCTGCCGCGACGTCTGCGCGCAGCGCGTGCGCCGCGTGCTCGGCGGCTACACGAATGCGAAGGGCGAAGCGGTGCCCGGCCTGGGCGGCGGCTTCGCCTACCTGCGCGCGCGCCGGCTGCCGCGCCACCGCGTGAGCCGGCGGCTGGGCCACGTGCAGGCGTGGACGGCGCTGTGCCTGATGCACGACGTGCCGCTCGCGCCCTGGCCGGGGCGCGGGCTGGCCACGGCAAAGGGCGTGGCGTATCTGGCCGACTTCGAGCCCGCCACGCTCGACGCGCTGCGCGACTGGTTGGCGCACGTCTCCGGGAGCGTGCCCATCGTCTACAGCTGGGCGCCCGAGCGCCTGGCGTCCATCGCGGCGCGCTTCGACGCCCGCCCGCTCCCGCAGACCCTCGTCGACCGCTTCGGACGCTGACCATGCCGATCACCCTCAAGCGCTTCCAGCAGGAGGCCGTGGACGGCCTCGTCGCCCGCTTCGACGCGGTGCGCGCGCGCTACGACGAACTCGGCCCCGACGCGCCCGAGGCGGCCCGCGACGCCGTGCGCCACCGCGATGGCGCGGTGATGCTGCAGGCGCCCACCGGCAGCGGCAAGACCGTCGTCGCCATCGAGACGATGGCGGCGGTGTCCGCGCGCGGCGATCGCCTGCTCTGGTTCTGGTTCGCGCCCTTCGCCGGCGTCACCGAGCAGGCCCGGCGTGCGCTGCGTGCGCAGGCGCCGCAGCTGCCCGTGCTCGATCTGGACACCGACCGCCGCCTCGATGCGCTGCGCCCGGGCGGTGTGTTCGTCACCACCTGGCAGAGCGTGGCCGCGGCGAATGCGGCATCCCGACGCGCGCGGCAGAAGTCCGACGCGGGCCTCCCGGTGGACGCGCTCATCGCGCAGGCGCGCGCGGCCGGCTGGCGCATCGCCTGCGTGGTGGACGAGGCCCACCACGGCTTCCAGGCGGCGAAGCAGGCGCGCGAATTCTTCGCCCGCGTGCTGAAACCCGACTACGCGCTGCTGATGACCGCCACGCCCGACGACGCCGACGCCAGGCGCTTTGCCCGCGACACGGGCTTTGATTTCGGCGGCCCCGAGCGCTGGGCCTCGATCAGCCGCAGCGAGGGCGTGGACGCGCGCCTGCTCAAGCGCGGCGTGAAACTGGTGCGCTTCATCGCCCCGGATGCCGACACCCGTGCGCTGGTGGACTTCGAGCGCACGGCCATCGACGAATGCGTGAAGATGCATCGGCTCATCCAGCAGCGGCTTGCCGACAACGGCGTCGCGCTCACGCCACTGATGCTGGTGCAGATCCCCGACGATCCCGCGCACCGCCGCGCGAAGGGCGAACCGAGTGCGATCGAGGAATGGCGCCGGCGCCTGGTGCGCGACTGGGGCTTTGCCGAAAGCGCCGTGCGCGTGCATACCGCCGACGAGCCCGATGCCGACGTGCTCGCGCTGGCGCACGATCCCACGGTCGAGG
The DNA here is from genome assembly GCA_049323195.1 of Pseudomonadota bacterium. Lineage (GTDB taxonomy): Bacteria > Pseudomonadota > Gammaproteobacteria > Xanthomonadales > Xanthomonadaceae > Cognatilysobacter. The sequence continues at coordinate 10,513 of JBMOOW010000015.1, read as the reverse complement.
TGCTGATCTTCAAGATGGCGGTGGCGCTTGGCTTCGATGCGCCGCGCGCCTTTACCCTGGCCGCGCTGCGCGGCGTGCGCGACGAGGGCTTCGGCGTGCAGGTGATCGGGCGCCTCATGCGCGTGCCGGCACCGCTGCAGCCACGCGATGACCTGCCGCGCGAGCTCGACCACGGCTACGTCTTCCTCGCCAACGCCGAATCGCAGGAGGGCCTGCTCGATGCCGGACGGCTCATCGCCGCCATGCAGACCCAGGCGCCGGACCTGGGCACGCAGACGGTGGTGACCGTGGTGGCCGGCCGGCCGGAGGTGCAGGTGGCGCGCCCCGGTGAGCCGCTGGCGTTGATCCCGCTGGCCGAGCGTGCCGCGGGCGTCGCCTTCATCGATGCACCCGTGCCGGCGCGCGACGCGGACGAGGGGCAGGGCGACGACGGCACGCCGCGGGAGCGCACGCCATCGCCCGCGGGCCATGCGGATCCGGGCTCCACGTGCCCCGCGGGTCCGCTCGACGGCCTGCCCCTGTTCGGCGGAGAGGGCGCCACGCCGCCTGCCCGTGGTCTTGCCGGTCAACTGGTCGTCGATGCGCGCCGCAGTGGCGTCCTGGCGCGCCGCGCGCCGCAGGTGCCGCCGATGCTGGTGACCGAGTGGCTGCCGCCGCTGGCGGGCGGGCTGGAGGAGCGCGTTGCCGCGCTGGCCGATTTCGCGCCGGTGCTGGCGAGCGTTGAAGCGCTGTACGCGCGCATCTACCGCAACGAGAGCGAGGTCTTCGCCAACGGCATCCAGGAGGAACGCGACGCGATCTTCGCGGCGCTGCGCCCGGAGGCCATCGCCCAACGTGTGGAGGCCCAGTTCGATCTGTTCCCGGAGATCGATCGCAACCGCCTGCTCAATCTGCTCGCCGCACGCCTGGCCGGTGCGCTGCAGGCGCGCGGCATCCGGCCGCCGGATGCCGGGGAGCTCGAGGATCGCCTGGACCTCGTGCTGGCGCGCCACCCGGAACTGCTGCGGCAGGCGTTCAGGGCCGCGCGTCTGGACGAGGTGCAATTGCGGGAGTTCGCCCTGCCCGATGTGCTGCCCTTCGACGCCCCGGGCACGCCCGCCCGGCGCAACGCCTACGGCCGCATGCCCGAGGACCTCAACGGCGACGAGCGCGCCTTCGCGCAGCTGCTCGATGCGGAGCCGCGCGTGCGCTGGTGGCATCGCAACCGCGTGGGCCATAGCGGGCAGCCACCGGTCTCGGTGGGCCTTTTCAGCTGGGACGATGGCGCGGGCTTCTATCCGGATTTCGTCGTCGCCCTCGACGGGCGCGAAGGCAGCCCCGGCGGGATCGTGCTGGTCGAGGTCAAGGGCCCGCAGTACTGGGGTAAGGACAGTGAGGTCCGCAAGATCGACGACGGATGGCACCCGCACTACGGCGAGATCGTCTGCGTGGGGCGGCTGGGCACCGCGCCGTTCCAGCTGCTGCGCCCATCCGGGTCGAAGCTGCTGCCGGCCGGCACCTTCGACATCGCCCAGCTGGTCACGGCGCGGGTGGTTCGTGGGGCGTTGCCGACGCCGCGCCGTCCCGGTGAATGAGGCCGTGCCCGTGGAACGATAGACGCCGTCGCGTCCACGCCCTCAGTTTGACCATGCTCGGGATGCCGATCCCTTTCCCGCAGGCATGGGTGTAGAGGGTGACGTGGGGCGGCGGAACGGGCAGTTCGCGCCCCAGCAGTTCGCCCAGCCAGCGATGCAGATGCGGCATCGCCGGCAGCTCGATGAATTCGATGATGGACGCGACCGCGCCGCGGCGGCCGTCGTCACGACGGCACGTCTTCTCGATCAGGGCGCCCAGCCGGGTGCGCGCGTACGACCAGTCCAGCGCCTCGAAGGCGGGGCGGACGGCCGCATCCAGGCGCTCGCCCAGCGTCGCGCGCAGTTCGCGGCCCAGTGCGCTGCCGACCAGGGTCACGTGCAGCTCGGCCTTGGGCTCGAAGCGACGCCCGTCGATTTCGACGGGACCGGCGGGCGGCGCTTCCTGCAGGGGCAGCACCAGGGTGTCGGTTTCGCTGAAGCCGGGCCAGGACGCGCTCATCGGGAACTCCGTGCAGGGGATACGGCATGCTCGCATCCCGGCGTGGACGCGGCGCCATGCGGCATTCAGCGCGCAGCGCGGCATGCGAAGCGCGGGTGATGCCAGGGCGCGATGACGGCGCGAAAAGCGCGCTCCGGTTTAGCCGGCGGTCGCGAAGGTCAAATGCATCGTGATGCGCGCCCCGCTAGCGTCGAAACCATGAAAACGACGCCCATCACCTGCCGCAAATTCCCGCGCATTCCGCTGCGCATGCTGATGCTCGCACTGCTGGCGACCGGCAGCCTGCCGGCGCTTGCGCGTGCCGACGCCACCGCGCCCGCGGCCATCGAACAGCAGGCGCAGCGCGAACTCGCTCCCGGCGAGTTCGAGTGGCTGGGCGAGGCCGCACCGGGCAGCCGCATCGTGGTGGTGGTGAGCCTGCCGCAGCAGATGGCGCACGTGTACGCCGACGGCGTGCGCATCGGGCGCTCGACCGTGAGCACCGGCAAGCCCGGCCACGAGACGCCCACGGGCGCGTTTCCCATCCTGCAAAAGCGCCGCGAGCACTACTCCAACCTCTACGACAACGCGCCGATGCCCTTCATGCAGCGGCTGACCTGGGACGGCATCGCGCTGCACGCCGGAAAGATCCCCGGCTATCCGGCATCGCATGGCTGCGTGCGCCTGCCGCATGCCTTCGCCGAGAAGCTCTTCGAGCTGACCGAGCGCGACATGATGGTGGTGATCGCCGACGAGGCCTCGCACAGCCTCGCGGTGGTCAACCCGGGCGAGCGCCTGCCGGTCAATCCGGTCACCGGCCTGGAATCGCGGGAGGGCGACGCGGTGCTGGCGGCCCATGCCACGGGGGCGGGCCGCACGGCGGCGCGCTGACCGAAGACATCGCCTGGAACGGGAGGGTGAGCCGGGGGCCTGCTGGAACGCGGGCCCCCGGCGAGGCGTCAGTCGGCGATCGCGGCGGCCGGAGTGAAGTCCACGCGCCGCCGCTCGACGATGCGCTCGCCCTGCACGCGCCCTTCCACCAGTTCGTAGCCCAGCAGGGCGAACACGCGGTCGCCGATGAAGATCGGGCGTGCATTGCCGTACCAGTCCACGCAGCTGGCGCGGCAGCCGTCGTCGTCGCGCGGCGTGCGCCGCGCATCCAGCGTGCCCAGTGGCGACAGCCGCAATGCGCGCTGGCGCAGGAACAGCACACCCGCGCCTTCGCCGCGTTCGTCCTGCCGCAGGATGGGCAGGCCCAGCACGCCGGCGTCCGCGGCATCGGTGCGGTAGAAGAAGCCGTGCGTGCGGTCGTCGCCCTGCATCGCGCCGCGCTGCACCCACGGCGCCTGCAGGCGGGCGTGCCCGGCCAGCTGCAACGGCGTGAACAGCAGGTCGGCGCCGTCGGGGCCGACGAGCAGCGCATCGCGGCCCAGCGCCTCGATGCGCTGCAGCGCATGCGCGAGCGCGAACGCCTGCACGGGCGAGGCATCGGCAAAGCGGAGCGCATGCACGCGACGGCCCATGCGCGCGGTGGCGCCCTCGTTGCCGTAGACCAGCCAGTCGCCGACGAAGCGGTTGCGCAGCCCCCAGCCGCCATCGCCGGGCAGGGCGCGGTAGTGGCGGCGCGTGGCGCGGGCGTCGAGGCCGCCGAAGGCCGACAGCGGCACGCGCAGCAGCGCGAGCTCGCCGCCGGTCGCGTTCGAGGCCCACATGCCCTCGCCGCGGCCTTCGCGCTGCAGTACGACGTTGAGGTGGCCGTCGCGCTGCAGGAAACCCATCTGATCGACCGGGCTTCCCGTCGTTCGCAGTTGCGCGGGCGCACCGCCGTCCAGCGGCAGGCGGAACAGGCTCGAGGACGCCCCCGCGTCGGTCGTCCACACGTACACCGCGTCCTGCGCCACGTGGAAGACGCGGCCGGACGGCCCCAGGACCGCGGTGGCGCGGCAGTCGAGTTCCCGCGCCGCAAGGTCGCAGACGGAGACGGTATGCAGCGTCAGCGAGGCATGCGGCGCGAGCTCGTCGATGCCGCGGTAGATGCGCGTTGCCGGCAGCATGCGTCGGAAGCCCGGCGGCGTGCCGGCGCCGCGCCAGCGGCGATATGCGGGCAGGGCGGCCTGCCAGGGCGCGTAGGCGCTCAGGTGCATGGGCGAGTAGAAGACCAGCCGGCCGCCGACCAGCCGGCTCGCGTAGTTGCGCGCGGAGTAGTAGTCGTGGCTGCGCAGCTGCCAGGTGGCACGGTAGGCGAGGCGACCGCGTGGGTCGAGGTCGAACAGCGCGACCTCGGTACCGCCGCGCGCGTAGCTGTAGCCGATCACCGCGACGGTGTCGCCGCTGACCAGCATCTCGTCGATCCAGGTGCCGGAGGCATCGACGTCGGGGCCGAAGGCATCGGACATCGCCACCGGCCGCAGCTGGTCGCCGCCGATGCGCAGGGTGAACAGGCGGCCGCGGCGCAGCACGATGAGGAAGTCGCCGCGGCGCTTGACGATGTCGCCCTCGTCCACGCCCTGCACCTGGTTGTTGGTGATGCTCTCCTCGGTGCCGCCGATGCGCGATCCGGTGACTTCCACGCGATCGAGCGCGGCCGGCGCGGATGTCATCGCCGGCGAGGCCGCCGGGGCGGGCAGCGGTGCACCGGCCTGCACCGTCGGGGCGGCCTCCTGCCGCACCCTGCGGCGGGCCTGCTCGCGCAGCATGCTGGCGCGCCAGGCGTCGAGCGTATGCGCCAGTTGCGCCTCGTCGCGGAAGGCTTCGAGCTGGCGCGGGCGGCCCTGCGCGGGCGCGCAGGCGGTGGCGAGGACGAGCGCGGCCAGCAGGCTGGCGGCGCGCAGGCGGGGCGGGGTCATGGCGGCACTCCATGCGAAGGTGCGCATACGAACGCATGGGAGCGCCCAATGGGGTCGAGCCGGGCGGATGCGAAGCGCGTCCGGACGCGGGCGGGCTTCAGGCGCCTGCTTTCATGGGCCGGATCATGGAGCGCAGGCCGCCGGGCACCCGCCCTCGCGCGAGCGCGAGCGCCCGACTCACGCCACCTGCAGGATGCGCAGCGGGTTCTCCCACTCGCGCAGCAGCTCGGCCTCGCGGGCCTTGGCCTTCGCGAGGTGCGCTTCCTTGACGTGCCCGTAGCCGCGGATGTGCTCGGGGATCGAGGCGATCTGCGCGGCCAGGTCCACGTTGCCGGCGTCGAGCTTCGGCAGCAGCGATTCGACCGTGCGGAAGTAGTCCTCGATCAGCTGGCGTTCGGTGCGGCGCTCGTGCGTCCTGCCGAACACGTCGAGCGCGGTGCCGCGCAGGAACCTGAGCTTGGCGAGCACGCGGAAGGCGGTGAACACCCACGGGCCGTAGGCCTTCTTGATGCCACGGCCGGTGGCATCCTTCTTCGAAAGCGTCGGCGGCGCGAGGTGGAAGCGCAGCTTGAAGTCGCCCTCGAACTGCTCGGCGATGCGGCGCTCGAACTCGCCGCTGGTGTACAGACGCGCGACCTCGTACTCGTCCTTGTAGGCCATCAGCTTGAAGGCATAGCGCGAGACCGCCTCGGTGAGGTCGGTGCTGCCGGGGGCCCGGGTCTCCTCGACGCTCCGCACCTTCGCAACGAAGTCGGCATAGCGCCGGGCGTAGGCGGTGTTCTGGTAGTCGGTGAGGAAGGCCACGCGGCGCGCGACCACCTCGTCCAGCGAACGCGACAGGCGCGCGTCGTCGAGCGGGAGGAAGGCGACCCCGTCGCCGTCGGCATGCGCGGGCACGTGGCGAAGATCGTCCTGCGCCGGCATCGCGCGCGGGATGCTCGGGCCGCCGGCCTCGTGGCCTTCCCATTGCGCGGGCGGCAGCATCGGCAGCGCGTGCGGCGTGGCTTCCGCCGCCGTGCGGGCATTGCGCGTCAGGCCCGCGGCCTCGGCCACGGCGGACGGGTCGATCGCGGCGAAGCGGCCCCAGGCGAAGGCGGTCTTGTTCATCTCGACCGCCGCGCCGTTGAGCTCGACCGCTCGCATCAGCGCGTCGAAGGAGATCGGCACCAGGCCGCGCTGCCAGGCATAGCCCAGCATGAAGAGGTTGGTGGCGATGGCGTCGCCCAAGAGCGCGGTGGCGAGCTGCGTGGCGTCGACCAGGTAGGGCTCCTGGCCATCGAGCGCGCGGCGCACCGCGTCCACGATGTCGGCGGCCGGGAAGTCCATGTCCGGGCGCGTGGTGAACGTGCCGGGCATCGCCTCGTAGCTGTTGAGCACCACGTTCGTGCGGCCGGCGCGCACCTTGGACAGCGCCCAGTAGTCGTTGACGACGACCATGTCGCAGCCGAGCACCAGGTCGGCCTCGCCCGCGGCGATGCGCACGGCATGGATGTCGGCAGGCTGGTTGGCGATGCGGATGTGCGTGGTGACCGCGCCGCCCTTCTGCGCGAGGCCGGTCTGGTCGAGCACGCTCGCGCCCTTGCCCTCCAGGTGCCCGGCCATGCCGAGCAACGCACCGATGGTGACCACGCCCGTGCCGCCGACGCCGGTGATGAGGATGTTCCAGGGCCTGTCGAGCGCGGGCAGCTGCGGCATCGGCAGATCATTGAGCCGATCCTTCGCGCTCGAGCCCTTCTTCTTGCGCAGCCTGCCGCCTTCCACCGTCACGAAGCTCGGGCAGAAGCCCTCCGTGCAGGAGAAGTCCTTGTTGCAGTTGGACTGGTCGATCTCGCGCTTGCGGCCGAACTCGGTCTCCTTGGGCAGCACGGAGACGCAGAACGACTTCTTGCCGCAGTCGCCGCAGCCTTCGCAGACCAGCGAGTTCACGACCACGCGCTTGGCCGGGTCGACCATCTTCCCGCGCTTGCGGCGGCGGCGCTTCTCGGTGGCGCAGGTCTGATCAAAGATGAGGACGGAGACACCCTTGACCTCGCGCAGGCGGCGCTGCACGGCATCGAGCTCGCGGCGGTCGAGGAACTCGACGCCGGCCGGGAAGATCGACCTGTCGCTCCACTTCTCGATGTCGTCCGAGAGCAGCACGATCGTCTGCACGCCCTCGCTGCGCACCTGGTGCGCGATCTGCGGCACGCTCAGCGTGCCGTCGACCGGCTGGCCGCCGGTCATCGCCACCGCATCGTTGTAGAGGATCTTGTAGGTGATGTTGACGCCGGCGGCGATCGCCTGGCGGATCGCCAGCGAACCGCTGTGGAAGTAGGTGCCGTCGCCGAGGTTCTGGAAGACGTGCTCGGTCTCGGTGAAGGGCGCCTGGCCCGCCCACGTCACGCCTTCCCCGCCCATGTGGGTGAAGGTGTCGGTGTTGCGGTCCATCCACGTGACCATGTAGTGGCAGCCGATGCCCGCCATCGCGCGGGAACCATCGGGCACCACCGTCGACGTGTTGTGCGGGCAGCCCGAGCAGTAGTGCGGCACGCGCGGGAACGCGGCGCGCGGCAGGGCGAGTTCCGATTCCTTCTGCTCCATCCACGCCAGCACGTCGCGGATGTGCGCCGAATCATGGAAGCGCTGGATGCGGCGGGCGATGACCTTCGCGATGCGCGCGGGGGTGAGCTCGGAGGTGGACGGCAGGATCCACTCGCCGCTCTCATCAAACTTGCCGACGACCGACGGGCGCTCGGCCCAGTTGTACATCTGCTCCTTCATCTGGCTCTCGATGAAGGACAGCTTCTCCTCGACCACGAGGATGTCGGAGAGTCCCCGCGCGAACGCACGCAGGCCCATGGGCTCCAGCGGCCAGGTCATGCCGACCTTGTAGACGCGGATGCCCAGGTCCGCGCAGGCGCGCTCGTCCAGGCCGAGGTATTCCAGCGCCTGCAGCACGTCGAGGTAGGACTTGCCGGTGGTGATGATCCCCAGGCGCGCGTTTGGCGAATCGATGACGACGCGGTCGAGGCGGTTGGCGCGCGCGAAGGCCTGTGCGGCCTTGACCGCGTACTGGTGCAGGCGCATTTCCTGCTCCAGCGGCGGGTCCGGCCAGCGGATGTTCAGACCCGCGGCCGGCATGTCGAAGTCCTCGGGCATCACGATGTCGAGCGCGAGCGGGTTCGCATCGACCGAGGCCGAGGACTCCACCGTCTCGGCGATCGTCTTGAAGCCCACCCAGCGGCCCGTGTAACGCGACATCGCCCAGCCGAGCAGGCCCATGTCGAGGATGTCCTGCACGCCGGCCGGGTTGAGCACCGGCATCAGCGCGGAGACGAACTCGTGCTCGGAGCCGTGCGGCAGCGTGGAGCTGCGGCAGGCGTGGTCGTCGGCCGCAAGCGCGAGCACACCACCGTGCCTGGACGTGCCGGCGGCGTTCGCATGCTTGAAGACGTCGCCGCAGCGGTCCACGCCGGGGCCCTTGCCGTACCACATGCCGAACACGCCATCGACCTTCGAGCCCGGGAACAGGCCGGTCTGCTGGGTGCCCCAGACCATGGTCGCGCCGAGGTCCTCGTTGAGGCCCGGGGTGAACTTCACGCCGGCGGCTTCGAGGTGCTTCTTCGCCTTCCACAGCTCCAGGTCGAACCCGCCCAGCGGCGAGCCCCGGTAGCCGGAAACGAAGCCGCCGGTGTTCAAACCTGCCGCCTGGTCGCGCAGGCGCTGCATCAGGGGCAGCCGCACCAGCGCCTGCACGCCGGAGAGGTAGATCCGGCCCTGCACCCGCGAGTACTTGTGGTCGAGGGTGTAGTCGGGGTCGACGACCGAGCGCGTGAGGCCCGTGTCGGCCGAGGCGGGCGACGAAAGTTCGGCGGTGCTGGACATGCGGCAGGCTCCGGCGCGGCCCCGGCGGGCCGCGGGATGGGATCGGAATCGGGGACGCGCGGCGCGCCGGGCGCAATTCGCGGGGCGCGGATTCTAACAGCCGGACCCTACGCGGCCCCTGCGCCGGCGTATGGCGCGCGCCTCAGGCCTCCGGCTCGACCGTGGCCTGCGCCGCACCGGTGGCATCGACCGACACCCGCACCCGCATCGGCCGGCAGCAGACCGCGCAGTCCTCGATGTAGACCTGGTCGCCCCCGCTGGGGTCGACCGCGAGCTGTCCCGGCTCGCCGCAGGACGGGCAATGGATGTCGATGAACTGCAGCATGGCGGCCTCCCGGCAGTCGCAGGCTTGCGCCTGGGCCCCTCACGCGCGGTGAATACCGCTGGCGCGAGGCTCTGGCCCGCCGGGCTGCGGTCGTGCTCCCGGCGCGATGCGTGTGCGCCACGGCGTGCCTGGAGGATCGACGATGCTTCGCCTGCTCGGCCTGTCCTGCGCGGCGGCACTGGCTGCCTGCGCCCTGCCCACCGCGCCCGAGCCGGAGCCGGGCACGGCCGGCGCCGCTTCGCTCGCGCCGGCCGTGGCCTCGGCCCAGTCGCAGGCCGCCGAGCCCGCGCCGCCGATGTCCGGGCCGCATCCCCCGCTGGAGGCGGTGTCCGAGCCCGCGCCTTTCACCACCCAGGCCCTCGCCAGCTTCGACGAGCCCTGGGCCATGGCCTTCCTGCCCGACGGCCGGGCGCTGGTCGCCCAGAAGAAGGGCCAGCTCAAGCTGGTGACGATCTCCGGCTCGACCGCCACCAGCGTGGACGTGGGCGGCGTGCCGGCGGTGGCCTACGGCGGGCAGGGCGGCCTCGGCGACGTCGTGCTGCACCCGCAGTTCGCGTCCAATCGCTGGATCTACCTCAGCTATGCGGAGGCGGGGCCGAACAGCACGCGCGGCGCGGTGGTGGCGCGCTATCGCCTCGACCTCTCCGCCGGCGGCGCCGCGCTTTCGGACCGCCGCCTGATCTGGACACAGGCGCCCAAGGTCACCGGCGAGGGCCACTACGGCCACCGCCTGGCCTTCGGCCCCGACGGCCTGTTGTGGATCACCTCGGGCGACCGCCAGAAGTTCGACCCCGCGCAGGACCTGTCGACCAACCTGGGCAAGGTCGTCCGCCTGCGCGACGACGGCTCGATCCCGCCCGACAATCCCTTCGCCGAGGCCGGCGGCGTGCGCGCGCAGCTCTGGTCGTGGGGGCACCGCAATCCCCTGGGCATCGCCTTCGACGCCGCCGGCCAGCTGTGGACGCACGAGATGGGCCCGCAGGGCGGCGACGAGCTCAACCTGATCGAGAAGGGCGCCAACTACGGCTGGCCGCTGGTCTCCAACGGCAGCCACTATGGCGGCGCCGACATCCCCGACCATGTCACGCGCCCGGACCTGAACCCGCCCGAGATCAGCTGGACGCCGGTGATCGCCCCGGCCGGCTTCGTCATCTATTCCGGCGACCGGTTCCCGCAGTGGCGCGGCCACGGCCTGATCGGTGGGCTGGCCTCGCAGGCCCTGGTGCGGGTGGAGTTCCATCGCGACATCGCCCGCGAGGTGGCGCGCTATCCCATGGGCCGGCGCATCCGCGAGGTCGAACAGGGGCCAGGTGGCGAGGTCTACGTGCTCGAGGACGGCGCGGGCGGGCGGCTCCTGAGGCTCGTTCCCAAGCCGTAGTCGACCCGTAGCCCGGACAGGCGCAGCGCACCCGGGGCGCCACTCCGA
>JBMOOW010000014.1:0-21372 GCA_049323195.1 Pseudomonadota bacterium | reverse complement strand
CCGTATCTGCCCGGCATCCTGGCGCACTGCCGCTGGCCATTGGGCACCAACCTGGTCGAAGGCATCAACAACAGGATCAAGGTCATCAAGCGCATGGCCTACGGCTACCGTGACGACGCCTACTTCTCTTCCTGAAGATCCGGGCGGCTTTCCCCGGACTTGGGTGAAGAACCTTAACTTTTCCGGTGTGACCGCGTCGACAGCCTGACCTGTTCAGCCGCGACGCGGTTGCGGCTGCGCGGCCCGGCTGCCAGCATCGCGCGCCCCTGTCTCGGGACTTGCCATGGCCCTGCACCAGGCCTCCGGGCGCAGCTCGCTCGGGTTCGCGCTCAGCGCACTCACCGCCGCCTGCTGGGCCACGCTGCCGATCGCGCTCAAGCTCACCCTCGAGGTGCTCGATCCGATCACGCTGACCTGGTTCCGTTTCCTGGTCGCGGCGGCGCTGACCGGGCTGTGGCTGGCCGCGCGTGGCGGCCTTTCCGGCTACGGCGCGCTGGGGCGGCGCGGCTGGATGCTGCTGGCGGTGGCCGCGGCCATGCTGCTGGGCAACTACGTCTTCTACCTGCTGGGCGTGCAGCAGACCACGCCGGGCAATGCGCAGCTCATCATCCAGCTCGCGCCGCTGCTGATGGCGCTGGGCGGCATCTGGGTGTTCGGCGAGCGCTTCCGGCTGGCGCAGTGGCTGGGGCTTGCGCTGCTGGCCGGCGGCATGGGCCTGTTCTTCTCCGACCAGCTGCGCGCCGCGGTGCATGCGCCCGGCTACGTGCAGGGCACGCTGCTCGTCGTGCTCGCCGCGGTGGTCTGGGCGGTGTATGCGCTGGCGCAGAAACAGCTCCTGGTGAAGCTGGGCTCGATGCGCATCCTCGTCTTCATCTACGCGGTGGCCGCGCTGGTGCTCTGGCCGTTCGCGCGGCCCTCGGCCCTGCTCGCGCTCGATGCGCTGCAATGGGCCCTGCTGGCGTTCTGCGCGCTCAATACGGTGGTGGCCTACGGTGCCTTCGCCGAGGCCCTGGCGCACTGGGAGGCCTCGCGCGTGTCGGCGGTGCTGGCGACCACGCCGCTGCTGTGCCTGGCGGCGGTCGCGCTGGTGCATGCGCTGTGGCCGGCCTCGCTCGCACCGGAGCCGATCTCCGCGCTGGGCTGGATCGGCGCGGGGCTGGTGGTGGCGGGTTCGGCCGGCGTGAGCCTGCTGGGCAGGCGGCGGGAACCGGAGCCGGCGCGGGACTGACTTACCCTTGGCATCCGCGCGCTCCGCGCGATCCCGGCCGCGCCCCGTGTCCAGCCATCCACTCCCGGTTCCCGACGCCCCGTTCCCGACCTTCGCCGACATCCTCGACGCTGCCGCGCGCATCGCCCCGCATGCACACGTCACCCCGGTGCTGCGCTCGGCTTCGCTCGACGCGCTGGCCGGCTGCGAGCTGCACTTCAAGGCCGAGAACCTGCAGCGCGTGGGCGCCTTCAAGTTCCGTGGCGCGGCCAATGCGGTGTTCGGGCTGGACGAGGCCACGGCCCGGCGCGGGGTGGTGACGCAGTCCTCCGGCAACCACGGCGCAGCCATCGCGCTGGCCTGCCGCGAGCGCGGCATCCCCGCGCACGTAGTGGTGCCGGCCAATACGCCGAAGGTGAAGCTCGCCGCCATCGAGGCCTTCGGCGCGCGCGTGATCCGCTGCGAGCCCACGCTGGCCGCGCGCGATGCGACCAGCCGTGCGGTGCTCGATGAGACCGGTGGCGAACTCGTCCATCCCTACAACGACGCGCGGGTGATCGCCGGCCAGGGCACCGCCGCCCTGGAACTGCTGCACGAGGCGGGCCGGCTCGATGCGCTGATCGCCCCGGTATCCGGCGGCGGCCTGATGAGCGGGACCGCCATCGCCGCCCATGGCATCGACCCGACGATCGAGGCCTGGGGCGCGGAGCCGGCCCAGGCCGCCGACGCGCACGCATCGCTCGCGCGCGGCGAGCGCGTCACCGACATGCTGCCCGACACGATCTGCGACGGCCTGCGCGCACAGCTGGGCACGCTGACCTTCCCCATCCTGCGCGCCCACTGCGCCGGCATCGGCCTGGCCTCGGAAGCCGAGATCCTCGCGGCGATGCGGCTGATCTGGGAACGGCTGAAGGTCGTGGTGGAACCTTCGGCCGCGGTGCCGCTCGCGGTCGTGCTCAACTCCCGCGAGCGCTTCGCCGGTCGCCGCGTGGGCATCATCCTCTCCGGCGGCAACCTCGACCTCGATGTCCTCATGTAGGCTGCATGAGCGCCACCGCCGGCGGCACGCCTCCGCGCGCGTCGCCCGGCTGACCACACCGATCCGCGATATCCGGGGAACCCGATGACCACCTTGTCCGCCCGCTATCCCGCCGGCCTTCGCCGGCTGCACTGGCTGACCGCCGTGCTGATGCTGCTGGTCTACGTCTTCATCGAGCAGCGCGGGCTGTTCGAGCGCGGCACTGCGGCGCGCGCGCTGATGATGCAGTCGCATTTCTGGACCGGGCTGCTCATCCTCGCCCTGCTGGCCTGGCGCGTCCTGCTGCGCCGGCGCGCGACGCTCCCGCCGATCACGCCGCCGCTGCCCGCATGGCAGGCGGTGCCGGCGCGCCTTCTGCACGCGGCGCTCTATGCCTTCCTGCTGGTGATGCCGCTGCTCGGCCTGGCCACCGCCTGGGCGGATGGCAAGGCGCTGCTGCTGCCGTTCACCCAGGTCGCGCTGCCCGCGCTCATCGCGCCCGACGAAGCGCTGGCACACCGGCTCGAGGACCTGCACGGCAGCATCGGCGAGGCCGGCTACTGGCTGATCGGGCTGCACGTGGCCGCCGCGCTGTACCACCACCTGCTGCGCCGCGACGACACCCTGCGCCGCATGCTCTGAAGGCCGCGCGGCCTCCGCCTTTCATGAAGCCGGCCACCATGCGCCTGTCCCGCCCCACCGCCGGCGTCGTCCTGCTCGCGCTCGTGCTCGCGCTGGCCTTCCTCGGCCAGCGCGGCATCTGGGACCCGGACGAGGGCCGCTACACCAACGTCGCGCTCAACATGCTCGACAGCGGTGACTGGCTCAACCCGCGGCGCACGCACGAGGTCGGCCACTGGACCAAGCCGCCGCTGACCTACTGGGCCATCGCCGCGAGCGTCGGCGCGTTCGGCGAGACCGCGTTCGCCGCGCGGCTGCCCGTGGCGCTGTCCTACCTGCTCTGCATCGCGCTGGTCTGGCGCGTGGCGCAGCGCCTGCGGCCGGGCAGCGGCGCGATGGCCGCCGTGATGTACGCGACCATGCTGATGCCCTTCGGCGCGTCGCAGCTGGTCACCACCGACTACCTGCTAGCGGCCTGGACCACGCTGGCGATGGCGGCCTTCGTGGAAGCGCGCTTCGGCCACGCGCGCCACCGGGCAGCGTGGATCGCCGTCATGTGGCTGGCGCTGGGCCTGGCCTTCCTGACCAAGGGGCCGCCCGGGCTGCTGCCGCTGCTGCCCATCGTCGTCTTCGACCTGGCCATGCCCGAGCGCCGTCGCCACCGGCTGCTGGAAGCCAGCGGGATGCTGCTGTTCGCCCTGATCGCGCTGCCCTGGTACGTGGCCGTGATCCGCGGCAATCCCGGGCTCCTGCAGTACTTCCTGGGCGACGAGGTGGTGGGCCGCATCGCGAGCAACAAGTTCAAGCGCCATGGCGAGTGGTACGGCTGGCTGACCATCTACGTGCCGACGCTGCTGCTCGGCACGCTGCCCTGGACGGGCGCGCTGCTGCGCTGGGCACGCGCGCTGCCGGCGCGGATGCGCACGTGGTGGCGCGACGCGAACGCGCGCAGCGCCGACCGCGCGCAGGTGCTGCTCGTGCTCTGGCTGCTGCTGCCGCTGCTGGTGTTCTGCCTCTCGCGCTCGCGACTGCCGCTGTACATCCTGCCGCTGTTCTCGCCGCTGGCGATCCTGGCGGCGCTGCAGTACGCAGACGAAGGGCGGGCGCTGCCGCGCTGGCCATGGTTCGCCGCCTGGGCCGCGCTGCTGCTGGCGCTCAAGCTCGCCAGCGCGGCCTGGCCCACGCACAAGAACGCCGCCGACTGGGCGCGCGAGATCCGCGCGCGTGCGCAGGGTCCGGTGAGCGAGGTGATCTTCGTCGAGGACATGGCCCGCTACGGCCTGCACCTGCACCTGGGGCGCGGCGTGCAGATCGAGAAGATCGCGCTCGACCCGGAGCCGCAGGCGCGCTTCAACCCCGACTGGGACGAAAGCGTGGCCAGCGAGCTGGCCGAGCACGAGCCGGACACGCTGTGGATCACCAAGCAGGCCGAGTGGCCGAGGGTCCGCGCGCGCATCGAGTCGCTGGGCTTCGTGGCGACGCCGCTGGGCACGCCCTACCAGCGGCGCATCCTGTTCCGCATCGCGCCCGCACCTAGGCCGCGCGCGCGGCCCGCGCCGCCACCCAGCTGAAGGCGACGATCCCCGCGATCACCACGCCCGCGCCCACGGCCGCGATGCCGCGTGGCCAGGCCTCGCCCAGCCACAGCACGCCCAGCAGCGTGGCGAACAGGATCTCCGCGGCCTGCATCGCCTCGGCCGCGGCCAGCGCGACCGGATCGCGCCGCACCATGCCGGTGGCCTGGAAGAACAGCACGGTGGCGATGACGCCGGCCCCCAGCGCGACGCCCGCGGCGAGCCCGACCTGCGGCACCGTGGGCAGGCCCGCCTGGGCATGGGCGAAGGCCGCGACGGCGAGCCAGGCCGGCAGGCTCGCGAGCGTCATGCCGAACACGCGCTGGGTGGCGTCGAGCTCGATGCCGGCCTGCTCCAGGTGCAGCAGCAGGCCGCGGTTGCCGACGGGATAGGCGAAGGCCGATACCGCCACCAGCGCCAGCGCCCACCAGCCCGCCGCATCGAGCCGCCCCCGGGCATGGCCGAGCTGCATCGCGAGCACGCCGGCCAGCACCACAAGCCCGACCGCGAGCGCCGCGCGCGGGATGCGGGCGCGTGCGTCGCGGTAGAGGAAGGGCGAGGCCAGCATGCCGGCGACCACGGTGAGCTGGAACGAGCCGGCCACCAGCCACGACGGTCCGCTGGCCGCGGCCGCGCTCAGGCAGACGTAGAACAGCACGAAGCCGATGCCGCTCCACAGCAGCCACGCGCCCGGATACCTGCGCATGGCGGCCAGCACCGGGCCCATGCGCCCGCCGCGCATGAGCGGCAGCATCAGCGGCACGGTGATGAGGTAGCGCAGCGAAGCCACCCAGGCCCAGTGCGCGCCATCCACCGCCGCGGCGCGGTTGAGCACGTAGGTCGAGGTGAAGAACAGGGCCGACAGCAGCGCGATGGCCACCGCCGCCAGCGCCGTGCGCGGCGCGCTCACGGACGTCGCCGGATCGGGATCTGCGAAACCGGCACGCGCACCTCGTCGACGCCGCCCGTTCGGATGGGCGCCCCGTGCGCCGGGCCCCAGGCCTGCGCGTAGATCACTTCCCAGGTCACCGGCAGCCGCCCGTCCATGCCACGCATCGCCTCGTAGGCCGCACCTGCGCGCGCAAAGCGCGCGCGCCCGGTGAGCGCGCGCCGCCGCGTCGAGGCCGCGTTCGTCGCCCCCAGCGTGCGCAGCTCGCGCATCACCGAGGCCAGGTCGGCATGGCCCAGGCGGAACAGGTCGCGGTCCAGCACCGGGTCGCGGAAGCCGGCGGCGACGAGCGCATCGCCGAAGCCGGCGATGTCGATGAAGGGGCTGACGTGCGGCGCGTCGTCGGCCTGCGCGAAGGCCTCGCGCAACTCGGCCAGCGTCTGCGCGCCGAAGGTCGACACCAGCAGCAGGCCATCGGGCTTGAGCACGCGACGGAAGCCGGCGAAGACCGCGGGCAGGTCGTCGACCCACTGCAGGCAGAGGTTGGAGAACAGCACGTCGACGCTGGCCTCGCGCAGCGGCAGCGCGGCGGCGTCGGCGCAGACGATGGACGGCCGGCGCGCGAAGTCGAACAGGCCGCGGCGCGCACCGAGCCGGCGCCGCGCCTCGCGCGCCATGCCGGGCGCGAGGTCGAGCCCGATCACCCGCGCCTTCGGCCAGCGTGCCTGCAGCAGCGCGGTGCCGTGGCCGGTGCCGCAGCCCACGTCGACCACCACCTGCGGCGTGCGCGCGCCGAGTGCCTTGTCCTCGTAGTAGCCCAACGACTCGGCGAGGCGCTCGCCGACCTCGCGCTGCAGCGCGGCGGCTTCGTCGTAGTGGGATGCGGCGCGCGAGAAGGCGCGGCCGACCTGGCGGTGGTCGAACAGGCCGCTCATGGCCGCGCGTCCCGGCGGCATGCGCGAGGCGATGCGCCGCGATGGACCACGCCACGGATGCCGCGACCGTGCGCGTCGATGTCCACGGGCCGCGATGCAGGGCGCGCGCGATGCATGTCAGGCCTCCACCGCGTGCGCGCGACGCGCGAAGGCGCCGATGGCCGCGGCCACCGCATCGGCGGCGCCGAGGAAGGGTGCATGGCCGGCGTCGTGGACCACCAGCGATTCGGCCTGCGGCGCCAGCGCGGCGGCGGCCGGCATGGCGCCGGCGGGCACCAGGCGGTCGCGGCGGCCGGAAATCCACAGGCTCGGTACCGCCAGCGCGGGCAGTTCGCCGCGCAGGTCCACCGCGTCCAGCAGCTCCAACCCGCGCAGCAGCGCCTGCGGCGCCGGCTCGCCGCGCGCGAAGGCCTGCGCACGCAGCTCGCGCAGCTCGGCCTGCGCACTCGCCGAGCCCAGCGCCTCCAGCGCGAGGAAGCCGTCCAGCGTGGCGCGGAAATCCTTCGACAGCGCCTCGCCGAAGTCGCGGAACAGCGAGGGGCGCACGCCATGCGGCCAGTCGCCGCCCTGCACGAAGCGCGGCGAGGAGGCGACCATCACCAGGCCCCGCACGCGCTCGGGCGCGTCGAGCGCGATGCGCAGCGCGAACTGCCCGCCCAGCGACCAGCCCAGCCACACCGCGTCGGGCACGGCATCGGCCAGCTCGCGCGAGAGCGCGGCCGGGTCGAGCGGGCGGTCGCTGTCGCGTGCATGGCCGTGGCCGGGCAGGTCGACCAGGTGCAGGCGGAAGCGGTCGCGAAGGCGCTCCACCAACGGCGCGAACAGCCCGCCGTGCATGGCCCAGCCGTGGATGAGCGCGATGGACGGGCCGTGCCCGTGCGTTTCGATGTGCATGTCAGGCGGTCCGCAGGCTGCGCAGCGCGGCGAGGGCATCGTCGCGGCGCGCGATCGGTACGAGCAGGTGGTCGTGGTGGAAGCCGGCGAGCACGTTGCAGGCGATGCCGGCATCGGCCAGTGCACGCGACACCGCAGCAGTCAGGCCGATCGCCTCCAGCGCCGAATGCACGCGCAGGCTCAGCCAGGCGCCGACGAAGCCCGGCACCTCGTCCTGCACGCGTGCCGTCGCCGCGGGCACCACGTAGGTGATGCCTTCGTCCTCCTGGATGCGCGCGGCGGCGACGGCATCGAGCGCGGCGTCCGGCCGGGCACGCGTGAGCACCGCCCATGCGCCCTCGCGCACGTCGACCTCGAGCGTGCGCAGCATCGGGTCGAGGTCGGTTTCGCCGCTCATGCCGGCGCCTCCGGAGCCTGCGACGTGGCATCGCGCGCGCGGGCGAGCGCGTCGGCGAGCGCGTCGACCTCGTCCGGCGAATGCAGCGCCGTCAGCGTGACGCGCAGGCGCGCGCGGCCCTCGGGCACGGTGGGCGGGCGGATCGCGGAGACCCAGAAGCCGGCGTCCTCCAGCGACCTGGACATCGCGAGCGCACGGCGGTCGTCATGGGCCATCACCGCCTGGATGGGGGTCTCCGACGGCAGCAGGTCGAGGCCGTGGCGCACCGCGCGTTCGCGCAGGCGCGCGACGAGGGACTGCAGGTGCGCGCGGCGATCGTCCGCGCGACGCGCAAGGCGCACCGCGGCCAGGCCTGCCGCGGCCAGCGCGGGCGGCAGCGCGGTGGTGTACACGTAGCCGCGCGCGGTCTCCGAGAGGTACTGCACGAGATCGGCCTCGCCGGCCACGAGCGCGCCGTACGTGCCCAGCGCCTTGCCCAGCGTGGCCAGCTGCAGCGGCACCTCCCGCACCGTCAGGCCGGCCGCCGCGACGGATCCGCGGCCCGCGGGGCCGTGCACGCCCACGCCGTGCGCATCGTCCACGTAGAGCAGCGCGTCGTGACCACGCGCGACGGCGGCCAGCTCGCGCAGCGGGGCGACGTCGCCGTCCATGCTGAAGACGCCGTCGGTGGCGATCAGCACCGGCCTGCCGGCGGCCGCGTCGACGTGGCGCCCGGCGGCGCCGGCGTCGCCGTGCGGGTAGCGGCGCAGCGTTGCGTCGGCAAGGCGCGCAGCATCGATCAGGCTGGCGTGGTTGAGCCGGTCCTGCAGGCAGAGGTCGCCCCTGCGCAGCAGCGCCTGCAGCACGGCGAGGTTGGCGACGAAGCCGCTGGAAAACAGCAGCGCGCGCGGCAACTGAAGCCAGTCCGCCACCTCGCGCTCGAGCGCGTCGTGCAGTGCGTGGTGGCCGCAGACCAGATGCGATGCGGTGCTGCCCACGCCGTCGGCGGCGGCGTCGCGCAGCGCGGCGATGACCTCCGGATGCTGCGAGAGGCCGAGGTAGTCGTTGCTGCAGAAGTTCAGCAGCGCGCGGCCGCCGACCTCGCAGCGCGTGCCCTGGCGCCTGCCGACGGTGCGGCGCAGGCGGCGTCGCGCCGCGGCGTCACGGGCGGCGTTGGACTCGGCGATGCGTGCCCGCCAGTCCACTCAGGCCGCGCAGCCGCAGCCGCTGCCGCAGCCCATCGACGCCGCCGGCGCGGCGTCGACGATGTCGGCATGCACCGTGTTCGGCGCCTCCACCACCTGCATCGGCCGCAGGCCCAGGCGCGCGAACAGCGCGAGGTCGCGCTCGGTGTCCGGGTTGCCGGTGGTGAGCAGCTTCTCGCCATAGAAGATCGAGTTCGCACCGGCCGCGAAGCACAGGGCCTGCAGCTCGTCGGACATCGACTCGCGCCCCGCCGACAGGCGCACCATCGAGCGCGGCATCATGATCCGCGCCACCGCGATCATGCGCACGAACTCGAAGGGATCAAGCTGCGCGGTACCGGCCAGCGGCGTGCCCTCGACCTGCACCAGGCGGTTGATCGGCACCGAGTCCGGGTGCGCGGGCAGGTTGGCCAGCGCCTGTAGGAGCCCTGCGCGCTGCTCGCGCGTCTCGCCCATGCCGACGATGCCGCCGCAGCAGGTCTTCATGCCGGCGTCGCGCACGTGCTCGAGCGTGTCGAGGCGATCCTGGTACTCGCGCGTGTGGATGATCTCGCCGTAGAACTCCGGCGCGGTATCGAGGTTGTGGTTGTAGTAGTCCAGCCCGGCCTCGCGCAGCGCGCGCGCCTGCCCGGGTTTGAGCATGCCGAGCGTCGCGCAGGTCTCCAGGCCCAGCGCCTTCACTTCGCGGATCATCGCGGCGACCTTCGGGATGTCGCGGTCGGCCGGCGAGCGCCAGGCCGCGCCCATGCAGAAGCGCGAGGCGCCCGCCGCCTTGGCCTGGCGGGCCTTCTCCAGCACCGCGTCGGTCGACATCAGCTTCGTGGCGTCCACGCCGGTCTGGTAGCGCTGCGCCTGCGGACAGTAGGCGCAGTCCTCGGGGCAGCCGCCGGTCTTGACCGACAGCAGCGTCGATACCTGCACCTCGGCGGGGTCGAAGTGCTGGCTGTGCACGGTGCCGGCGCGGTGCAGCAGCTCGGTCAGCGGCAGGTCCAGCAGGGCGAGGATCTCCTCGCGGCTCCAGTCGTGGCGCGGGCCTGCCGCCACCGGGCGCAGTTCGCTGACAAGGCTCATGGGATTTTTCCGACAGGCGCGACGGCGCGGCCGCGGCAGTCTGGAAACCATGGATACCGCTGTCAACCTGGAAACCCCGCCGCCGGTTGACGGGATCCGCGCCCGGCTGGCCTTCTGGCTGCGCTGCGATGCGACCCGGCTGCTCTGGCCCACCCGCTGCCTGGCCTGCGAGGACCCGGGCCTGGACGGCCTGGACCTGTGCGCGCTCTGCGAGGCCGAGCTGCCGGTCAACGCGAGCGCCTGCCGGGCCTGCGCCCTGCCGCTGCCCGAGCCCGGCCTGTGCGGCGGCTGCCTGGACGCGCGCTCGCCCCTGGCCGAGGTGCACGCGCCCTTCGTCTACGCCGCCCCGCTGGACCGCCTGCTGCCGCGCCTGAAGTTCGCCGGCGACCTCGCCGCCGGGCGGCTGGTCTCGCAGCTGATGGCCACTCACCTGCGGCATGCCCCGCGCCCGCAGGCGCTGGTGCCGGTGCCGCTGCACCGCGCACGCCTGCGCCGGCGCGGCTTCGACCAGGCGCTGGAACTGGCGCGCCCGCTGGGCCGCGCGCTCGACCTGCCGGTGCTCGATGGCGCCCTCGCGCGGCTGCGCGCCACGGCCGAGCAGTCCACCCTCAGCGCGGTGGCGCGAAAGCGCAACGTGCGCGGCGCCTTCGTGGCCCGGCCGCGGCTTCCGCTGCCGGCGCACGTCGCGCTCGTCGACGACGTGATGACCACCGGCGCCACCCTGCGCGCGGCCGCGGCGGCGCTGCGCCAGGCCGGCGTCGCGCGCGTGGATGCCTGGGTGGCCGCGCGCGTACCCTGAGCCCGCCCACCGCATGGATGCCTGCCGATGACGCGTTCCCGCCTGGCCCTGGCGACCCTGGCTGCCGCCCTCGCCGTCGCGCCCGCCGCGCGGGCCGACCAGTTCGTGTACCTCGACCTCCAGCAGGCACGCGCCGCGCTGGCCCGGCTTCGCGCCGGCGACGTCGTGCATCACTACTGCGCGCCCTGCGGGGACGCGAAGTCCGAGCGGATGACGGTGCGCAGCCTCGGCATCGACCGCGTCTGGGACCGCGACGGTTCGGCGCAGCCCTACAACAGCGAGGGCCTCACGTTCTGGGTGGTCGAACTCAACGAGGTGAGCGTCGACCTGGCCTACGTCTACGTTCGCGAAGGCGGGCAGTGGCGCAATCTGGCCGACCTGCTGGGCCTGCAGCCCTGGCGCGTGCCGGCCGTGCTGCCGCGCGAGCGGACCGGAGCGCGCTGGCGCTGCGGCACGCCCCGCGATCCCGATCCGGGCAACCCCTACTTCCCGCAGCTGGATGCGCGGCGCGACCCATGCCCGCTCGATGCGCCAGGCCCGGCGATACCGCCGGCGGGCGACCCCGGCTGGCGCTGAGCGCCCCCGGCCAAGACGCTGCGCCAACGCGGCGATGTGTCGGCCTCGGCATGTCGACGCGGGTTCGCGTCGGGGTCCGCGCTGGTTGCAGCGCGCGCGGTGCGGGCGCGCGATGCGACGACCGTGCGTTCGCATGGCGCCGCCTCCGACGACGTTGCGCCGCGGCCCGGCCATGACCTGCGGCCGATGCCGCGCCGCGGTGCCTCGCTACACTCGCCGCATCCTGTCAACGCAAGGAGTGCCCCCGTGAGCCAGTGGTTCTTCGTCAATCCCCGTTCAAGCGAGCGCGTCGGCCCGCTGGACCCGGACGCCGCCTTCGCCCATGCGCGCCAGAACCCGGACCACGTCTGCTGGCGCGACGGCCTCTCCGGCTGGCAGCCCGTGCGCGCGATGCCGGAGTTCGCCGAGGCCGTCGGCGCACCGGGCACACACGCGCCGCCCCCGCCGCCGCCGATGGCCGGCACGCGCGGCATGAACGACGACATCGACTACCGCATCGTCGGCAACGACATGCCGTTCGTCGAGATCGAGCTGGACCCGGGCGAGAGCGCGATCGCCGAGGCCGGATCGCTGATGTACAAGGAATCGAGCATCGGCATGGAGACCGTGTTCGGCGACGGCACGCGCTCGGGCGGCGGTGGCGGCGGCTTCATGGACAAGCTGATGTCCGCCGGCAAGCGCGTCATCACCGGCGAGAGCCTGTTCACCACGGTCTACACGCACAACGGCCAGGGCAAGGCGCGCGTGGCCTTCGCCGCGCCCTATCCGGGCACGGTGCTCCCCATCCGCCTGGCCGAGCACGGCGGGCGGCTGATCTGCCAGAAGGATTCGTTCCTGGCCGGCGCGCGTGGCGTGCAGGTGGGCATCCACTTCCAGCGCAAGATCATGACCGGCCTGTTTGGCGGCGAGGGCTTCATCATGCAGAAGCTCGAGGGCGACGGCTGGGTGTTCGTGCACGCCGGCGGCACGCTGGTCGAGCGCGACCTCGCGCCGGGCGAACGCCTGGACGTCGACACCGGCTGCGTGGTGGCCTTCCATGCCAGCGTCGACATGGACGTGCGCCCGGTGGGCGGCATCAAGTCGATGTTCTTCGGTGGCGAAGGCGTGTTCCTGGCCACGCTCACCGGCCCGGGCAAGGTCTGGCTGCAGTCGCTGCCGTTCTCGCGCATGGCCGCGCGCATGTTCGCCGCGGCGCCGCAGGGCGGCGGCAGGAACGTGGGCGAGGGCTCGGTGCTCGGCGGCCTGGGCCGCATGCTCGACGGCGACGGCCCGTTCTGATGCGTCGCGCCCGCACGGCCGGCGCGATCCTCGCCGTGGGCCTGGTGCTCGCTGCGGCTTTCGCGGCGCAGGCCTGGGCCGGATCGCACGGCCATTCGCTGGGCGGTGCCGGCATGCTGGCCTTCGCGGCGCTCGCCGGCCTGGCCTGGTCGGTACTGCGGCGAGGCCGATGACATGACGCAGGTCGCGGCGGCGCACCGCCGCGACCTGCGCTGAACGCCCGGCCTGCGCGGGCCGTGGCGCGGCCCTGTCGCCGCCTATCCTTCGCGTCCCGAACCGACAGTCCATCGCGCATGCGCCGCCTTCGTTCCACCACGATGCTCCTCGCCCTCGCGCTGCTGGCCGGCTGCGGCGGCGGCGAAGCCGTGCGCCCGCCAGCGCCGGCGAAACCGCTGGCGCCCGCACCGAAACCGGTGCGCATCGGGCTGGCGCTGGGCGGCGGCGCGGCCAAGGGCTTTGCCCACATCGGCGTGATCAAGATGCTGGAGGCCAACGGCATCCGCATCGACGTGGTCGCCGGCACCAGCGCGGGCAGCGTGGTGGGCGCGATGTACGCCGGCGGCATGGATGCCTTCGCGCTGCAGAAGCAGGCGGTGGCCCTGGACGAGGATCGCATCCGCGACGTGCGCCTGTTCTCCGGCGGGCTCGTGCAGGGCCAGGCGCTGCAGGACTACGTCAACGCCACGCTGGGCAACCGGCCCATCGAGAAGCTGCGCAAGCCCTTCGCCGCGGTGGCCACGCAACTGGAAACCGGCAGGCGGACGGTATTCACCCGTGGCAACACGGGGCAGGCGGTGCGCGCCTCGAGCAGCATCCCCGGCGTGTTCGAGCCGGTGCGGATCGGCCAGGCCAGTTACGTCGACGGCGGCGTGGTCAGCCCGGTGCCGGTGGACGCCGTGCGCCAGCTCGGGGCCGACGTGGTGATCGCGGTGGACATCTCCACCAAGGTCGACGGCAGCACGCCGGGCAGCCTGCTGGGCACGGTCAACCAGTCGATCACGATCATGGGCCAGAAGCTGGGCGAGCAGGAACTCGCGCGCGCCGACGTGGTGGTCCGGCCGAAGGTCAACGACATCGGCCCCGCCGATTTCGAGCGCAAGGGCGCGGCCATCCTCGAGGGCGAGCGCGCCGCACTCGCCGCGCTGCCGCAGATCCGCGCGCGCATCGCGCAACTGCGCCAGGCGCGCGCGCCCAAACCCGCGCCCGCCCCGCGCTGCACGGCCTCGCGCCTGGAGCGGCTGCTGGGGCGGGAGCCCGACTGCGGCTGAGACGCGTCAGGCGGTCAGGGCGAGGGTCACCGCGAAGGCGGCGACCATCAGCACCAGGCCGGGCAGCAGGCGCAGCGCGTATTGCCTGCCACCCACCGCGAAGGCCACCAGCACCTTGGCCAGGGTATTGGTGGCGAAAGCCAGCGCGAGCGCGAACGCGGCCAGCGGGAGCGGTACCTGCCCGGCGTCGACCAGCTGCCCGGCCGACACCGCCGCGGCATGCACGTCGGCGAAACCCGAAAGCGCCAGCGCCGCGGCGAGCCCGGCATCGCCCAGGCCGCGTCGCGCCGCGGCTGCCAGGAGCAGCACCGCGGCGACCACCGCCATGAACAGCAGCGCGTGGCGCGGCTCGAAGGCGCGGCGGGCGATGCGCGCCCGCGCCGCGTCGGCGCCGACGCGGTCGCGCCAGATGGCGCTGGTCGAAAACAGCAGGATGGCCACGCCCGCCGCAACCAGGGGCGCGGCGATGCGCGCGAGCAGCGCCGGCGAAACCACCGCGGTGACCACCGCCAGCTGCACCACGGTGCTGATGCTGGACACCGCGCCCGCGCAGGCGGCGGTCATCGCCAGGGCGGGATCGCGGCGGGCCACCGCGCCCATGGCGGCGGTGGTGGCGGTGCTGGAGGCGAAGCCGCCGGCCAGCCCCGCCGCCAGCAGGCCCCAGCGGGTGCCGAGCAGGCGCAGGGCGACGTGGCCGACGGCGTTGATGGCCATCACGATCACCGCCAGCAGCCAGAGCTTGCGTGGATTGAGCACCCGCCAGGGGTCGACCGTCTGGTCGGGCAGCAGCGGCAGCACGATGGTCGCGGCGGCGGCGAGCAGCAGTGCGTCGTGCAGTTCCTGCTCGGTGAGCACCTCGCGCACGAAGCGGTGCAGCCGGGTCTTGGTCGCCAGCAGCAGCGCGACCAGCACGCCGGTCCCCGCGGCCAGCGCGGGGTCGCGCATGGCCAGCACGCCCAGCAGGAACACGACCAGCATCGCGAACTCGGTGGTCAGGCCGGGATCGGCGCCCGCCCCGCGGCGCCAGGCGGCCAGCGCGGCGAGCACGGTGAACGCGCCGCCCACCGCGAGCGCCACGTTGCCCAGCATGGCCGCGAGCGCGCCCGCCAGCGCCACCAGCGCGAACGTGCGAAGGCCGGCGCTGCCGCGCTCGCTGCCGTCGCCCTTGCGCCGCTCGCGCTCGACGCCGATCAGCAGGCCCACGCCCAGCGCCACCGCCAATCCGCCCACGTCCGCCGCTGCGATCATCGCGCCAGCTTCGGCCAGCGGTGGCGACCGGCGCAAGGCGCGCGCAATTGACCCCGGTCAAACCCCGGCGGCCGCCGCGGGCGCAGCATCGTGGCAGGCGCCCCGTCCGGGGCCGGCCGCCCCGTCCCGAGGAGAGATGACGATGAAGCGCGTGGAGAACCGGGTCTGCATCGTCACCGGCGGCGCCGTGGGCATCGGCCGCGCCTGCGTGCTGCGGCTGGCGCAGGAAGGCGCGAAAGTCGCCGTGTTTGACCTCGACGACGCGGCGGGCGAGGCGCTGGCGCGCGAGGTGGGCGGCGACTGCGCCTACTGGCACGTGGACGTGGCGGACGAGGCCGCGGTGAAGGCCGCGATCGGCGACGTTGCGGCACGCTTCGGCGCGGTGCACGTGCTGGTCAACAACGCCGGCGTCGCCGGCGCCAACAAGCCCACCCACGAGATCACCGAGGCCGAGTGGGACCGCGTGCAGGCGGTCAACGTCAAGGGCGTGTTCTTCTGCACCAAGCACGCGATCGCGCACATGAAGGAGGCCGGTTCCGGCAGCATCGTCAACCTGTCCTCGATCTACGGCCTGGTCGGCGCGGCGGACGTGCCGCCCTACCACGCGTCCAAGGGCGCAGTGCGGCTGATGAGCAAGACCGATGCGCTGATCTACGCGCCCGACCGCATCCGGGTGAACTCGGTGCACCCGGGCTACATCCGCACGCCGATGGTGGAGAACCACCTGCGCGCGAGCGGCGCGACCGACCTGGAGGCGGCGATCCGCGAGGTCGGCGCACTGCATCCGCTGGGCCACGTGGGCGAGCCCGACGACATCGCCTGGGCGGTGGTGTACCTGGCCAGCGACGAGTCGAAGTTCGTCACCGGCAGCGAGCTGGTGGTCGACGGCGGCTACACCGCGCGTTGAGCGGGCGGCGCCGCGGCGTCCGCTAGTGCCGCATCAGCACCGGCAGCGCCGCGTGCTGCAGCACGTGCCGGGTGACGCCGCCGAGCAGCCACTCGCTGGCGCGTGTCCGCCCGTAGGCGCCCATCACCAGCAGGCCGGCCCCGCAGCCGGCGGCGGCGTCGAGCAGGCCGGCACCGTCCTCTGCGCCGCGCTCCAGCCTGTGCCAGGCCACGTGCGCCGCCCGCGCCTCGAGCCAGGGCTGCAGGTGGAATTCCGGCGCCAGCGACGAGCGCGGCTGCGGCGTGCCGGCCAGCACCACCACCTGTCCGGCGCGGGCCAGCAGCGGGCCGGCGGCATGCACGGCCCGGATGGCCTCGGCCGAGCCGTTCCAGGCCACGGCCACGGTCGCGACCGGGAGCTCCGGCTCCACCCCGGGCGGAAGCACCAGGCAGGGCAGGCCGGTGCCGAGCACGATACAGGCGATGCCGTCGGGGCTGGACCAGGCGTCCTGCGCGCCGCGGCCGAGCACCAGCAGGTCGTTCCAGGCCGCGGCCTGCGCGAGCAGGTCGGGCACGTGGCCCGCGCCCACGGTCCAGGTCGCGTTGGGCAGGCCCATGGCCCGCGCCCAGGCCTCGAAGGCCGCGGCCTTGCCGCGGGCATCGCGGACCTCGCGTTCGGCGCAGGTCGCCCATTCGGCCAGGGCGAGGCCCGGGTCGTAGAGCGAGGGCGGCGGCGCGCCGATCGGCACCGCGTGCAGGGCCGTCAGGCTGCCGCCGAGGCCGGCGGCGATGCGCGCGGCCGGACGGGCCTCGCGCTGGAAGTTCGCCGGATCGACGATCCGGACCAGCACGTCCTGCATGGCGTTCTCCGCGAAGGCGGTGGGTTCGACGATGCTGGAACCGCGCGCGTCGTGACGCCTTGATCCGGCTCAACCCCGCGGCGGATGCGGACGAACGGTCGCGCCGGCCTCAGCGCGCGGGCAGCGGCAGCCCGCGGAAGGCCTTCACCGTGCGCAGCACGAAGCTGGAATTGACGTCCGCCACGCCGGCCTGGTTGAGCAGGCGGTCGAGCAGGAAACGCGAGAAGTGCTCGAGGTCGCGCACGGCCACCTGCAGCAGGTAGTCCATGTCGCCGGTGAGCGCGTGGCAGGCCACCACCTCCTCCCATTGCTCGACGAAGGCGGTGAACGCGGCGATCGCCGCCGCATCGTGGCGCGTCAGCTGCACGCGCACGAAGGCCTGCAGCCCGAGGCCCAGCCGTTCGGGATCCACGCGCGCCGCATAGCCGGCGATCACGCCGTCGCGCTCGAGCCGCTGCACGCGGCGCAGGCAGGCCGACGGGGAGAGATGCACGCGCTCGGCGAGCTCGGCATTGGTCAGCCGGCCCTCGGCCTGCAGCGCGGCGAGCAGTTGGAGGTCGGTGCGGTCGAGCTCGACAGCGGCCATTGCTTGCGTATCCGGCCAATTGGACGCACGAATGTTGCGTCACAGCCCGGATACCACGCAAGGACGCAATCCTATTGCGCGTGGACGCGCCTAGATTGGTCGATCCAGTGGAGGCCGCCATGAACGCCCAGCCCCAGCGCATCGAACACCAGCTCACCGACAAGGGCTACGTGCCGGTCTACACCACGGCGGTCATCGACCAGCCCTGGTCGAGCTACACGCCCATCGACCACGACGTCTGGGCGCAGCTGTTCGAGCGCCAGCAGAAGATCCTGGTCGGCCGCGCCAGCGAGGCCTTCCTGAGCGCCCAGCGCGCCATGCGGATGAGCGCGCACGAGATCCCGAAGTTCGACGAGCTCAACCGGACGCTGCGCGCGGCCACCGGCTGGGAGCTGGTCGGCGTCCAAGGTTTACTGCCCGAGCTCGACTTCTTCGACCACCTGGCGAACCGCCGCTTTCCGGTGACCTGGTGGATCCGTAAACCCGATCAGATGGACTACCTGTCCGAGCCGGACCTGTTCCACGACCTGTTCGGCCACGTGCCGCTGCTGATGAACCCGGTGTTCGCCGACTACATGCAGGCCTATGGCCAGGGCGGGGTCAAGGCGCATGGCATCGGCCCCGAGGCGCTGGCGAACCTCACGCGTCTTTACTGGTACACCGCCGAGTTCGGCCTGATCCGCGACCCCGACGGCCTGCGCATCTACGGCAGCGGCATCCTGTCGAGCAAGGGCGAGTCCATCCACTGCCTCGAGAGCGATGCGCCCAACCGCATCGGCTTCGACCTCGAGCGCATCATGCGCACGCGCTACCGCATCGACACCTACCAGAAGACCTACTTCGTCATCGACTCGTTCGAGCAGCTGTTCGAGGCCACGCAGCCGGACTTCACCCCGATCTACGCGCGCCTCGCACAGCAGGACTCGATCCCGGCCGGCGACGTGCTCGACACCGACCTCGTCTACCACCGCGGCACCGGCGAGGGCTGGCTGGCCGACGGCGACGTCTGACGGGCTTTCCGTCAGCCACCGACGCGATGCGGGCGCGCGCGCGGCACGCCCACGATGCGGTTCATGCATGCGCCTCCGGCGCGGCGACCGGCCCGGCCACGGGCGCGGCCATGCGGTACTTGCGGTCCAGCCACAGCTTGGCCGCGACCGACAGCAGCACCGGCAGGAACCAGGCGACGTAGTACAGCGTGCTGCCGCCCAGCTGCGGCAGCAGCCGCGGCAGGCCGATGGCGAGGAAGGCGATGTGGGTGGCCGCGCCGTTGCCGACCATCGCCCCGTAGTGCTCCTGCATCCACCAGCGCGGCAGGTGCGGGATCAGGCGGCGGCGGCGCCACATGTCCAGTCCGCCGAGCAGCCCGACCAGCGAGAAGCCCGTCAGCAGCGCGTGCCCCGTTTTCAGCCCGAGCGCGAGGATGCCCAGGCCGCCCAGCACGTTCGCCACCGCCAGTGCATGGTAGGCGCGGCCGAGATAGCGGCCGGGCGAGTGGCGGTCGCGGATCGCGCGCCAGGACAGCCAGACCGTGGTGCCAACGAGCAGCAGCAGGTAGGCCAGGAACGCGCCGGCCACCGGATTGCCGGCGAGGAAGCGCTGCAGGGTCAGCGGCACGCCGCTGGCGATCACCGTCGCCATCGCCAGCAGGTAGACGCGGCCGGCGAGCCGGTGGCGCGGGCTGCCCTTGCGCAGCACCGCGGCGAGCCAGAACGTGGCCAGGGCGAGCGTGCCGGCGATGACGTGCAGCGTGAGGAAAGCGGGATAGCCGGGCATGGCGCAGCTCCGAGGGGACCGGAGTACAGCCTCGCGCGCCGGGCGCGCGGCGCGCAGGCCCGGCGGTCACCGATCCGCCCTGCCGGAAGTCACTTTCGGCGCCCGCGCCGTTGCGGCCTGCGACGCCCCGCCGCAGCATGCAGGCATGAACCCGCTGCGCACGCTGCTGCAACCGATGGTCCTGGCCGCGCTGGTGACGTGGACCGCGGTCGTGCTGAGCCTGCTGGGCGTCGCGTCCGGGCAGCGCCCGCTGATGCTGGGCCTCGCGCTGGCCTACCTGGCCGCACTGCTGGCGATCGACCTGCTGCCGCGGCACCTGTCGCGCCGCCTGGTGAACCCGCTGCTGGCGGTCGAGGCCGTCTGTGCGCTCGCGCTCGTGGGCCTTGCGCCGCGCGCGGGCACCGCGCCCGTGCTGCTGGTGGTGTGGGTGGCGCAGCTGGCCATGCTGCATCCGCCGCGCCTCACCGTGCCCGCCATCGTGCTGGTCGACGTGTCGCTCTACCTGCTGCTGCGGCAGGCAGGCTATGCCAGCCCGCTGCTGGTGACGGTGGTCTATCTGGGCTTCCAGTCCTTCGCCGCGCTCACCGCGCATTACGCGCGCACGGCCGAACGCTCGCGTGACGCGCTGGCCCGCGTCAACGCCGACCTGCTCGCCGCACGCGCGCTGCTGGCCGACAGCGCGCGCGACGCCGAGCGCCTGCGGCTGGCGCGCGAACTGCACGACGTGGCGGGGCACAAGCTGACCGCGCTGCGCCTGAACCTTCGGCTGCTCGCGGCCGACCACGACCTGGCCTCGCGCAGCGAACTCGACGTCGCGCAGCAACTGGCGGGCGAACTGCTCGACGACCTGCGCGGCGTCGTGCACGCGCTGCGTGATGCCCGCGGGCTCGACCTCGCCACCGCCCTGCGTGCGCTCGCCGCCCCGCTGCCGCGCCCTGCGCTCGAGCTCGACATCGCGCCCGGCCTGCACGTGGACGACCCGGCGGTCGCCGAAGCGGTGCTGCGCGTGGTGCAGGAAGCACTGACCAACGCGGCGCGCCATGCCGATGCCGACCACGTGCGCGTGCGCCTTTCGCGCGACGGCGATGCGCTGGCCCTGCACGTGGAGGACGACGGCCGCATGCGCGGCCCGCTGCGCGAAGGCAGCGGGCTGACCGGCATGCGCGAACGCGTCGCCGCGCTCGGCGGCGAGTTCGCGATCTCGCGCAGCAGGCTCGGCGGCGTGGCCATCGACGCCCGGCTGCCTGCATGAGCCTGCGCATCGCGCTCGTCGACGACCAGGCACTGGTGCGCGCGGGCCTGCGCGCGCTGCTCGAGCGCCAGGGCCTGGACATCGTCTTCGAGGCCGACGGCGGCGAGGCGCTGCTGGCGGCCCTGGCGACCCATCCGGTGGACGTGGTGCTGTCGGATATCCGCATGCCGGGCCTGGACGGCATCGAGACCGTGCGGGCCCTGCGCGCGCGCGGCGACGCCACGCCCGTGCTGCTGCTCACCACCTTCGACGAATCCGACCTGCTCCTGGACGCCACCCAGGCCGGAGCGCAGGGCTTCCTGCTCAAGGATGCCGATCCGGCCGACCTGCACGACGCGGTGCTGCGGCTGGCGCGCGGCGAATCCATGCTGCAGCCGGTGGCCACCGACCCGGTGCGCGCACGCTATGCCTACCATGCGAGCGATGCACCGAAGGAACGCTTCTCGGACAAGGAAGTGGCGGTGCTGCGGCTGATGGCGGGCGGCTACTCGAACAAGGAGATCGCCCGCGCGATGTTCCTGGCCGAAGGCACGGTCAAGAACTACGTCTCCGTGATCCTCGACAAGCTCGACACCCGCGACCGCACGCGCGCGGTACTGAAGGCGATCACGCTGCGGGTGATCTAGCGCAGGGGCACGACGCCTGGCGCTGACCGACAGCGACAAGCCGCCGGCACGCGTGGCCGCGACGCGCCTGCGTAGTGGCCGATCGACGTCGCCCTGAAGGCAGCCGCAGCAATCGCGACGAGAGCATCGACTTCCCGCTTTGCGGCACCACGGCAGCGATGCCAATGGTGAGACCCCGAAGGGGCGGCGCGCAGGATGCGCGCCGTCGGCACCCGAGCCATGGAGGGCGAGTGTGCCCATCGCGACGTCGTGTCCGGTCGCGGGCTGTAGACCCGTCGGGAAAGGCCCTTTCTTTGGGTACTTTTTTTGGTTCTTCTCCCAACTGAGGGAGAGGCGCACGGCCGACCCGGCAGACTTGCTGTTCTCAAGGCAACAAACTGGGGCCGACCGTGGCCGATGGGGATTGTATGGCCCGGCTGGGAGGCTGG
>JBMOOW010000013.1:0-21691 GCA_049323195.1 Pseudomonadota bacterium | reverse complement strand
CTTGGCGGTCGCCTTCTTGGCGGACGCCTTGCGAGCGCCGGTCTTCTTCGTCGCCTTGGAGGCGGACTTCTTGGTGGCTTTCTTCGTGGCCATGGGGTGGCTCCTCGTTAGTGGTCTATCGGGTGTGGCCCAGTTCAAGACAACGTCGCGGGAACAGCCCGGCGACTGACCGCCCCTCCGCTCGCGCGGTTGGACGGAAGCGACGGCTCGCCGCGTGCGCGACGGCCGAAATCGACAGCACCTGTCTGGTATCGCGCGACGTGCCCGGCATGAAAAAACCCGGCCCACCGGCGGCGGGTCGGGTCGTGTCGGAATGCGTCGTGCGTTTTCGCGAGGGAAACGGCTCCTGCGTCCACCGTCATGAGTCGCCGGGCGGAGGTCCGTTTTGTGTTGCGCGTTGTCGCGTCTGTTTTGGTCACTCGCTTTCGCAGGTTTCGCTGCTGCGGCGAAACCTAATCAGCGTTTTTTTGTGTGTCAACAACTTGGACGGTTTTTTTTCGCGTCCTCATCCCGACCTCGCCGCCCGGC
Organism: Pseudomonadota bacterium; assembly: GCA_049323195.1. GTDB lineage: Bacteria > Pseudomonadota > Gammaproteobacteria > Xanthomonadales > Xanthomonadaceae > Cognatilysobacter. The sequence goes on along the minus strand of JBMOOW010000013.1, from coordinate 21,163 downwards.
GCCGGCCACGCGATGCCCGCAGCGGGTCGCATGCATGCACCCTCGCGCCGTCGGCAAGTTTTTGTCGCGCGAAAAAAGTGCCTGTTTCAAGGCATTTTCGCTCATGCGCCGACGACGCGGGCTTTCGATGCGGACGCACGCGACACGGCACCTGCGACCCCGAATGGAAGCCGAACGCAGGCGCTCGGACATGTGTGCGCCATGCGAAGAAAACGGCCCGCTTGCGCGTCGCACAAGCTCGATTGCGCGGATTTGCGCGAACGCTCGCGCGGCCCGATGCGCGGCGCGAAAGGCTCATGCCCCCGGTCGTCGCGACGGCGACGGCGGTCGACCTGGACGCGCCACGCGTCGCCGGCGGCCGTACCTGCGCGGGTGCGCGCAGCGACGATGCTCATCTGCGCCGCTGCGATCGCCTGCGATGCAGCGGCCGTTCGCCGATGCCGAAAAACGAAGAAGGCCGCGGAGTTCCTCGGCCTTCCACACGTACGACCTGAGCTTTCGCTCAGTGGGCGTCGTCGATCTGCGAGGCGTAGTCGTCGGGCTCGAGCAGTTCGTTGAGCTGCTCGGCGTCCTCGACTTCGAGCTGGAACAGCCAGCCCTCGCCATAGGCGTCCTCGTTGATCGTCTCGGGCTTGTCGGCCAGCGCCGAGTTGACCGCGACCACCGTGCCGCTCACCGGCGCATAGACGTCGGAGGCGGCCTTGACCGACTCAACCACCGCGCAGGCATTGCCGGCCTCCACGCGGTCGCCCACGTTCGGCAGCTCGACGTAGACGAGGTCGCCCAGCAGTCCCTGTGCGTGGTCGGAAATGCCGACGGTCACCTTGCCGTCGCCTTCGACGCGGGCCCATTCGTGGGTCTTGAGGAACTTCAGGTCGCCAGGGATCTCGCTCATGGGGGCTCCGGTGCGCGGTGGTGTGCAGTGGGGTTTCGACGCGGCGCTAGTGTAGCCAAGCGATGCGGACGCGACAGCCGTCCGTCCGCATCGCGGGCACTCAGGCGTCCGGCACCAGGACGGCGCCCTCGCGCACGAACGGATACTTGACCACGCGCACCGGCACCTCGCGGCCACGGATGTCCACGCGCACGTCGCCGAGCTCGCCGGCCGGCACTCGCGCAAGCGCGATCGCCTTGCCGATGGTCGGCGAGAACGTGCCGGAGAGGATCTCGCCCTCGCCCGCGGCGGTGAGCACCTTCTGCCCGTGGCGCAGCACGCCCTTCTCGTCCATCACCAGGCCGACCATCTGCCGCGCGCTGCCTGTCGCCAGCTGCCGCTCGAGCGCTTCGCGTCCGATGAAATCGCGGCCCTCGTCCATGGAGACCGTCCAGGCCAGGCCGGCCTCGTAGGGCGTGACCTCCTCGTCCATGTCCTGGCCATAGAGGTTCATGCCCGCTTCCAGACGCAGCGTGTCGCGCGCACCGAGCCCCGCCGGGCGGACGCCGGCGTCGAGCAGGCGCTGCCAGACCTCGGCCGTGCGGTCCTCGGGCACGAGCACCTCGAAGCCGTCCTCGCCCGTGTAGCCGGTGCGGGCGACGAACACCTCGATGCCATCGCCGGTGGACGCGGCCCCGGCCGAGAAGCGCGCGAGCTTGCCGATGGCGTCGCGGTCGGCTTCGCGCAGCAGGCCGACGACCTTCGCGCGGGCGCTCGGCCCCTGCACGGCGATCATTCCGTAGTCGTCGCGCTCGCTGACGTCCACGCCGAAGTCCAGGGCCTGCTGGCGGATCCAGGCGAGGTCCTTCTCGCGGGTGGCGGCATTGACCACCAGCCGGAAGAAGGTTTCATCCATGTAATAGACGATGAGGTCGTCGATCACCCCGCCGCGCTCGTTGAGCATGCAGGTGTAGAGCGCCTTGCCCGGCTTCTTCAGCTTGTCGACGGAGTTGGCCAGCAGCCGGCGCAGGAAGTCGCGCACGCGCCCGCCGCGCAGGTCGACCACGGTCATGTGGGAGACGTCGAACATGCCGGCGTCGCGGCGCACCTGGTGGTGCTCCTCGATCTGCGAGCCGTAGCTGATGGGCATGTCCCAGCCGCCGAAGTCGACCATCTTGGCGCCGAGGGCGCGGTGGGCGTCGTTGAGGATGGTCTTGTTCGGCATGGCGGGCGTCACGGCGTGAGGGGCCGTGATTATCGCCGAGCGTCGCGGCCGGCGCCGCGGTCAGCCCTGCTCGCGCACCAGCAGCGTCATCCCGCGCGCGCCGACGATGCGCACGCGCGTGCCGGCGGGCAGGTCGGGGCCTTCCACGTCCCAGAAGGCGTCGGCGATCTGCACGCGGCCGTGGCCGTCCTGGATCGCCTCGACCAGCGGCACGACCCGCCCCACCAGCTGCTCCGCCCGCCGGTTGAGCGCGGGCTGGTCGGTGGCGGCATCCTGCGGGCCGCCGCGCAGGCGCAGGTAGCGGATGGCGAGGAAGCTGAGCACCGCGAACGCCAGCGCCTGCACGACGAAGGGCGTATCCGGCAGCAGCACCAGCAGGCAGACCGCGCCGGCCGCCACGCCGAGCCAGAGCAGCGCCGCGCCGGGCGCGAGCGCCTCGCCCGCGACCAGCACGATGGCCAGCACCGCCCAGACCGTGGTGTCGAAGCCCCAGCGCATGTCAGGCGCGCTCGCGCGGCGGCAGCGGCGGCGTGGCCTTGCCCGGCGAGCGGTCGAAGGCCTCCTTCGCGAGCTCGGCGATGCCGGCGATCGAGCCGATGATCCCGCTCGACTCCATCGGCATCATCACGAACTTCTGGTTGGGCGCCTCGGCCAGCGCGCGGAAGGCCTCGATGTACTTCTGCGCGACGAAGTAGTTGATGGCCTGCACGTCGCCCTCGGCGATGGCCTGCGAGACCATGCGCGTGGCCTGCGCCTCGGCCTCGGCCAGGCGCTCGCGGGCCTCGGCCTCGCGGAAGGCGGCCTCGCGCTTGCCCTCGGCCTCGAGGATCGCCGCCTGCTTCTCACCCTCGGCGCGCAGGATCTCCGACTGCCGGTGGCCCTCGGCCTCGAGGATGTTCGCGCGCTTCTCGCGCTCGGCCTTCATCTGCCGCGCCATGGAGTCGACGAGGTCGCGCGGGGGCTGGATGTCCTTGAGCTCGATGCGGTTGACCTTGATGCCCCAGGGATGCGTGGCCTGGTCGACCGCCACCAGCACCTTCGTATTGATCTCGTCGCGCTTGGACAGCGACTCGTCGAGGTCCATCGAGCCGATCGCGGTGCGGATGTTGGTCATGACCAGGTTGAGGATCGCGATCTCCAGCTGCGCGACCTCGTAGGCGGCCTTGGCCGCGTCGAGCACCTGGAAGTAGACGACGCCGTCGACCTTCACCACGGCGTTGTCCTTGGTGATGACGTCCTGGCTGGGGACGTCCATCACCTGCTCCATCATGTTGATCTTGCGACCCACGCCGTAGACCACCGGCACCAGGAAGTGCAGGCCGGGATCGAGCGTGTGCGTGTACTTGCCGAAACGCTCGACGGTCCACTCGTAGCCCTGCGGCACCATCCGCACGGCCTTGAACACCAGCACGACGGCCGCGAAGACGAGCACGGCGCCCAGGATCGATCCGAATCCGAACATGTCCTTTCCCCTCCCCGGGTGGATGGGTCGAGTATAGGCGCCGACGCGGCCTGCGACGCTTTGCCGCCCCGCCGCATCCATGAGCCTGATGCCGCCCGGAACCACCCTCGCCGCGCCCGCCGCCCGCCCCGCCCCCGCGGTGCGCAGCAGCTTCGCGCTGGACGTGCCGGAGGCGGTGCTCGCGCGGGCCCGCAGCGGCGAGCATGCCGCGTTCGAACAGATCTACCGCTGCTTCGAGCGGCCGGTCTACACGCTGGCCCTGCGCCTGTGCGGACAGCCCGACGACGCGGCCGACGTGCTGCAGGACACCATGCTCAAGGTCTTCGCCGGCTTGCGAGGCTTTCGCGGCGGCAGTCCCTTCTGGGGCTGGCTGCGGCAGGTCGCGGTCAACGAGGCGCTGATGCGGCTGCGCAAGCGGCGCCAGCTCGATGCCGAACTGCCCATCGACGGCGCGTTCGGCGAACAGGATTTCGAGGACCTCGCGCCGCCGCCATCGGCCGCCGCCGACGCGGCCGCGCTGACGCGCGCATTACTCAAGCTGCCGCCGGCCACGCGCACGGTGCTCTGGCTCCACCACGCCGAAGGCTTCACGCACGAGGAGATTGCCGACCTCATGCAGCGCAGCACCAGCTTCTCCAAATCACAGCTCGCGCGTGGCGGCCGCCGCCTGCGCGCGCTGCTGGAAACACCCGAGGAGGCCCGCCGTGGCTGACGCGAACCTGCCCCCGCGCCCCATGCCCCGCCACTGGGACGAGGCCTTTGCCGCGATCGCACTGGAACCCGCGCCGGCGGACGGCTGGGCGCGCCTGTCGACTGCCCTGCCCGGGAACATCGCAGCCCGCGACGCGGTGCCGCGCGCGGCGCTGCGCGGGCGCAGGGGCAGACGCCTGATGCTGGCGGCCGCCGCATCGGTCATCGCGGCGCTGCCTGCCGCCTGGTGGCTCGCCATGCCGGAGCCCGTCCGCGATCAGCCCGCGCGCGTGGCGGCACCCGGCGGCGTCCCGGCGCGGGCGAACGATCCGGGCATCGGAACCGCCGCGCTTCACGTGCCGCGCGGCGTCGATAGCGGCAGCGAGCCCGGCGATGCCGCTCCGGTAGCCGGCGTCGCCGATGCCGCCGCGTCGCGGACACCGGCACCTTCGCTGCAGGCTACGTCACGTCGGCACGACTCGGCCCGTCCGTCGCGACCACGCGCCATGCCCGCGGTCGCGGCCGCCGACGTTCCGACCCTGCCCGCATCGCCGCACACATCGATGCCCACGCCCGCGGCGCGTTTGACAGCCGAGCCGGGCGCTTCCCAAGCCGAGCCGGCGACCGATCTCGCCGCGTTGCATCGCGAATCCGCGCGCCTGGAAGCACTCGTCGCCTATGCCCGGGACGAGCGCATGGCCAGCGCGCCCGCGGCGGTGGTGTCGGCGACGCTCGACGAGCGCATCGGCCTGATCGACACCGCGCTGATGCAGCCGGGGCTCGACGAGCCGACGCGCGCAGCGCTCTGGACCGAGCGCGTGCTGGCACTGCGCGAGCTGGCCTCGCTCGAGGGCACGCAGCGCTGGATGGCGGCGCAGGGCGTGTCGATGGACGCCGTGGCGCGCGTCGACTGAACCCCATTTCTCGATCTAGCACGAGGTGACCATGCAAACCAGGCTTCCCACCCGCATGCTGCTGGCGACCGCGCTGGCCGGCGCACTCGCCTTCGGCGCGTCGGCGCAGTCCGACAACCGCGACGCGAAGGAAAAGGAGCTGGAGACGGCACGCGCCGAACTCGAGCGCGCAGCCAGGCGCGTCGCAACGCTCTCGCGCGAGCTCGGTACGGGCGAGGACGGCGTCTTCGTCCTCCAGCAACGCATGCTGCGCAAGCCCGTGCTGGGCGTCCTTCTGGAAGAGGACGACGGCCGCGGCGTGCGCGTCTCCGGCGTGACGCCCGCCAGCGGCGCGGCGCGCGCGGGCCTGCGCACGGGCGACCGGATCCTCAGCATCGACGGCCGGGCGCTGACGGGTGCCGACGGCGCGGCGCGGCTCGACAGCCTGAGGGAGCGGCTGGCAGGCCTTCAGGCAGGCAAGCCGGTACGCGTCGGCTACGAGCGCGACGGCCGCCGGGCGGAGGTTTCGATCACGCCGGAAGCCGCGTCGCCCGTCGCGTTCTTCGGCGGCGACGGCAGCGAGCTGCGCCCACGCGGCGACGTGCGGCTGGTGCGCGGCAAGGACGGTGCGGTCGAGATCGAAGCCGACGCCATCGACATCCGCACCGCCCCCGATGCGCCCACCGTGATCGAACGCAGCGAGGACGACGGCCGCGGCGGTCGTCGCGTGATCCGCCGGGTGATCGCGCCGGTCGCGGCCGGTCCGGGCGTTGCGCCGGAAGTGCATCGCGAGGTCATGCGCCTGGCGCGTGACGGTGCCTGCCGCGACGGGCAGGACTGCCGCACCTTCGCGCTTGCCGAGGCTTTCCGCTGGAACGGCCTGAACCTGGCATCGCTGGATGCGCAGCTGGGCCGCTACTTCGGCACCAGCGAAGGCGTGCTGGTCGTCAGCGCCGGGGCGGAACTCGCAGGCCTGCAGTCGGGCGACGTGATCCGACGCGTCGACGGCAAGGCGGTGGCCAGCCCACGCGAGGTCATGGACCAGCTGCGCGGCAAGCCCGAGGGGGCCAGCGTCGCGATCGAGGTGCTGCGCGAGCGCAAGCCGCTGACGGTGCAGGTCAGGGCACCGAAGGCCATGCGCATTCCGCTGCCGCCGCCGGCACCACCCGCGCCACCTGCGCCTCCCGCGCCGCCGCCGTCGGCTGCGCCCACGCCCCCGCCCGCACCGCCTGCGCCGCCCGCACCGCCTGCGCCGCCCGCCCCGCCGGCACCGCCCGCGAAGGCGCCGATGCTCGCGTAGCACCTCGACCCGGGTGCGGCGGACGCGGCCGCGGTCGCCGCACCACGGGCCCGGCGGTTGCGAGGGACGACGGGGTTACGCGTGGACTGAAGGCGCTCGACCTGCGCGCCCCGGCCTCGGCCGGGGCGCGTCGTGCCTGCCATGGCGATGGCGGCCCCGCGTCGGGTGCGATGGGCCGCCGCCGCGCTCAGCTCGACGGCGCGGAAACGGTGCCCGCCTGCGTGCCGAGCTGCGCGCGCAGCGCTGTGGCCTGCCGGCGCACCCAGTCGGCCACGCGCGGATCGGGCACCAGGCCCTGGTCGTCGGCTGCGTAGTCCAGGCCATCCAGCACCTGCCGGTACGGGCCGAAGCCCTGCACGCGGAACGGGATCACCAGCGCCCGGCCGCCCTCGGCCTGCGCGCGCTGCACGAACGCGCGGATGCGTGCCTCGGCCTCGGCGCGCTTCTCCGGCCAGTCCTCGCGCAGCGTTTCCACCTGCACGCGGCGGAACGGCAGTGCGCGGCGCACCGCTCCGGCGCGGGCATCGATCTGCGCGAGCCAGCGCTCGTTCTCGGCATCGTCCTCCGGCCCGTGGGCCAGGATCAGCACGTCCTCGCGCGTCGGATCGCTGCTGAGCGCGCGCGCCCGCACCGCGAGCACGTCGCCCATCTCGGGGGCGTCCAGCAGGCCCTCGCGGCCGAGCGCGAACGTCGCATCGCCCTCCAGCCGCCAGAACGCCATCGAATGGCCACCGTGCCCCCCATGCGCCGCGTGCGCGTCCTCCGCCGGCCGCGCCGGCGCGCCGGGCGCGAGCCCGAGGATCTGCCGCGTGCGCTCGTACCAACTGTCGCCGCTGACGAACAGCCGCACCACGCCGATGCGGGTGACGCCCTGCGCGCGCAGGCGGTCGGTCGCCGCCTGCAGGCTGCCCGCCTCGGCCATGCCGAACGCGATCTCGAGCGGAAACTCCTCGCGCAGCGGCGCCAGGGCGCGTTCGACCTCGCCGTTCCAGGTCGCACCGCCGCCGTGCGCCATCACCAGCACGCCGAAGCCGTCGGCAGGCGGCTTCGCCGCGGCCGTCATCGCAAGGCCCAGCCACAGCAGGGCCGCCAGCAGGTATCGCATCGTCTCTCCTCCGTTGGATGTCACCAGGCGAACGCCAGGCTGAGCGCGAGGCTGCGGCCCGGACGGGTGTAGCGGTCGAGCACCGGGCTGGCGGCATCGAGGCCGCTGACGTCCGACCAGTCCCAGTATTTGCGGTCGGCGAGGTTGAACACGCCGACGTCGAGCGTCGCGCCCGGCGCGAACGCCCAGTGCGCGAGCAGGTCGAGCACGCCGTGGCCGGGCGGCACGAACTGCGCCATGCCGGGCGCCAGCTCGGGCATGCGCCGCTGGCGGCGCGCGAAGCGGCCGTGCAGGCCCACGCCCCAGTGCCCGGCCTCGTAGCCGACGCCGAGCGAGGCGCGTGCCGGATCGACGCTGCTGAGCGGGCGTCCGTCGCGCTCGTCCTCACCGCGCTGCCAGGCCGCCGCGCCCTGCAGCGTCCAGCCGCGCAGCGCCTCGCGCAGGGCGCCGGCGTCGAGCGCGCCCTTCGCTTCCACGCCCTCGATCGTCGCGCGCGCCACGTTGCGCGCCTGGAACACGCGCACCGGGCTTGCCGGCGGCGCGCTGACGAGCACGCCGGATTCGATGAAGTCGTCGTAGCGGTTGCGGAAGGCGGCCAGGCTGGCGTGCAGCGCCGGCCCGGCATAGCGCAGACCGAACTCGAGGCCGTCGCTGGTCTCGGGCGCAAGGTCCGGGTTGGGAATGCTGGCGTAGCCGAACTGCAGGTTGGTGAAACCGAGGTTGACGTCGTTGTACGGCGGCGCGCGGAAGCCGCGCGCGTAGCTGGCGAACAGCGAGGCGTGCTTGCCGAAGCGCCAGACGGCGCCGAGCTTGGGCGAGACACTGGTCGCGCTGGCGTCGGCCGGTTCGATGCCGGGATTGTCGGCGGCGAAGATCGGATCGCGCTGCGGGCGCAGCGCGTAGCGGTCGACGCGCACGCCCGGCACCAGGCGCAGGCGGCCGTCGGCCAGCTCGATCTCGTCCTGCGCGAACAGCGCGACGGTATCGATCTGCGAGACCGGGAAGTCGCGTACCGGGAACACGTCCGGCGGCACCACGTTGGTGACCTGGCCGGTGGCGAGCGTCACCGCGCGCCCGTCGCGCTTCTGCCGCACGCGGGCACGGTTGAGGTCAAGGCCCCAGGTCAGTGCGTGCTGCATCCGGCCGGTGGCGAAGTCCCGGCGCAGCGCCGCTTCCAGCCCGTGCAGGCGCTGGTCGAAGTTGAACTCGCGCTCGCGCCGCAGCGCGACGCCGGCGGCGTTGCGCTGGTGCTCGACGGTGCGCTGGGTGGTCTCGCTGTCCTGCCGGTAGAGCTGCACCTGCGCGCGATCGGCGAGCGCCCATTGCAGCGCGTCGTGCTCCCACGCCAGCGACACGCGCGCCCGGGTCTGGTGGTCGTCGCCGCGCATCGCGCCGACGGTGGCGCGGGTGCGCGGCTGGAAGCCGAGCTGGCTCAGCACGTCGGTCTCGGTGGCGTCCTCGTTGCCCTCGACGGTCAGCCGCCAGCGCTGCGCCTCGTCGGGGGCGTGCACGACCTTCGCCAGCAGGCTGCGTCCATCGCGCGACTGCGGGTTCGGCGCGGTGCGGGTGGCGTCGCGCGTGGCGCGATCGCCCTGGTTGTCGGTCTCCTGCCCCTGGCGGTGGCCGACCACCAGCAGGCCGGACCAGCGCTCGCCGCCGAACGCGGTGGTGGCGCCGGCGAACAGGCCGCGCCAGTCGCTCTCGTAGCCGAACTTCAGGCCGAGGTGGGCGTCCTTGCCCGGCGCCAGATAGTCGGCGGGGTCCTTGGTCACGAAGGCGACCACGCCGCCCAGCGCGTCGGAGCCGTACAGCGCGGACGCGGGGCCGCGCACGATCTCCACGCGCTTGAGGGTGTCGAGGTCGACGAAGTTGCGGTTGGCGTCGGCGAAGCTGCCGATCGAGAAGGCGTCGGACACCGCGATGCCGTCGGTCTCGATCCGCACCCGGTTGCCGCCGAGGCCGCGGATGCGCAGGTCGCGCAGGCCGAAGCGGCCGGTGCCGCTGCCGACCGACACGCCGGGCTCGTAGCGGACGAGGTCCTTGAGGTCGCGCACCAGCTCGCGGTCGAGCCGTTCGCGGTCGATCACGCTGACGGTGGTCGGCACCTCGGCGAGCGTGCGCTCGGTGCGGGTGGCGGTGACGGTGACGGTGTCGAGCTCGTACGCGTTCGCATCGACGGCGTCGGCGGGCCCGGCGGCGAATGCGGGCGCCGCGAGCACGGCGAGGATGGCGAGGGACAAGGGCTTGGCGGGCATGGCAGTCGCTTCGGTAAAGGCACCGAGAGGGCTGGCATGCGGCGGGCCGCGGCTGGCACTCGGAGAGAGTGGGTTGTGGTGAGGCGGTGGCGCGCATGGCGTCGTGCCCTGCGCGCCGGTTGGATCTGCTGACGACGGTGTCGAGTGGCCTTACGCGCAGCCGGCAGAGCGCGCCGGCGCGGCGCATCGGCTCCTCGTGGCGACGCGGCAGGTTCGCGAAGTCATCCGGGACGTGTCGCCCTGCGACCGGGGGTGCAGCGTGGCGCGCGCGGCCGGTCACCGACCGGCCGCTTGCCGCCAATGATAATCGTTCTCGTCTTGCGGTCAACCGCGCCGGCTGGAACCGTCGCGCCGTGCCCTCCGGCCGGCGCCGATGGACTCAGACGACCGCGGCTTCCACCTGCTGCCATTCCGCATCGCCTACCCGCTCCAGGAGCTCGAGCGCCTGCAGGTTCTCCAGGAGCTGCTCCACGCGGCTGGCGCCGAGGATCACGCTGGACACGTGCGGATTGCGCAGGCACCAGGCGATCGCGAGCGTGGCCGGCGGATGGCCGAGCATGCGTGCGGCCTCGGCGAAGCCTCGCGCCCGCTCGAGCCGTCGCTCGCCCGGATCGCCGACCACGATGCGCCGCAGCCAGCTCATGCCCTCGCGCTCCAGCCGTGCCGGTTCCTCGGCATTCCGGGCGGCGTACTTGCCCGTCAGCAGCCCCGAGGCCAGCGGCGAGAAGGTCGTGGTGCCGAGGCCGAGCTCGGCATACAGCGGTGCGTACTCGAGCTCGACGCGCTCGCGATGCAGCAGGTTGTACTGCGGCTGCTCCATGGTGGGCGGGTGCAGGTGGTGCGCCCGGGCCACGCGATGCGCCTCGCGGATCAGCTGCGCGGGCCACTCGGACGTGCCCCAGTACAGCACCTTGCCCTGGCGGATCAGCGCGTCCATCGCCCATACCGTCTCCTCCACCGGCGTATCGGGATCGGGCCGGTGGCAGAAGTAGAGGTCGAGCGCATCCACGCGCAGGCGCCGCAGCGCGGCGTGGCAGGCATCGTGTACGTGCTTGCGCGAGAGCCCGCGCTGGGTGGGGCGCGGATCCTGCGCGGAGCCGAAGAAGACCTTGCTGGAGACGCAGTAGCCGTCGCGCGGCAGGCGCAGGTCGGCGATGACGTCGCCCATGACCTTCTCGGCCTCGCCGCTGGCATAGCCTTCGGCATTGTCGAAGAAGGTGATGCCGTGATCCCAGGACGCGGCGACCAGGTTGCGGCATTCGCCGCGCGGCACCTGGTTGCCGAAGGTCAGCCAGGCACCGAACGACAGCGCCGAGAGCTGCAGGCCGGATGTTCCGAGGCGGCGGTAGCGCATGGGCTTCTCCTGGTGGGGATGCGCATCGTAAACGCGGCCCGCGTAGGGTCCGTCGCCGCAGGGCGCGCTCGCGGCGCGCATGAAGCGCTTTGCGGTTTCCGTGCACAGCATCGCCGCGGGGGAGGCGCCCTGCGAAGGCGTGGGATACAATGCGCCACCCTTTCGGGGAGTAGTCCGCCGTCGCATCGACGGCCCGCGCGTCAACACACTTGGCCGGCCGGCCATGGTGCGCGGAGGACCGGCGACGGTCCGGGGCAAGACCGGAGGCGATGGCGCATCGGCCGGATGCGCGTCGCCTCTCCGTGTCTGCCCGGCCATGGACCTGCCGTGAGCGCACTCCTCGTTTCGACCGCCACCGTCGCCCTCGCCGAAATCGGCGACAAGACGCAGCTCCTCGCCCTCCTGCTGGCCGCGCGCTACCGCCGGCCCGGGCCGATCGTCGCGGGCATCCTCGTCGCGACCGTGGCCAACCATGCGCTCGCCGCATGGCTGGGCCACTGGATCTCCACGCTCGTCTCCCCGCATGCCATGCGCTGGATGGTGGCCGCCAGCTTCGCCGCCGTGGCGCTGTGGACGCTGCGCCCCGACCGGCTGGACGGCGACGAGCGTCCCCGCTCGAGCGGCTCGGCCTTCCTCGCCGCGCTGGTGGCCTTCTTCCTCGCCGAGATCGGCGACAAGACGCAGCTGGCGACCGTGCTGCTGGCCACGCGCTTCGATGCGCTGGGGCAGGTCATCCTCGGCACCACCCTGGGCATGATGGCCGCGAACGTGCCGGTCGTGCTGCTGGGCCACCGCTTCGCCGACCGCCTGCCCCTGCGCGCGGCGCGCTGGACGGCCGCCGCCGTCTTCGCCGTGCTTGCGGCCTGGGTTGCGGTTCGCGGCATCGGCTGAGCCCGTTAAGCCGGCGCTGCTTGCCGCCCACGCCCGCGCCGTCTAGGCTCGCGCGTCGCCATCACGCCGGCATAACGAGTCAGGGGAGTTTCCGTGGACGCATTGGCCCGCATCGCATTCGGGTTGTTCGGGCTGGCCGTCCTGGTCGGCATCGCCTGGCTGTTCTCCAACAACCGGCGGGCGGTCGACTGGAAGCTCGTCGCCACCGGCATCACCCTGCAGATCGGCTTCGCCGCGCTGGTGCTGCTGGTGCCGGGCGGCAAGGACGTGTTCGACGCGATCGGCCAGGGCTTCGTGCGCATCCTGAGCTTCGTAGGCGAAGGCTCGAAGTTCATCTTCGGCGGTCTGATGGACACGACGAAGTTCGGCTTCATCTTCGCCTTCCAGGTGCTGCCCACCATCATCTTCTTCGCCGCCTTCATGGGCGTGCTCTACCACCTGGGCGTGATGCAGTGGATCGTGCGCGGCATGGCCTGGGCGATCACCCGGGTGATGCGCGTGTCCGGCGCGGAAACCACCTCCGTCTGCGCGAGCGTCTTCATCGGCCAGACCGAGGCGCCGCTCACCGTGCGCCCCTACATCCCGCGCATGACGCAGTCCGAACTCATCACCATGATGATCGGTGGCATGGCCCACATCGCCGGCGGCGTGCTGGCGGCCTACGTGGGCATGCTCGGCGGCGGCGACCCGGCGCAGCAGGCCTTCTACGCCAAGCACCTGCTGGCGGCCTCGATCATGGCCGCGCCGGCCACGCTGGTGATCGCCAAGATCCTCGTCCCCGAGACGCAGGAGCCGCTGACCCGCGGCACGGTGAAGATGGAGGTCGAGAAGACCACCGCCAACGTGATCGACGCCGCGGCCGCGGGCGCGGGCGACGGCCTGAAGCTCGCGCTCAACATCGCCGCCATGCTGCTGGCCTTCATCGCGCTGATCGCGATGGTGAACGCCCCGCTGACCTGGCTGGGCGAGGTCACCGGCATCTCCTCGGCAATCGGCCGCCCGACCGACCTGGCCACCATCTTCGGCTTCGTGCTGGCGCCCATCGCCTGGGTGATCGGCACGCCCTGGCAGGACGCGCAGGTGGTGGGCTCGCTGATCGGGCAGAAGGTGGTGATCAACGAGTTCGTCGCCTATATGGAGTTCGCCAAGATCCTGCACGGCGAGCTGCCCGGCGTCGTGCTCAGCCCCGAGGGCGCGCTGATCGCCACGTACGCGCTCTGCGGCTTCGCCAACTTCAGTTCGATCGCCATCCAGATCGGCGGTATCGGCGGCCTCGCACCCGAGCGCCGCAGCGACCTCGCCCGCTTCGGCCTGCGCGCCGTGCTGGGCGGTTCCATCGCCACCTTCATGACCGCGACCATCGCGGGCGTGCTCACCTACCTGGGCTGAGCCATGAGCGGCGGCGCGTGGGTGGTCGGCAGCTTCAACGTCGACCACGTCTGGACGCTCGATGCCCTGCCCGTGCCGGGCGAGACGCGCTCGGCGGCCTATTCCAGCGGCCCGGGCGGCAAGGGCTTCAACCAGGCCGTGGCCGCCGCGCGCAGCGGCGCGCCCACGCGCTTTTGCTGCGCGCTGGGCGAGGACGCAGGCGGCGTGCTCGCCCGCGCGCTCGCGGTGGCCGACGGCATCGACCTGCGTGATGTTCGCTGCGACCTGCCCACCGGCAGCGCCGGGATCTTCGTCGATGCGCATGGCCGCAATTCGATCGCGGTCGCGCCGGGCGCCAACGGCGCGCTGCAGGCCGGGCACGTGGAGGCCGCGTTCGGGGGTACTGACGCGCCGGCGGTGGTCCTCGCGCAGCTGGAAACGCCCGTTGACGCCGTGGCACGCGCGCTGGAGCTGGCGCGCGAACGGGGCGCGCTGGCGGTGCTCAACCCCGCGCCCGCGAACGCGGAGGTCGACGCCGGGTTGCTGGCGCTGGCCGACGTGCTCACGCCCAACGAGACCGAATTCGCCGCACTGCTGCAGCGGCACGCCGGCATCGCGCTGGCTCCGGACGACGTCGCCGGGCTCGACGACGCCCGCCTGCACACGCACTGCCGTGCCCTCGCGCGCGGCACGGTGGTGGTCACGCTCGGCGCGGCGGGCTGCTTCGTTTCGCACGGCGCGGCGTTGCATGGCGATCGTGAGGCTGCCTACCGGGTGCAGGCGCGCCCGGTGCGCGCCGTCGATACCACCGGCGCGGGCGATGCCTTCAACGGCGCGCTCTGCGCCGCGCTGGCCGGCGGCGCGCCATCGTTCGGCGAGGCGGTCGCGTTCGCATCCGCCTATGCCGCGCTGTCCACCGAGCGGCCCGGCGCGGCCGCCTCGATGCCGCGCCGCGACGACGTGCACGCGCGCTTCGGTCTCTGATCCACGCCGGATTCGTCGCGTCGGGCCGCAGCTGCATGCCGTGACCACTCGCGCGGGTGGCGGATGCGAATGATTCGCACTACCATGCGAGCCTTCGACGCGCTGCCGCTGGACCCCACATGCCCCGCACCACCCCGCTCGCCCGCGCCCTGTCGGGCGTCCTGATCCTCGCCCTGGCACCCGCCGTAGCGGCCGAGGACGACCCGCGCGAGCTCGACCGCGTCACCGTCTCCGCCAGCACCAGCCGCGTGCCCTATTCCGAGGCCGCGCTGCCCAACACCATCACGGTGATCGACCGCGTGCAGCTCGAGCAGCAGCTCGCGGTCACGCAGGACCTGTCGCAGGTGCTGGCCAACCTGATCCCCTCGTTCACCCCGTCGCGCCAGAAGCTGACCAACAGCGGCGAGACGCTGCGGGGGCGCAAGCCCCTGTACCTGGTCGACGGCATTCCGCAGTCCACCCCGCTGCGCGAGGGCGGGCGCGACGGCCACACCATCGACCCGGCCATGATCGAGCGCATCGAGGTCATCCACGGTGCGAATGCCCTGCAGGGCCTGGGCGCGTCGGGCGGCATCATCAACATCATCACCCGCCGCGCGCCGCGCGAGGATGGCGCGGTGGTGCAGCACGTCAGCCTGGGCGCGAGCACGGCGCTGCCGCGCGAGGACGACAGCACCGGCTGGCGCGCGTCCTGGCTGCTCGGCACACGTCGCGGCGCGTTCGACTTCGTGGGCGGCGCGTCCTACGCGCGCGAAGGCCTGTACTACGACGGCGACGGCCGCGCGATCGCGGTCAACGACGTGCAGGGCGACCTGATGGACGCCGCCAGCCGCGGCCTGTTCGCCAAGGCCGGCTGGGCGCTGGACGCCGACCGCCGCCTGCAGCTCACCGCCAACCACTACCGCCTGCAGGGCGACAACGACTACTCGACGGTCGACGGCAACGTGGCCACCGGCCAGCTCGCCACCTCGCGTCGCGGCGGGCTGCCGGGCGAAGGCCCGCGCAATCGCAGCACCTCGCTCGCGCTCGACTATGGCGATGCCGACCTCGCCGGCGGCAGCCTGTCCGCGCAGCTGTACTGGGTGGACTTCGCCGCGCTCTACGGCGGCAGCTACTGGGGCGACTTCTGGCGCGACGGCCGCGATCCGAACTGGTTCGACCAGTCGCAGAACGTCTCCGAGAAGCTGGGGGCGAAGATGGCGTGGTCGCGCGGGGAGCTGTTCGGCCTGCCGCTTCGCACGACGCTGGGCCTGGACCTGGCGCGCGACACCACGCGCCAGGAGCTCGTCCGCGCCGGGTTGGACTGGGTGCCGGAAACCACCTACGAGTCCGTCTCGCCCTTCCTGCAGGCCGAGTGGCGCGTGGCCGACCGCCTGCTGCTCACCGGCGGCCTGCGCCACGAGCGCGGGCGCCTGGAAGTCGACGACTACACCACCATCCCCGCCAACGCCGGCGGCAGCCGCTTCGTGCAGGGCGGCTCGCCACGCACGAGCGAGCTGCTGCCGAATGTAGGCGCGGTCTGGGAGGCCACCCCGGCGCTCAAGCTTTATGCCTCGTATGCGGAGGGCTACACGGTCGCCGACATCGGCCGCGTGCTGCGCGGCATCACCCAGCCCGGCCAGCGCGTGGACAGCCTCGTCGACCTCTCGCCGGTGATCGCCGACAACCGCGAGGTCGGCATCGACTACGACGACGGCACCTGGCAGGCGCACCTGGCCTACTACCGTTCCGATTCGGACTTCGGCGCGCGCCTGGCCTTCGACACCGCCACGCAGACCTACAACGTGGTTCGCGAGCGCACCGAGATCGAGGGCCTGGAGGCGAACGCGGCCTGGGCCTTCATGCCGGCGGGTCGCGTCGGCGTCGCTTACGCCGGCACGCACGCGCGCTACGACAGCAACGGCGACGACCGCGTCGACAGCGACCTGCCCGGCATCAACGTCAGCCCCGACCGCGCCACCGCGTACTGGACGCAGGCCTGGACGCCCGCGTTCAGCACGCGCCTGCAGGCCAGCCGTGCGCTGGACCGCGAGTTCGACCGCCGCGGCGTGACGGTCGCCCGCTTCGACGGCTACACCACCGTCGATCTGCAGGCGCGCGTCGGCCTGCCGGTGGGCGCGCTCACCGTCGGCATCGAGAACCTGCTGGGCGAGCAGTACGTCACCTACTACTCGCAGAGCACGCCGCGCAACGACACCTTCGTCGCCGGCCGTGGCCGCGTGCTGACACTGGCGTGGACGCACGCGTTCTGACGTTGCCGCCGCAGGCTGCCGCGGTGCCGCGGCGGCGCATGCGCGCGGTGCTGGCCTGGCTGCACCTGTGGGTCGGCCTGACCGTGGGCCTGGTGTTCGCGCTCATCGGCCTGAGCGGCAGCGCGCTGGTCTTCCACGAGGAGATCCTGCGCTGGCAGCAGCCGCAGCTCGCGGCCGGCACGGCACACGTCGATCCGGCCGTGGTCGAGCGCATCGTCGAGCGTGGGCGCGAGGACGGCCTGCGCGCGCTGCAGTTCCCCTCGGAGACGATGCCCACCTGGATCGGCTTCCACGAGGGCGATCGTCGCGTGCACTACGCCACCGACGACGGCCGTGTACTGCTCGAACGCGATCCCGACGGCGACCTGCTGCTCTGGCTGCACCAACTGCATACGCACCTGCTGGCCGGCGAGACGGGCGAGAAGGTGCTCGGCGTGCTCGGCTTCGTCTGCCTCGGCCTCGTACTCGTCGGCCTCTACCTGTGGTGGCCCGCGCGCGGTCGCATGCTCGCGCAACTGCGCGTCCATCGCGGGCCGCCGATCCGTCGCTGGCTGAGCTGGCATCGCGCCAGTGGCGTGGTACTGCTGCCGCTCCTGGTGCTGTCGACGCTGACGGGACTGGGCATGGTCTATCACGAGGCCGCGCGCGGGCTGATCACCTCGGCCTTCGGTGGACAGGCCACCGCGCCGCCTGCGCCGGAGCTGCCTGCAGCACCGGTGCGATGGGAGCGCGTGCTGGCCGTTGCCTCGAAGGCGGTGGACGATGCCCGCCTCACGCGCCTGGCCCTGCCCGCGGCCGACGCGGGCACCGTCGGCTTCCGTGCGAAGCAGGCCGGCGAGTGGCATCCGAACGGCCGCAGCACGGTCACGGTCGACGCGGCCGGCACGCGCGCGCTGCAGGTGTCGGCGGCCACGCGCGAGCCGACGGGTGCGCGCGCGGCCAATACGATCTACCCGCTGCACATCGGCGTGGCCGGCGGCGAACCGCTGCGCTGGCTGACGTTCCTGTCGGGCCTGATGCCGGCCTTCCTGCTGGTCACTGGCTTCCTGTTCTGGCGCCGCCGCCGGCAGGCACGCCGCCGCGCCTGAACGGCCGGGCGCCGGTGCGCCGGTAGAATCGCGCCCATGCGCATCGGCCCCTACGAGATCGCGCCCCGCGTGGTGCTGGCGCCCATGGCGGGCGTCACCGACAAGCCCTTCCGGCTGCTCTGCAAGCGGCTGGGCGCGGGCCTGTGCGTCTCGGAGATGACCACGTCCGACCCGCGGTTCTGGAACACCGCGAAGTCGCGCCACCGCATGGACCACGTGGACGAGCCCGCGCCGATCAGCGTGCAGATCGCCGGCACGGTGCCCGGGGTGATGGCCGAGGCCGCGCGCCACAACGTGGCCCACGGCGCGCAGATCGTGGACATCAACATGGGCTGCCCGGCCAAGAAGGTCTGCAATGCCTGGGCGGGCTCGGCGCTGCTGCGCGACGAGGCGCTGGTGGGGCGCATCCTCGATGCGATGGTCGCCGCGGTCGATGTGCCCGTCACGCTGAAGATCCGCACCGGCTGGGCGAGCGATGCGAGGAACGCCCTGCGCATCGCGCGCATCGCGGAGAGCGCCGGCATCGCGGCGCTGGCCATCCACGGCCGCACGCGCGACCAGCAGTACACCGGCACCGCGGAGTACGACACGATCGCCGAAGTGAAGGCCGCGCTGTCGATCCCGGTGATCGCCAATGGCGACATCGACTCCCCGCGCAAGGCCGCGCAGGTGCTGGCCTACACCGGCTGCGACGCGGTGATGATCGGCCGCGCGGCGCAGGGCCGGCCGTGGATCTTCCGCGAGGTCGCACACTTCCTCGCTACCGGCGAGGAGCTGCCGCCACCGTCGCTGGCCGAGGTACGCGACGTGCTGCTTGGCCATCTCGAAGCGCTACATGCGTTCTACGGTGAACTCTCGGGCGTGCGCATCGCCCGCAAGCACCTGGGCTGGTACGCCAGGGACCGGCCGGAGAATGCCGCGTTCCGCGCGGTCGTCAACGCGGCGGAAACGGCCGAAGCGCAACTGCGGCTCACGCGCGACTACTTCGATGCGCTGATCGCGGGGGATGCGCTCGGGATCGCGGCGTAGCGCTTCAACCGCGGGTTAACACGAACGAACACAGATTGGGCGCGTAGCCGGGCGAGGCCTGTGGCTTTCCCGGTCCGTGACCCTCCGTGTGCATCCGCGGTTGAGACCTGTCCTCCGGAGCCTTCGATGCCAGCCCATGCTTCCGACACCGTCTACCTGCACGGTTACTCGCCGACCGAACAGGCGCGGCTGCAGCGGCAGGCGCGCATCGCCGAGTCCACCATCTTCCGCAACATCGACTACACCGGCGCGCGGCGCCTGCTGGAAGTGGGCAGCGGCGCGGGCGCGCAGACCGAGATCCTGCTGCGCCGCTTCCCCGACCTGCACGCCACCTGCGTGGACCTGAGCGAGGACCAGCTGGCGGCGGCACGCGCAAACCTCGGGCAGATGCCCTGGCTGGAAGGTCGCTACGCACTGCACCGCGCCGATGCCACCGACCTGCCCTTCGAAGCCCGCAGCTTCGACTCGGCGTTCCTGTGCTGGGTGCTCGAGCACGTGCCCTCGCCCGCGCGCGTGCTCAGCGAAGTGCGCCGCGCGCTCGCGCCCGGCTCGCCGGTCTACATCACCGAGGTGATGAACTCCTCGTTCCTGCTCGACCCGTACTCGCCCAACGTGTGGCGTTACTGGATGGCCTTCAACGACTTCCAGTACGAGCACGGCGGCGACCCCTTCGTGGGCGCCAAGCTGGGCAACCTGCTTCTGGCCGGCGGCTATCGCGACGTCACCACCGAGATCAAGACCTTCCATTTCGACAACCGCGAGCCCGCGCGGCGCAAGGTCATGATCGCGTTCTGGGAGGACCTGCTGCTCTCGGCGGCCGACAAGCTCATCGAGGCGGGCGCCGTCACGCCCGACGTGGTCGACGGCATGCGCGAGGAAATGCGCAGGGTGCAGAGCGACCCGGACGCGGTGTTCTTCTACTGCTTCGTGCAGGCACGCGCCGTCGTCTACTGAGCGGCGATCCAGGCCGCCGCGAGCAGGGCGCAGACCAGGCCGACCACGATCGCGAGCGCGGGTATGCCGCCGCGCGCATCCACCACCGTGGGCGGGCGTGGCCCGAAGCGCGTGCCGGCACTGCGGGAAGCGGACGTTGGCGACGCGCCGGCATCGAGCAGGGCGCGCAGCGCATCCGGATCGCCCCGCGACTGCACCATGGCCCGGGCGATGCGGCGCTGCAGTGCCGGGTCCAGCGCGCGCAGCTCGGCCAGCGCCTGCGCCACGGCCGGGCTGGGCCAGCCCCTGGCCGAGCAGGCCGGCAGGCCCGCCGGCACGCGCTTGGGCCATCAGCGCGGCGATGCGTTCCACCGCGCGGCGCCGGGCGTCGGCATCGGGTCCGTCGCTCATCCTTCCACCTCCGGCTGCGCCCAGATCCGCGTCCACATCGCCGACAGCCGCCGCCGCGCCTGCCAGGGCCATTGCGGCTGCCGCACCGGTACCGGCACCCAGCCGTCGCCGCCGCGCTCGGCGACGATGAAGCGGAAGGTGTAGTCCGGCTCGCTGCCCATGCGCAGGTCGGTGAGCACCAGGCGTTCCTCGCGTACTTCGGCCTTCATGAAGCCTCGGTTGAACCAGCCCAGTTCGCGCACGTCCGCCCACTGGGCGACCTTGCGCAATTCGGCGACATCAGACCGATAGCGCCTGAACCTGATCGGGCCCCGGTCGGCCACCAGCGAGCGTTCGCCCTCGACGAAGCCGTCCGGCGTCATCGCCACCACGCGCCACAGCAGCGTGTTGAAGGGCATGGGCACCGAGAAGCGGGGCGCGTCGGCGAGGCCGATGGCCGCAAGGCTCCGCCCGGCTTCCCGCTCCACCATCGATTTCGCCAGCAGCGACCAGCCCAGGTAGCCGGTGCTCAGCGCCAGCCCGAGCACCAGCGCCCGCTGCGCGCCGCGGCGCTCGCGCAGGATCCACGCCGCAACGCAGGCCGCGAGCAGCCAGACCGTATACAGCGGGTCGATGATGAAGACGCTCGACCACATCGCCGGCGGTGGCCGCAGCGGCCAGAGCAGCTGCGTGCCATAGACGGTGAAGGCATCCAGCAGGGGATGCGTGAGGAGTGCGAGCTGGATCGCCCAGAACCAGCGCGCCGGCGCCTGCGACACCCGGCTGCCGGGCCTGCGGCGAAAGAGCGCCCAGATCAACGCGCCGAGCAGCGGCAGCACCAGCAGCGAATGGCTGAAGCCCCGATGCCAGGTCATGCGTTGGACGGGGTTGTCGGTGAGCGCGTTGACGACGAAGACGTCGAGGTCGGGCAGCGTGCCGAGCGCGGCGCCTGCGAGCAGGGCCGCCCGGCGGTGGCCGGCGGGCGCGATGGCGGCCGCGACGGCGGCACCCAGCACGATCTGGGACAGGGAATCCATGCGCCGATGCTAGCCGGGCCGCGCGGCGGCTGC